>MNEO01000046.1 GCA_001917735.1 Chloroflexi bacterium 13_1_40CM_68_21
GAGCTCGGCGGCGCGGATCGCGCGCGCCTGCTCGGCGATGGGGGTCCGGCTGTCGGGCGACGCCTCGCTGTGCGTGTGCATGTCCACGCGAACGCGACGCGGCTCGGTGGTTATTGGGCCCTTCCTTTGGCGTGCGCTTCCTCGACTATCCGGCGCACGCGTTCGCGGAATCGTGACACATCAAAGCGGCGCGCCGAGTCGCGAAGCGCTTTCGGTTCGAAGCGCCTCCGCTCGACATGCAGCACCGCCTCCGCGAACGCGCGCGGCTCGGCGACGTCGACGAGGGCGCCGTTCTCACCGTCGCGGACGATGTCGAAGATGCCACCCGCCGCCAGCGCGACGACCGGCGCGCCCGACGCGAGCGCCTCGACGCAGACCATCCCAAAGTCGTCTTCGCAGGGGAAGATCAGCCCGCGCGCGGAGGCGAGCAGATCCTTGAGCGTGTCGTCATCGGCCCGCCCGGTGAAGGCCACGTTCTCTCCGGCGATCCGTTCGAGCGCGCCGCGCTCACGCCCTTCGCCCACGACCATGAGTCGCATCCCGAGGTCGCTGAACGCACGCACCGCGACATCGGCGCGCTTGTACGCGGAAAGACGTCCGACGAAGAGCCAGAAGTCGCCGCGCTCTTCCTCCGCTCGAAACGAGTCGACGTCGATCGGCGGGGAAACGACGTCGACCGGAGTTCGAACTTCGTAGTACTTCAGGATCCGATCACGGACCGCCGTGGAGTTCGCGATCCATCGGTCGACCCGCTCGGCAAACCGCCGATCGGTCTCCCGGAGCCGACCGAGCAGATCGCGCATGAAAGGGTGGAGCGGCGCGGGCACCTCTTCCTGCAGGTATCGGTCGCTCCAGTCATACAGGTACCTCGTGGGCGAATGGCAGTACGCGATCTCGACCGTCCGGTCCGCGAGACCGATACCTTTGATGAAGGCGCTGGTGGAGACGACCACGGCGTCTGTGTCAGGCGGGACATGGAGCGCGCGCGCGGCGTTCGGGTAGAGCGGAAGAAGAACGCGATGACTCTCACCGAGGAGCAGGCGCTGCAGATAGCTCGTGCGCAGGTTCCACGCGTCGAGGGGACCGTACCGGCGGCGATCGTGGAAGAACGTGTAGACGGGGGCCTCCGGCCACATCCCGTGCAGCGTCTCGACGACGCGCTCGGCGCCACCGTGGACGACGAAATACTCGTGGGCGAGCGCGAGCTTCACCGGCCGAAGAGGCGCTGCCGCACGATGAGCGCGACGAAGAGCGGCAGCACCCGCTGGCGGCGCCAGCGGCGCGGCTCGAAGGCGAGCCGCCAGAGCCATTCGAAGCCGAGCGCGTGGATCATCGCGGGCGGCAGCCGCACGCGGCCCGCGAGCTGATCGAACACACCGCCCACACCGATCGCGACGCGCACGGACGGAAGCTGCGGAAGGTTCCGCGCTATCCAACGCTCCTGCGCCGGCATGCCGTAGGCGACGAGGAGGACACGCGCGTCGGCCGCGCGGATACGTTCGCGGATCACGTCGTCCTCGGCCGGCGCCGGGGTGCCGGCATACGCGCCGGCGATGCGGACCGCCGGGATGCGCCGCGAGAGCTCCGAAGCGGCGCGCTCGGCGACGCCCGGTCCAGCCCCGAGCAGAAAGACGGACGCGCCAAGTCCGGACAGTCGGCCGAGGATCGCGGGCACGAGTAGGCGGCCGGGAACGCGCGCCGGCAGCGGATCGCCGAGGAGCCGCGACGCGACGAGCACCCCTGTGCCGTCGGCCACGACCAGGTTCGCCGAGTGCGCGAGCGCACCGAGCTGGCGGTCGCGGCGCGCAAGCATCACGAACTCCGGGTTTGCCGTGACCACGAAGGTGCGCTCACCCCGAGCGTGCCGTTCGACCACGTATTCGGTGGCGTCAGCGAGGTCGAGCCGGTCAAAACCGATCCCGAGGACGTTGACGCGCGCGGACAAGACCTAACGGACGGCGACGAGGCTTCTGCGGAAGAAGTCGAGGTGCTCGAGCGCGAGACCCGTGCCCTTCGCGACGCAGTAGAGCGGGTTCTCCGCCACATAGCAGGCGACCCCCGTTACCTGGGTCAGAAGCTTGTCCATGTTGCGGAGGAGCGCGCCGCCACCCGAGAGGACCATGCCCTTGTCAATGACATCCGACGCGAGCTCCGGCGGAGTCTCCTCGAGCACGCCCTTCACGGCGCCGATGATCTGCTGCAGCACCGGATCCATCGCCTCGGTGATCTCGTTCGACCCGATCGTGATGGTCCGTGGAAGACCGGCGATGAGGTCACGACCGCGAACCTCCATCGTCAGCTCGGGGTCCATCGGCAGCGCGGAGCCGATCTGGATCTTGACGTCTTCCGCGGTGCGCTCGCCGATCATCAGGTTGTAGCGCTTGCGCACGAAGTTCGCGATCGCCTCGTCGAGCTTGTTGCCCGCGGCGCGCACGCTCCGTGACACGACGATGCCGCCGAGCGAGATCACCGCGATCTCCGCGGTGCCTCCGCCGATGTCGATGATGAGGTTGCCCGAGGGACCCGAGATCGGGATGTTCGCGCCGATCGCCGCTGCGAGCGGCTCCTCGATGAGATGCGCCTCCCGCGCGCCGGCGCGGATCGCCGCGTCCTTGACCGCGCGTCGCTCCACACTGGTCACCCCGGAGGGGACGCAGATCATCAGCAGAGGGTGGAAGAAGGTGATGCGGCCGCAGACCTTCTGGATGAAGTACCTGAGCATGTACTCCGTGATCACGTAGTCGGCGATCACGCCGTCGCGCATCGGTCGCAGCGCGGTGATCGTTCCAGGCGTACGGCCCAGCATGAGTCGCGCTTCCTCACCGACGGCGACGATCCGCGGTCGCGTCTGCCCGTCCTCGTTCGCGAGCGCCACGACCGAAGGCTCGGTGAGGACAATGCCCTTCCCGCGGACGTAGACGATCACGTTGGCCGTGCCGAGGTCGATGCCGATCTCACGTACGAACACCGCGATGAACGATAACGGGCTAGCGAAGAGAAAGGTGTGTTACCTGGTCACGCACCGACCGCGGTGAGGATCATGTCGGTCGCGAAACCGAGCATGAGTCCGAGGAGGATCCCCCACGTCGTGAAGTCCTTGTGTCCGAGCTTTCGCGCCACCGCGAGGAGCTCGATGACCACGTAGAGGATCGACCCTGCCGCGAGCGCGAGGAAGGCGGCGAACACCGTCTCGTTCTGGAACGACTGACCGATGATCGTGCCGACGAAGGTCGGACCGCCGGCGATGAGGCCGAGCGCTCCGAGGAAACGCCAGCTCGGGAGGTCCGCCTCGCCGCTCATTGGACCGACGATCCCGAAACCTTCGGTCGCGTTGTGCAGTGCGAAGCCGATCACCAGGACCAGGGCGAGCCTGAGCTCTCCGGCCGCCGCGGATTGCCCTATCGCCAGGCCCTCCGAGAGGTTGTGAAACCCGATGCCCATAGCGATGAAGAAAGCCAACCTATGCGCCGGGATGAGTCGCGCGATCGGTCCCGCGCGGAGCTCGCTGATATCGACCGCGCCGGGCCCGAGGCGTGCCCTGGCACGGCGCGCGAGCCAGAGGTCGTAGTACACAAGACTCATCAGCCCGATCGTCAGCGAGCCGGCGAACACACCGGCCAGCCACGAGAAATGGACCCAGGAACCGCCGCCGCCCGTCGCTTCAGTGAGCGCGGCATGGACCGGCCCGATGCCTTCGGAGAGCACGTCCCACAACAAGAAAAGGAGGATCCCGGTCGCGCTGGCATTGAGGAAGGAGCGCATGCGCGGCGCTGCGTTCCGCACGCGGCCCATCGGCAGACCCAAGAAGACGGTGAGGCCCGCGATCGCGCCCAGCGCCAGGATCTCGACCGTGGTCATCAGCTTCCTTCCTGCGGTGCCATACTCGCCCGCGGGGGAGTCCGGTCTTAGGGTCGCCTAACTCCCTAAGGCGAGCCTAACGATTTCCGACCTGGGAGGTCAACAATCGTCACCAGTTCGCCGGCGATCGAGGAATACCTGCAGGCCATCTACACCCTCTCCGATGAGGGAACGAACGTGATCGGCGCGCGGCTCGCGGCGTTCATCGGGGTGTCAGCCGCGGCGGTATCGGAGATGGTCCACCGGCTCGAGCGCGATGGCCTGGTGGAGCTCGATGGGCATAAAGAAGTGCATCTTACCAACAAAGGGCAGGCCTTGGCGGATCACGTCGTCCGGCGTCACCGCCTCGCGGAGCGGATGCTCGTGGATCTCTTGGGCTACGAGTGGTGGAAGACCCATGAGGAGGCCGAACGAATCGAGCACGCGATGTCGCCCGAGATGGAGGAACGTCTCATCCGCGTCCTCGGCGATCCGCAGACCTGTCCCCACGGCAATCCGATGCCAGGGGCGAAGCCCCGGCCCACGAAGCCGCTGGAGAAGGTCGAGCGCGGCGCGACCGCGACGATCGAGCGGATCCCCGACCAGTTCGAGCACGAGCCCGGTTTTCTCCACTATCTCGACACGCAGGGGTTGCGACCCGGCGTCGCCGTTCGCGTGCTCGACCCGCGTCACGGCGAGCCACTTCGTGTGGAGGTGGAGGGTCGGGAGCGGTCCATCCGCGCCGACTGCGGCCAGAAGGTCTGGGTTCGAGCATGAAACGGCAGCCGGCGATCTATGTGGTGAAGGGCGAGGACTCGTACTGGCTGGCCCACGTGCCGGTGTTGCGCGGCTGCATCGCCTCGGGCACCACACGCGAGGAGGCGATCGCGAACGCGCGCCGCGCGTTCCGCGCATATCTCGAGCTCCTCGACACGCGCGGCGTCTCCACCGAACACTGGAAGGATCTCGATCCGGACACATTCGAGGTTCGAGACATGCCGGCGGACCGCATCGTTCCCGAGGACGTTGGCCCGCTCGAGGAGCACGAGCTTCGTGATTTCCTCCATCAGTTCGAGGCCTCGCGCGCCGCCCTGCTCGCGCTATTACGCGAGTTCTCGCCGGATGAGCTCGAGCGAAAGCCCACGGAGACGATGTGGAGCGTTCGCGAGGCGCTCGAACACGTTATGACCACCGAGGTCGAGCTCTTGTCGCGGCTCGAGAAGTGGCCCGACGATCCCTTCAACACGCTGCAGGGCGTCCACCGCCTCACTTTCCAGCGCTTCATCGTTATGGAGCCAGCGCATACGGCGCTCGACCATACCGTCATGGGCCGCCGCTGGACGACGCGCAAGGTGATGCGCCGGATCCTCGAGCATGAGTACGAGCACCTCGGCCACATCAAGGAGATCATTGCGGCGCTCGGAGCGGACCGGCCGCCCGAGTGAGCTAACGAAGCGCGTCGCGAAAGAACGCCAGGACACGCGAGCGATATTCGTCAGGGAACGCATTGATCGCGCCGACGTGCCCGCCGCGTGGCGCGATCCAGAGCTGCTTCGGCTCGCCGGCGGCGTCGAAGAGGCGCCGCGCGCCATCGACTGTCGTGGTCGCGTTGTCATCGTCCGCCGAGTGGATCAGGAGCAGCGGTCGCGGCGCGACGCGTGCGATGACGTCTATCGGGCGCGCTCCGGTCACGTCGGCCCCCACGATCGCGTTCACCGCCACGATCCCGAACGGCGGAAGCGGGATGCGCACCGGACCGATCGGCAGGGACGACAGGCGCGAGAGCTGCAGGTCCTGATCGGTCCAGGCGCTGTCGGCGACGACCGCACGAATGTCGGGATCGCTCGCCGCGGCGAGGATCGCCGCACCCGCGCCCAGCGAGATGCCGAGCACCCCCACGCGGCCGGCGGCGAAGGCATCCTTCGCGGACCCGGCGGCGAGCGCGATGTTCTGCGCCTCGATCGCCCCGAGGCCGACCGTGGTTCCCCCGCTCTTTCCGCAGGCGCGCGTGTCGAAGAGCAGCACGTTGTAGCCGGCGTCGTGGAGAAATCGCGCCCACGGCAGCATCTCCTCGCGCGAGCTCTTGAATCCGTGCGCGAGGACCACCGCCGGAGCGCCCTGCGTCGCTCGAACGAGCCAGCCCGAGAGCGGTGCATCGGCATTCCCGAAGATCACATCTTCGACCGCCAGATCGGCCGGTGGTCGTACCTCGCTCGCGTGCCCGGCGACGAGCTGGTAGGCGCGCGCGACCGGAGCGGCGAGCCAGGCCACAAAGGTCACGACCATGATGGCCGCGAGGACGCGTGTCATCCGCGGCCTCGCGCCCAGTCCGCCGCACGCGCGGCGTGCCGCTCGATCATCCCGCGCTGATCCGCGCGAACGTCCGGAAGCTCGGCCGGATCGAACGCGCGGAGCTCGATGACCTCCTCGGTGAGGCGCTGCACCCCGCCCGACGGCCGGTATGCGTAGACGAGCTCGATGCGCCGCCAGCGGTACCCGGGGCTCGCCTCGAGGATCGGGCCGACCTCGATTTCGAGGCCCGTCTCTTCGCGGATCTCACGCGCCAGCGCATCCTCGATCCGTTCGCGGGCGTCGAGAAATCCACCGAGGAAGCGCCATTCCGGCGCCCCGAAGCGGTGCCGCGCGAGGAGCACGCGCCCGTCCGCATCCACGCCAAGTCCGACGACGCCGACGAGGAAGCGATGCTGTGTGCGGTCAAGCAAGCGTCGCTGCCAGCGAATGGGGAGCGCGTTGTAGATCCTCGCGAGAAGGCGGAGGAGCACGGCCCGACTCTAGGGCGCTGAGATCGGCACCGCTCCTATGCCATGCGCCTTGGGCACGGCGACTTTCTGAACGACCGCGCGCGTCTTCACGTCAATGACGTTGACCATGCCATCGACGTTCGTCGTTGTCAGGAGGCGATCGCCTTCCGGGTCATACGTCGTGTGGAAGGGCTGCTGACCGAGCTTGGTCTCGCCGACGACGCGCCGCTCGCGCCAGTCGACCCACATCAGACCCGGACCAACATGGTCCGAGAGGACCATGACCGACTTGTCGGCCATGAAGAACACACCGTCCTGGTCCATCTTCTCGGTGTGGAACGGGTAGTAGCCGGGGAAGTGGATCTCCGCCTTCACCGTCTTCGTCCTGGGGTCGTAGACGACCATCCGGTCTGACGGCTTGTTGACGAAGCCCGAGGAGCTCGACCACACCTCGCTCTCGTCAGGGGTGAAGTACGCGTCGTGCACGTCCGACACCTTGATGTTCGTCACGGCATTCGTGTCGAGGTCGTACACGCGAAGAACGTCGCCTTGCGAGGTGTTGGTCAGCGTGAACCAGAGCTCGTTCGGCCGGCTCGGGGCGATCGTGAGCACGTGCTGCGGCACGCCGACCATGAGTGGCGCGAGCGGCTTCCATGTGCCCGCCTCGAACCGGGCGATGTACATGTCGCGCTCGTGTCCGACGAAGAGCGTCTTGCCGTCCGGCGCCCACGTGATGCCGTGCGGTTGCTTCCCGACCATGAGCCGCACGACCTCCTTCATCGACACGGGATCGATGATCGAGGTCGTATTCCCCATGCGGTTGTTCACCGCGACCCACTTGCCGTCGGGCGAGACCGCGAGCTGATGCGGGAACCTGCCCACGGAGATCTTGCCGACGAGCTCGTATTGCTCCCGAGGCTTGCCGTCCAGGACCCACACCTGGTCGGTGCTTTCGGACGCGACGAAGATGCGCAGCTTCGCGTAGAGCGGCGGGATGGGTGACGGCGCCGGAACGGGTGTCGGGGTGGCAGCCGGTCTGGTGAGCTCGTCCGATGGCGGTCGGTGCTGCAGGATCTCGGGAGCCGGACCACCGACCCCCGCGTACGCACACGCGGCGGCCACGATGGTCGCGATCACCGTAATTGCCAGCGTCCTCGTTAGCTTCGTCGCCACTCCACCCACAGCCCCCAGGCTGATGGGCACAGCCTAGCGGTTTAGCGAGCGGCCGTACTCACCGCCGGCGCCGTCGGCTTTCGCTCACCCGGAGGCGGACTAGAGCCCGCTGGAGCTCGGCCCGGGCCCGCTGCTCGTCGGCGGCGGACGCCATGCCCGCGGCGAGGACCTGCTGAGCGCGCTGGCGGGCCTCCTGAGCCCGGCTCGCATCGATCTCCTCCGCATGCTCGGCCGCGTCGGTCAGCACGACCACGCGGTCGGCGCGCACGTCCATGAAGCCTCCGAAGACGGCGAGGACCTCCTCCACCCCGCCTTTCTTGACCCGAAACTCGCCCGGCCCGAGGGTCGTGAAGAGCGGCGTGTGGTGCGGGAGGATCCCGAGGTATCCCTCGCTTCCCGGCGCGACGACCATGTCGACGTCGTCCTCGTAGACGTGGCGCTCCGGCGTGATGACCTCGAGGTGGAGGGGCAACTAAGTCTCGCCCCCGATCGTCTTCCCCTTCTCGCGGGCGTCCTCGATGGCGCCGACCATGTGGAAGGCCTGCTCAGGCAGGTCGTCGTGCTTGCCGTCAAGCACCTCACGGAAGCTGCGGACGGTGTCCTTCACCGTGACGTACTTCGGAGTGATGCCGGTCATCTTTTCGGCGACGAAGAAGGGCTGCGACAGGAACTTCTGCAGCTTGCGGGCGCGAGCGACGAGGAGCTTGTCCTCGTCGGAGAGCTCGTCCACGCCGAGGATGGCGATGATGTCCTGCAGGTCCTTGTAGCGCTGGAGCACGCGCTGCACCTCGCGGGTCGTGTCGTAGTGCTCCTGACCGACCACGCCCGGATCGATCGCCCGGCTCGTCGAGGTGAGCGGGTCCACCGCGGGATAGATCCCGATCTCGGTGAGGTAGCGCTCGAGGCGGATCGTCGAGTCGAGGTGCGCGAACGTCGTTGCGGGCGCGGGGTCGGTGTAGTCGTCCGCCGGCACGAAGACGGCCTGCATCGACGTGATGGACCCCTTCTTCGTGGACGTGATGCGCTCCTGCAGCTCGCCCATCTCGGTCGCCAGCGTCGGCTGGTAGCCCACGGCCGACGGCATGCGGCCGAGCAGCGCGGAGACCTCCGACCCGGCCTGCGAGAACCGGAAGATATTGTCGATGAAGACGAGCAGGTCCTTGCCCTCGTCGTCGCGGAAGTACTCCGCGATGGTCAGGCCGGTGAGGGCGACGCGCAGACGCACCCCCGGCGGCTCGTTCATCTGGCCGAAGACCATCGCCACCTTGTCGATGACCTTGTACTCGTGCATCTCGCCGAGAAGCTGCGTTCCCTCGCGGCTGCGCTCGCCCACCCCGCAGAACACCGAGTAGCCGGAGTGCTCGTACCCGATGTTCCGAATGAGCTCGGTGATGACGAACGTCTTGCCCACGCCGGCGCCGCCGAAGATCGCGGCCTTGCCGCCTTTCTGGAACGGGCAGATGAGGTCGATGACCTTGATGCCGGTCTCGAGGATCTCCGCGGCGGTCGACTGATCCACGAAGGCCGGCGGTTGGCGGTGGATCGGATCGCGACGCACGCCCTTCACCGGGCCCTTGCCATCGATCGGATCTCCGACGACGTTGAAGAGGCGCCCGAGCGTTTCGGGACCCACCGGCACCGAGATGGGTCCGTCGGTGTCGAGCACCTTCATGCCACGACGCAAGCCGTCGGTCGAGTCCATGGCCACCGCGCGCACCCAGTTGTTGCCGAGGTGCTGCTGTACCTCGGCGACGATCTCGCCACCGTCCGCGCCTTCGCGCTGCACCTTGAGCGCGCCGTAGATCTCCGGAAGCTGGCCCTCCTCGAACGCGACGTCGAGGACCGGGCCGATGATCTGGACAATCCGACCGTAGTTCTCGCCCTTGGCCCTCTTCGTCTTCGATTTCGTCTCCATGGCCATCGCCGTCACCCCTTGCTGATGGCTTCCGCGCCGGAAGCGATCTCGAGCATTTCTTTCGTGATACGGCCTTGCCTGGCCTTATTCGCCGCGAGCGTGAGGTCGTCGAGGAGCTCCGACGCGTTGTCGGTCGCGTTCCGCATCGAGACCATTCGCGCGGACTGCTCCGAGGCGGCATTGTCCAGGGCCGCCTGGTAAACAGTGAGCTCCACGAGGCGCGGTAGCACGGCGGCGAGGACGGTATCCGCGTCGGGTTCGAACAGGTACTGGAGAGGCGCCAGCTCGTCGATGTCCTCTTCCTCGGGGACGAGGGGCAGGATGCGCCGGACTGTCGGGATCTGACGGAGCGTGTTGATGAACTTCGTGTACACGATGAAGACCTCGTCGACACGCGCGCTGGTGAACTCTTCGATGGCAACGCGCGCGACGATGCTCGTGTCGCGAGTGGTCGGACGCTCGCTGAACCCCGAGAACTCGGCCGCCAGTGGCTGGCGCAGACGGCGAAGCTGCCCGATGGCCTTGCGGCCGACGGCAACGTAGGTCGCGCTCGGCAGGCTCTCGGCATGGCGGAGCGCGGCCCGGATGACGTTCGTGTTCAAGGCCCCGACAAGGCCACGGTCCGTGCTGATGAGGATGATCGCGGCGCGCTTCACCTCCCGGCGGGCGAGAAGGGCATTGACCTCGGGGTCCGCGTGGGGCGCGAGGTCGTTCAGGATCGAGCGCAGCCGCTCCTCGTACGGGCGAGAGGCAAGAACGGACTGCTGCGCGCGACGCATGCGTGACGCGGCGACGGTCTGCATCGCCTTCGTCACCTGCTGGATGTTCCGAACGCTCCGGATCCGGCGGCGGATCTCGCGCTCTGACGGCACTTAGCTTCTGCTCGACGCCGCGGCCGGCTGCTTCGCCTCAGTTTCGGACGGGGGCCGGGGGGCAGCGCCCCCCGATGCCTTCTGTTCACCATAGGCGTGCGCCTTCTTGAACTCCTCGATCATCGCGCGGACATCCTTCTCGATCTCGGGGGTCCACTTCTTCTCCTTGAGGAGCCGCTCCCCGACCTTCTTGCCGACCGAATCCATGTACCGATACAGGTCCCTCTCGAACTGCTGGACCTTCTCCTTGGGCACGTCATCGAGGTAGCCGGCTGTGCCGCAGAAGATGATCACGATCTCCTTCTCGACCGGAACCGGCTGGTACTGCGGCTGCTTCAGCATCTCCACGAGGCGCTCACCCCTGCGGAGCTGCCGCTGCGTGGCCTGATCGAGGTCGGACCCGAACTGGGCGAACGCGGCGAGCTCGCGGTACTGGCCGAGGTCGAGCTTCAGGCTCCCGGTGACCTTGCTCATCGCCTTGATCTGCGCATCGCCGCCGACCCGTGAGACCGAGAGGCCGCTGTTGATCGCGGGGCGCACTCCGGCGTTGAAGAGATCGGTCTCAAGGTAGATCTGGCCGTCGGTGATCGAGATGACATTCGTCGGGATGTAAGCGGAGATGTCGTTCGCCTTCGTCTCGATGATCGGGAGCGCGGTGAGCGACCCGCCGCCGTGCTGGTCGTTCATACGCGCAGCCCGCTCAAGGAGGCGTGAGTGGAGATAAAAGACGTCACCCGGGTAGGCCTCGCGCCCAGGCGGACGGCGTACCAGCAGTGACACCTGGCGGTACGCCTCGGCGTGCTTGGTGAGGTCGTCGTAGACGATGAGCGCGTCTTTGCCGAGGTCCCGGAAGTACTCGCCCATCGCGCACCCCGCGAAAGGCGCGATGTATTGCTGGGTCGCGGGGTCCGCGGCGCCCGCGAGGACGACGATGGTGTGCTCCATCGCACCGTGCTCCTCGAGCGTCGCGACGATCTTCGCGACGGACGACTCCTTCTGTCCGACCGCGACATAGATGCACGTGAGGTTCTGGCCCTTCTGGTTGATGATCGTGTCGATCGCGATCGCGGTCTTGCCGGTCTGTCGGTCGCCGATGATGAGCTCGCGCTGGCCTCGGCCGATCGGGGTCAGCGAGTCGATCGCCTTTATGCCGGTCTGCACCGGAGTGTCGATGTTCTTACGGGTGATGACCCGGGGCGCGACGACGTCGATCTTGCGCTGCTCCTTCGTGACGATCGGGCCTTTGCCATCGATCGCCCGTCCAAGCGAATCGACGACCCGCCCCACGAGCGCGTCCCCCACGGGCACCTCGGCGATCCGACCCGTGGTCTTGACCTCGTCGCCCTCTTTGATGTGCTGGTATTCGCCGAGGACGATCGCGCTCACGGTGTCCTCTTCGAGGTTGAAGGCCAGTCCGAAGGTGTCGTGCCCGAAATCGATCAGCTCGCTTGCCATGCAGCCCGCGAGGCCATGGATGCGCGCGATTCCGTCGCCGACCTCTACGACCGTGCCGACGTCGACCGGCTCCGCTTCCCCTTGGAAGCCGCGGATCTTTGCCCTGATGATCTCGCTGATGTCGTCTGAGCCGGCCATCTGATCCTCCCTAGGTCGCGAGCTCCCGCCCCAGCTCGGCGAGCCTGGCGTAGAGCGAGGAGTC
>MNEO01000080.1 GCA_001917735.1 Chloroflexi bacterium 13_1_40CM_68_21
TCAACACGGCGATGACGGGCTACCAGGAGGTCGCGTCCGACGCCTCGTACAACGGGCAGATCGTCGTCCTGACCTATCCGCTCATCGGTAACTACGGGACGTTCGATCGCGCGGCCGAGAGCCGCCGGCCATGGGTCGAGGCGCTCGTGGTCCGCGAGCTCGTGTCGACGTGCCGGGAAGGGACGCTCGACCTCGACGCGTACCTGCGCTCGTACGGCGTGCCGGGTCTCGCGGGCATCGATACGCGAGCGCTGGTGCGGCGCCTGCGCGCCAAAGGCACGCTACGCGGCGCGATCCTCCAGGTGCCGCCGCATCGCTCGCAGGATCCGGATATCGCGCGCGAAGCGGTCGCCAAGGCGCACGCCAGCCCTCCGCTCGCGGCGAGGCCCCTCGTCGTCGAATCGACGGGGCTCTCGCGGCAGGCCGGAAGCGGGGCGAAGGTCGCGCTCCTCGACACCGGCGTGAAGGAGAACCAGATCCGCTGCCTCGTGCGGCGCGGCGCCACGGTCAAGATCTTCCCCGCGACCTCGAACGCCCGCGCGATCCTCTCGTGGTCGCCCGACGGCATCGTCATCTCCAACGGTCCCGGCGACCCGTCGGCGATCCCGCAGATCACCGCGACGACGCGGACGCTGCTCGATGCGGTGGCGGCGCGCGGAACGTCGCGTCCTCTGCCGATCCTCGGCATCTGCCTGGGTCATCAGCTGATCGCCCGGGCGATTGGGGCATCCACGTCGCGGCTGCCGTTCGGCCACCACGGCGCGAACCATCCCGTGCAGGACCTGCGAACGGGAAAGGTCGTCATCACCTCGCAGAACCACGAATTCCAAGTAGACGAAGCCTCGATCCCATCGGACTCGGGCTTCGTAGTGTCCTCACGAAACCTGAACGACGGCTCGGTGGAGGGCCTCGCGCACGAGCGACTTTCCATCCGCACGTACCAATACCACCCCGAGGGCGCCCCCGGACCGCGCGACAACGAGCCGGTCTTCGACGCGTTCATGGACGACCTCCGCGCCGCGGTCGCTCGAAAGTGACGCGGCGCGAGTACCAGCTGGTCGACGTCTTCACCGATCGTCCATTTGGCGGCAACCCACTGGCGGTCTTCACCGATGCCAGTGGGATCGACGACGGCTTGATGCAGGCGATCGCGAAGGAGCTTCATCTCTCGGAGACGACCTTCGTGCTGCCGCCCACCTCGAACGACGCGGATCACCGCGTCCGGATCTTCACGCCCGACACCGAGCTCCCGTTCGCGGGCCATCCGACCGTCGGGACCGCGTATGTCCTGGCCGGCGGCCGCGATGGCGCGAAACGACTCGAGGAGGGCGTCGGCGTCATCCGTGTGACCCTGCGGGATGGGTTCGTGCAGATGGAGCAGCCGGTGCCCTCATTCACCGGGACCATGGTCACGCGCCGCACGGCGGCGGAGGCGCTCTCGCTTGCGGTCGAGGAAGTCCGCAGCGATGTGCCGATCCAGGTCGTGTCCGCGGGCGTCCCGTTCCTGCTGGTCCCGCTACAGGGACTCAAGGCGGTCCGCCGCGCACGTCGGGGCTCCGGTGCGCTCGATGCGAATGTCTACGTCTTCGCGATGGGCGGCGAGTGGCCCGACTCGCACGTGCATGGGCGAATGTTCGCTGAGAGCTTGGGCGTCAGCGAGGACCCGGCGACCGGCGCGGCGAACGGCCCGCTCGGTGCGTATCTCGTGGCGCACGAGCTCGTCCCGGCCGAGCCAACGGTACGGATCAGAAGCGAACAGGGTTTCGAGATGGGTCGCCCGAGCATCATGGACATCGAAATCGACCGCCTTGGCGAGCGGATCACCGGCGTCCGCGTCGGCGGCCGCTGCGTTCTTATGGGCGGCGGGTGGCTCGACGTATGAAGGTCCTCATCATCGGCAGCGGCCCGATCCTCATCGGGCAGGCGGCGGAGTTCGACTACGCCGGCACGCAGGCCTGCCGAGCGCTGCGCGAAGAAGGGATCGAGACCGTCCTCGTGAACTCGAACCCGGCGACGATCATGACCGACCCCGGCGTCGCCGACGTCACGTACCTCGAGCCGCTCACAGTCGAGGTGCTCGAGCGCGTCATCGCGCGGGAGCGCCCGAGCGGTCTCCTCGCGACGCTCGGCGGGCAGACGGGCTTGAACCTGGCGGTCGCTCTCGCGGAGTCGGGCGTCCTCGAGCGCTACGGCGTACGGCTTCTGGGCACACCGCTCTCCGCGATCCAGCAAGCGGAGGACCGCGAGGCGTTCAAGCAGCTTCTCCTGTCGATCGGCGAGCCCGTGCCCGAGTCGGCGACCGCGCACAGCGTCGAGGAATCGATCGCGTTCGCCGCTGGCATCGGCTATCCGCTCGTCGTCCGTCCGGCCTTCACGCTGGGTGGCACCGGCGGCGGAGTGGCGAACGATGCGGATGAGCTCGCCTCTCGCGTCAGCCGCGGGGTCGCGGCATCGCCGATCGGGCAGGTCCTCGTCGAACGCTCGCTCGCCGGGTGGAAGGAGGTCGAGTACGAGGTGATGCGCGACGGCGCGGACACGTGCATCACGGTCTGCAACATGGAGAACCTCGACCCGATGGGCGTCCACACCGGCGACTCCATCGTGATCGCGCCGTCGCAGACGCTCACCGACAAGGAGTACCAGATGCTCCGGAGCGCGGCGCTGCGGATCATCCGCGCCCTCGGCATCGAAGGCGGCTGCAACATCCAGTTCGCGCTGCACCCCGATCGGGCACCGAACGACGATCCCGACGCGCAGGTTCCCTACTTCGTGATCGAGGTGAATCCGCGGGTGTCGCGGAGCTCCGCCCTCGCCTCGAAGGCGACGGGCTACCCGATCGCGCGCGTCGCGGCGAAGATCGCGATCGGTAAGCGCCTCCACGAGATCCCGAACGCGGTCACGAAGAAGACGACCGCGGCGTTCGAACCCGCACTCGACTACGTGGTGGTGAAGATCCCGCGCTGGCCGTTCGACAAATTCGCGGCGGCCGACCGCAGCCTCGGCACGCAGATGAAGGCCACCGGCGAGGTGATGGCGATCGATCGCAGCTTCGAGGCGGCGCTCCAGAAGGCCCTTCGCTCCCTCGAGGTCAGGGGTCAGGGTCTTTTGTGGGAGGCGCCCTCATGGGTCGACGTGACCGATCCGGCCGATTTCGTCGACCGCTTCCTCTCCGGTCCGCCGACGGACGACCGGCTCTGGCGGCTTTTCGCCGCGCTACGGCGCGGCGCACCAATCGACGCGCTTCACGCCCGGACGCGCATCGACCGCTGGTTCCTGCGGAAGATCGCGAGGATCGTTCGATTCGCTGAAGACGAGCTCCAGGGACGGACGCCGACGCCGGCGCTGCTGCGATCGGCGAAGCGGCTCGGGTTCGCGGACGCGGACATCGCGACGCTCTGCGGCATATTGCCCGCGGACGTGCGGCGCCTCAGGACACAGTGGGGAATCCGCCCCGTCTACAAGATGGTCGATACGTGTGCGGCCGAGTTCGAGGCGGTCACGCCGTATTTCTATTCGACGTATGAGCAAGAGAACGAAGCGGTAGCGCTCCCAGGTCCGAAGGCGATCATTCTGGGCAGCGGTCCGATCCGGATCGGGCAGGGCATCGAGTTCGATTGCTGCTGCGTGCAGTCGGCGGGCGCCCTGCAGGCTCGCGGTGTCGCGTCGATCATGGTGAACAGCAACCCGGAGACGGTCTCCACCGACTTCGACGCGTCCGCCCGTCTCTATTTCGACCCGCTGGACGAGGAGTCGATCGCCGCGATCATCGACAACGAGCGCGTGGGGGAACCGGAGGGGGCGAAGCCCATTCCGGTCGTCGCGCAGTTCGGAGGACAGACCGCGCTCAACCTCGCCGACCGCATCGCAGGGATGGGTGGCGAGATCGCCGGGACGTCCGCCGAGGCCATCGCCATCGCCGAAGACCGCCGCCGCTTTCACGACCTCGCCGACGCGCTCGGCATCCCGCAGCCCGAGGGCGGCACGGCGGAGTCGCCCGCGGAAGCGCTGGCGGTCGCGAAAGGCATCGGCTACCCGGTCCTCGTCCGTCCGAGCTACGTCCTCGGCGGGCGCGGGATGGAGATCGCGTACGGACCGGACGACCTCGGGCGCTACTTCCGGTCCGCGCTCGAGGCCGGGACCGGGCGCGTCCTCGTCGACAAGTACCTGCGTGGGAAGGAGGTCGAGGTCGACGCCGTGAGCGACGGCCGCGACACGCTCGTCGCCGGGATCATGGAGCACATCGAGCGCGCCGGCGTCCATTCCGGCGACAGCTACGCCGTCTACCCCGCGCAGAATCTCCTACCCGCCGAACGGGACGAGGTCGTCGAGCTCACCCGACGTATCGCCGCGGCACTACCGGTGAAGGGACTTCTGAACATCCAATTCATCGTCGAGAACGGAAAGGTTTGGGTCCTCGAGGTGAACCCACGGGCGAGCCGCACGGTCCCGTTCCTCACGAAAGTGACCGGGGTCCCGCTCGTCTCTCTCGCGGTCGGCGTCTCCCTCGGGTCGACGCTCGAGGCGCAAGGGTATGCGCGCGCGGATGGGCTCTGGCCCGAAGGATCTCTCGTCGCGCTCAAGGCTCCGGTCTTCTCGATGGCCAAGCTTCTGGACGTGGACACGTACCTCGGCCCGGAGATGAAGAGCACCGGCGAGGTGATGGGCGTCGATCGCTCGTTCGCGCCCGCGCTCTGGAAGTCGCTCGTCGCCGCGGGCTTGGCGCCGGCGCGTAGCGGGAAGGTGCTGGTGACCGTCGCCGACAAGGACAAGGCGGAGGTGGTGCCGATCATCGAGGGTTTCCACTGGCTCGGGTACGACATCGTCGCCACCAGTGGCACGGCCGCCCTTGTTCGCTCTCTGGGGATCGACGTCACCGAAGTTCGCAAGCTCGCCGACGGCTCTCAGGAGATCCTGAGCCTCATCAGGTCCGGCGAGTGCGTCGCGGTGATCAACACGCCGACGCTCGGCCGGACCGTCGATCGCGACGGCTTCCTCATCCGCCGGGCCGCGGTCGAAGCGCGCGTGCCCTGCCTCACATCGCTCGACACCGCACTCGCGGTCGTCACCGCCTTGCGCGCGAGCGCGGTGACGCAGACGGTCGCTCCGCTCGCCGAGTACCGCGCGGAGGAGCCGGTGACCGCAGCGGCGGAGTGAGGTGAAGCGCCTCGCGCTCATCGCGCTGCTGCTCAGCGCCTGCATCGCTCCGTCGAGCGGATCGCCGACCGCTTCGCCCCGCTCGTCCACCGAGCCTCCCGCTCAGATCGCGACCGCCGGAACCTCGCGGACCGTCAGCTTCTCCGACTGCGATGCCCGGACGATTCCGGGGTCCCTGCCGGCGTGCGAGCTGCTGCAAGCCGCGCTTGGCCACGATGTCTTCGTCGGCGTGCTCCGTCGCTCGAGCGCCGCCGGCTTCACGTATGAGGCCCGCGCGATCGATCTTCAAAGCGGCGAGACCAGAGTTCTGCGGCAGCTCGAAGAGACGGAGCTCGTCATTGAGGACGTGCGCGATGCGGTCGTGTTGCTCCGCGAAACGGAGGATCTCGGCGGGGGCGACGCACACGTGAGCCTGCTGCGCGTCCCGTGGCGCGATCCAGCTCATGCGGAGACGCTCGACGAGATCGACCTGACCGGCCTGCGGGGCGGCGATACCTGGAATCCGTGGCCGCGCGCGAAGACGAATGGCCGCGATGTCGTGTGGCTTCACGCCGGCGGTCTCTTCGGACCACACGAGATCATCCTTCTCGGTGCGAACGGGCCCCGGCGAACGGTGGTCACGACCGACAAGCCGGCGTATTTCGACCTGGACGACTCGGGGCGTGTCGCGGTGGCGATGTTCGGGGCCGATCGCGCGACGCAGGACCTGAATGTGTACGACGGCCGATCGCGGCAGCTGGGCTCGCGCAGCACGGACGCCGCGGGCTACGTCCTGAGCTTCGCGGACACCGTGGGGTGGGTGCGCGGCTTCGGGACGGTGCGCCCGCCGACCGAGGTCGAGCTCGTCCCGATAGGCGGCGGGCGATCGCGGGCGGCTCGGGCCGAGAGCGGCTGCGTGGTCATCGGCGCGACCGCACGCGAAGTCGCCACGGTCTGCTCCTCCGGGGTCCGACTTATCGACGTCGCCGGCGGTGCCATTCGCGACGGTCCCCCGGGCCGCATCGCGCTCGCGTTCCGTGGCGGCGTGCTGTGGCGGACCGCGGCGGACCTCGCGGCGAATCCGCAGGTCTGGCGGGTGGCACTCCTCTGAGCGGGCCGCCCGCGGCGAAGGGGCGATCGCGCGCCCCGGCGAGTGCCGCGGCGCTGGTCGTGGCCGCATCGCTCGTGGGCGACACTCTCCTGTACACCGTGCTGCCGGTCAGCGCCGCGCGGCTCGGGATCTCCCGACCGGTCGTCGGAGTCATCCTCTCGGCGAATCGCTGGGTGCGCCTCCTCACGAACCCGCTCGCCGCGCGCCTGTACGAGCGGTTTCCGGCGGGCGCCCTCGTGGTCGTCGCGCTCGTGATCGGCGTTGTCTCCACGGCGACCTATGCGGCTCCGGCCTGGCTCGCGATGCTCCTTGCGGGGAGACTCCTCTGGGGCTTGTCGTACTCGCTTCTGCGTCTTGGTTCGTTCCTCGCGGCGATTGACGATGCACAGGGCCACGCCGGCCGGATGATCGGGAATACCAGGGCGATCTGGGGCGTCGGGTATCTCGCGGGAGCTGTGTACGCGCCCTTCGCGGTCGAGAGCTTCGGCTGGACCGGGGCGTGCCTTGGCGCGGCCGCGATCACAGCCGTCGCCGGGCTCGGGCCGGCGTGGATCGTCGCCGCCTGGCGGCGTGGCGTGCGGTTCGTCGAGGCCGAGGTCACGGCCGCATCGGTCTGGGAGCCACGACTCATCGCGCTCTTTGTCGCGGCATCGTTGGAGCTTGCGATCTACGCCGGCGTCCTTGTTGCGGCCGGCGGATTCCGTGTCGACGAGCTCTTCGGGCCGGGCGTGGCGGTGTTCTCGTTGATCGTCCCTGCGACCTTCATCGCGGCCGCGTTCGCGCTGACGCAGCGGATCGCGCAGGTCGCCTGGACGCCGATCGCGGGCCGGCTCGCCGACCGCTCGGCGCATCTTGCCTTTGGGATCTCGTCCACGGTCTCATGCCTTTCGATCGTCCTGCTCGCCTTCCCGCTCGACCCGGTGCTCTTCGTCCTTTTCGGCGGCAGCGCGTTCGTCAGCGGGCTCACCGCGACGATCGCGGTCGAGTACGTGGTCGCGAGGCGTACCTCGTCGCACGATCGGCCGCGCATCCTCGCGGCGCTCCATACGTGGCAAGACTTCGGCGCCGCCGTCGGCGCACTGGGCGGAGGCGTTCTCGCCGCGAACGGCGCCGCGCCGGCGCTGCTCCTCGGCGCGGCGATGATCGCGGTGACGCTGCCACTCTGGGTCGTCGGCATGCGCACGACCGAGCGGATCCCGGTGACCGCGTGAGGAAGCGCACCGCGCAGCCGTGGATGACCGCGGCCGACTACGGCCGGACGCTTGCCGGCCTCAGCATCAATCTCATCGTCCGGGACATCGCGCGCAGCCTGCCCTTCTACACGCAGGTCCTCGGCCTGACCGCGCTCTATTCGGACGAGGACTTCGCGGCGCTCGAAGGCCGGGGCGCGCGCCTGCAGCTGCACGCCGATCACACCTACGAGCACATGCCATGGGCGCCGCGCCTCAGCGACGCCGGGAAGCGCGGCCTCGGTGCCGAGATCCGTATCCTCGGGATCGATCCGGAGGACGCCGAGCGTCGCGCGCGCGAGGGCGGCTTCACTGTCCTCGTCGCCACCCGCGACTGGCCGCACGGCTGGCGCGACTGCGTGCTCGAGGATCCGGACGGCTATACCTTCGCCGTGGGAATGCCGCTGTGATCTTGGAGGAAGGCCGCGTCGTCGCATCCGCCGAGGTCGGCCAGCTCGGCACGGTGCTCCAGATCGCCTCACCGGAGATCGCTGCGCAAGCCCGCGCCGGGCAGTTCGTTCACGTCCGGCCGGGCCTGTCGTTCGAGCCACTCTTGCGTCGTCCGTATTCGTTCAACCGCATTGACCGCCCGAATGGTGAGATCGAGCTCCTCGTGAAGCCGCTCGGCGCAGGTGGCGAGTGGATCGCCACGCGCCGCGAAGGGGATGCGCTGGACTTGCTCGGTCCGCTTGGGTCGGCCTTCGTGATCCACCGCTCGACGCGCAACCTGCTCCTTGTCGCGGGCGGGACCGGCATCGCTCCGATGCGCGTGCTGGCCGAGCAGGAATCGGCACGACGTAACGTGACGCTGCTCATGGGCGGCCGGTCGGTGGGGCATCTCTGGCCGAGCGATCGGCTCCCCGCGACGGTCGAGTACGTCACCACCACCGAAGACGGGTCGTTCGGGATCACCGGACGGGTCACTGATGCGATCGGCCCGCTGCTCGAGTGGGCCGATCAGCTGTGCGGATGCGGTCCGTGGCCGATGCTCGCCGCGCTCGGGCGCCTTCGTGACCAAGCGGACCGCGCATCGTCGACCTACCCCGGACGGAGGCCGCTCCTCGAAGCGCAGGTCGCGGTTGAGCAGCACATGGGGTGCGCGATGGGTGTGTGCCGGGCCTGCGTGATCGTCACCGCCCAAGGAAACGCCCGGGTCTGCCGCGAAGGTCCCGTCTTCGCGCTCGGCGACGTAGGGTTCGAGCAGGGAGAACCCGCCACGGTCGCGATACTCGCCTGATGCCCTGGCGGCGGCCGCGAAAGAAAGTGGAACGGCCGATCGACGTCAGCCGCTCGATCGAAGAGTCCCTCGAGGACGCGGCCATAGGCGAGGAGGAAGAGGACCTCGCCGAGCTCGCGACGCTCGATGACGCGACGATCACCGAGGCCGCGACCGGAGAGCCGGACCCCGAGCACGCACCCGGAGAGCTCGCTGCCAAGCTGCACCAGACGCTCGCTCATGCCGACGTCGCCGTGGTGCCTCGGCGCCGCACGAGCGGCCCGGTCGTGGAGGCATCCGTCGATCTCGCGGTGGACGCGGCGCGCGGTCTTCGTCTGAAGAATCCCGTGATGACGGCCTCGGGCACGTTCGGGCAGGGCGTCGAGTACGCGGAGCTCATCGATGTCAGCAGGCTCGGGGCGATCGTGAACAAGGGAACGACGCCGGATCCCAGGCCAGGCAACCGGCAATACCGCATCGCTGAAACGCCGTCCGGCATCCTCAATTCGATCGGGCTCGAAAATCCCGGCGCCGTGGAGGTCGCGCGCAAGTACGGCAAAGCGTGGGCCGAGCTGGGCGTTCCGGTAATCGTCAACGTCGCCGGTTACAGCGTCGAGGACTACGTCTATGTGGTGCACCAGATGACCGGGACGCCGAGTGTGGTCGCGTACGAGCTCAACGTGTCCTGTCCAAATGTGAAGGGCGGGATGCTCTTCGGCTGCGAGCCGAGCCTAGCCGCCGAAGTGACGCGCGCGGTGAAGGCGGAGACCGATCTTCCGGTGATCGTGAAGCTGACGCCGAGCGCGCCCGATGTGGTCGCGGTCGCACGGGCGTGCGAGGAGGCCGGTGCGGATGCGCTCACCGCGATCAACA
>MNEO01000047.1 GCA_001917735.1 Chloroflexi bacterium 13_1_40CM_68_21
GCGGTGGAGCGACTCCTGGACAGGGACCGCGGCCTCGTCGATGCCCGAGATGAGCGCGGCCTTTCCCCGATCCTCGCGGCGCTCTACCGCGGCAGACACGACATCGCGACAGCGATCCAAAAGCGCGGGCCGAAGCTCACGGTGTTCGAGGCGGCGGCGGCCGGCGACCTGGCTCGGGTCCGTGAGCTCGTCGAGCGCGACCGCGCGCAGGCGAACGCGACTTCATCCGACGGCTACTCGGTCCTTGGCCTCGCCGCGTTCTTCAAGAGACGCGATGTCGTGCGCTTCCTTCTTGAGGCCGGCGCTGACGTGAGGCCAGCATCGCGCGCCGGCGGGTTCACGCCACTCCACTCCGCTGTCGCGACCGACGCGGGGGCTTGCGACGCTCTGATCGTGCGCATGCTGCTCGCGAAAGGCGCGGACCCGAACGCGAGAAGCCAGTCCGGCGGGACCCCGCTGCACACAGCCGCCTTCACGGGTGACCGCACGGTGTTGGATCTCCTCCTCGAGCACGGAGGGGACCCGTCGATCAAGAACGAGCAGGGAAAGACCAGCGCGGAGGTCGCGCGCGAGCGCGGAAATCCCGAGGTGGCGCGTCTGCTAGAGGATCGTTTGGCCCAGCGCTGAGGCGACGAGCTCCACGGCGAGCATCGCGGTCCGGTTTCCCTGATCCAGGATCGGGTTGACCTCGGCGATCTCGAGCGAGCGAAGCTTGCCTGACGCGGCGAGCATCTCCATCGCGAGCTGCGCCTCGCGGTAGGTCAGGCCTCCGCGCACCGGGGTGCCCACGCCAGGCGCCTCGTCCGGATCGATCGCGTCCATGTCGAGCGAAAGATGGATCCCGTCGCCCCGCGAGGCGACCGCGATCGCCTTCTCCATCGCCGCGCTCATGCCCATCCGGTCGATGTCGGCCATCGTGATGGCCGTCACTCCCGCTGCTTTGAGGTTCTCTTTTTCGCCGGGGTCGACGCTCCGCAGCGCGATCACCGTCGAGCTCCGACCATCGACCGACGCGCGCAACGCTTTCGGGAAGGGCTCATCAACGAGCCCGAGCGCGACGGCGAACGGCATGCCGTGGACATTGCCTGACGGGCTTGTCCGCGGTGTGTTGCTGTCGCCGTGCGCGTCCATCCAGATCACACCCGGCCGGCGGCCGGCCCGAGCGATGCCGGCGAGCGTGCCTATCGACATCGAGTGATCCCCACCGAGGATCACCGCGACGCCAGCGGCCCGCTCGATGTCCGCGACCACCCCCGCGAGTTCTTCGGCGACGCGGACGATCTCCTCGACGTGGTGCGCCGGAGCAAACCCCATCCGCGCAAGATCGCGCTTGTCGAGCGCGCGAAAGTCCTTGGTCGCCCCCTCGTCACGGTCGGCGACGCGAACGTTGCCGCGATCGCGGACCGCGTAACCCAGGCCCGCGACGCGGTCCCGGAGCCCGGCGTAGCGGATCGCGGAAGGCCCCATGTCGACGCCACGGCGATTACCGCCGAGGTCCATCGGGACGCCGACGATCTCGACCGATCGGCTCACGCGGGCGCCTTCGATCGGGGCTGGAAGATCGCAAGGATCACGCCCTCTGCCGCGAGCTCGTCCCCGACCAGCGTCCGCACATTCACGCGCGCGAAGCCGCGGCGCATCTTGTCGACCTCCGCGACGAAGCGCGCGGTGTCGCCGGGCTTGACCATCCGTTTGAAGCGCATCTCCTCGATCCCGGCAAAGAGCCCGAGCCCGTCACGGTATTCGGGGTTCGCCATCGCCATCACCGAGGCGGCCTGTGCCATCGACTCGACGAGGATCACGCCCGGCACGATCGGGTTCCCCGGAAAGTGGCCCGGCTGATACCACTCCTTGCCGGTGAAGGTGTGCTCCGCGACCGCTCGGACGCCTGGCTCGAGCTCGGTCACCCGGTCGATCAATAGGAATGGATCGCGGTGCGGGATCAGCGCTTCGATGCCTGCTCTGTCGAGCGTGCCCATTCGCGCGGAGAATACCGGCGGAACGCGAAGCGGCCTCCGAGCGTTAGTCAGATTGATCCATGCGGACCCGAACCGAAGACCTCCTCCCCGACCTCCGCATCCTCGCTCTGGCGGCCGTCGCCACGGGCCTGGCGCTGTGGCTCGCGCTGTCCGCCGTTCGCCTGTCCGGGGCGGACACGCCGGGGGCCGCTCCGCAGATCGCTCCGACGCTCGACTCTCCGAGCGCCGCACCGCTCGTGCCGGAAACCGCCCCGGCCAGAGGCACCCCGGCGACGACCCTGTCGCCCGTCGAGGCTCCCCCGCGGCCGGCGCCGACCGAGGCGCCCACCGTCGCGCCCGCAAGGTCGCAGGCTCCGGCATCGCCGGCCCCCACGGCTCCGGGCAAGGTCGAGCCGTTCCCGGGCAACACCCTGGACATGCCGATCGACCCGCCGCTGGGCGCCGCACCCTGGGGACCGCCGCTCCCTTAGCCCGTTAGCGCATCCACTCCCACGGTGTCGATGAGGTGGGTGGTGACCTGTCCGGCGCGGAAGAGGTCGCTCGCCAGGATCTTCTTGTGAGCCGCGATGTTGGTGCTGACGCCGACGACCGTGAATTCGTCGAGCGCGCGCTGCATGCGCGCCACGGCCTCGGCGCGGTCACGGCCCCAGGCGATCACCTTCGCGAGCAGCGAGTCGTAGTAGGGCGGCACCTCGTAGCCCTGGAAGCAGTGCGAGTCCACGCGGATCCCGGGTCCCCCCGGCGGCATCCACGAGGTGAGCACGCCCGTCGATGGGGCGAAGTTCGCCTCCGCATCCTCGGCGTTGATGCGGCACTCGATCGCGTGACCTTGGACCCAGATCTGCTCCTCGCTGAATGAGAGGAGCTGGCCCGACGCGAGGGCGATCTGCTCTTTCACGAGGTCCATCCCCGTGGTCATCTCGGTGACGGTGTGCTCGACCTGGATACGCGAGTTCACCTCGATGAAGTACGCCTTGTTCTGCGCGTCGACGAGGAACTCGAACGTCCCAACGTTCCGGTATCCGGACTGCACCGCGGCGTCGACCGCGAGCTTCGCGATGTCCTGACGCAGGCTCTCGCTGATCGATGCGGATGGCGCCTCCTCGATCATCTTCTGATTCCGTCGCTGAATCGAGCACTCGCGCTCGCCGAGACAGATGCCCCGGCCCGTCTCGTCGACCGCGATCTGCGCCTCCACGTGCCGCACTCCCTCGAGGCAGCGCTCCATGTAGATGCCGTCGTCACCGAACGACGCCTTCGCTTCGCCGGACGCCTGAGGCCAGAGGCGCTGCACCTCGCTCGGCGAGATCGCCTTGCGCATGCCGCGGCCGCCGCCGCCGGCCTTCGCCTTGAGCATCACCGGATAGCCGATCGCCTCCGCGACGCGGAGGGCCTCGGCCACGTTGCGCACCGGTCCGTCCGAACCCGGTATGACCGGCAGGCCCATGCGCTTCATCGCGAGCCGCGTCGCCGCCTTGTCGTGGAATCGCGCGAGCACGTCCGACGGCGGACCGATGAAGACGAGCCCGTGCTCCTTACAGACCTCGGCGAAGTCGGCGCTCTCCGAGAGGAACCCGTACCCGGGGTGGATCGCCTGCGCACCGGAGAGGAGCGCGGCGGACATGATCGCGGGGATATTGAGATAGGACTCGCGCGCGTTCGCGGGCCCGACGCAGATCGCCTCGTCCGCGAGGTGTACGGGCAGGCTGTGTGCGTCGGCTTCGCTGTACACCGCGACCGACTGGATGCCGAGCTCGCGGCACGCGCGGATGATGCGTACCGCGATCTCGCCGCGATTGGCGATGAGGACCTTGTCGAGCGCGGTCAATGCGACTCCGGCTGCACGATCGAGAAGCGATTTCCTTCGGTGTCCACCACCGTCGCGAGCGTGATGCCCTCACCCGGCCGGGCTTCGGGTCGCTTGGTGACCTTCCCGCCCGCTGCGGCGACCGCCGCGCACGCGGCTTCGATGTCGTCGACGTAGAAGCCCAGGCCCGTGTCCCGCTCGGCCGTATCCGCGCCACCATGCAACGCCACCGTGGCGCCGTTCTGGATGAGCTCGATCCAACCCGGCGACTCGTAGCCGAGCGTGAGGCCGAAGACTCTCTTGTAAAAGGACGCTCCGCGCGAGACATCCGCGGCCGTGAGCATGAAATACGTCTTCGTGACCCTCATCGCTCTCCTCCCTTGATCAGTGGCAGCGCCTGCCGCAATGTCGTTTCGTCACTGACGTTCGCGGTCGCCGCGTCGGGGAGGATCCGTTTGACGAGCCCGGTCAGGACGTTCCCGGGCCCGAACTCAACGAAGACGGACACGCTCTCCCCTGCGGCCCGCCGTACCGAGGCGACCCACTGTACCGGAGACCACACCTGCTTCTCCAGCAGCGCGGGCATCTCGCGCACGTTCTGGTGAATGGCCGCGTCGACGTTCGCGACCACCGGATACCGGAGCGCGCTGAGGGTCGTTACGCCGATCGCTTGCCGCAGGCGCGGCGCGACCGCTCGCATCGCTGGAGAGTGGAACGCGGCCGATACGCGCAGCGGCACGACGCGTTTCGCGCCCGCTTCCTTCAGGACATCCGCCGCGCGCGGCAGATCGACGCGCGGCCCCGACACCACGACCTGCCCCGGCGCGTTGTCGTTCGCGACCACAACCGCGGTTCCCACAAGGGCGCGCGCGACCGCGTACGCATCGAGACCGATCACCGCGGCCATCGCGCCCGCGGGATCGGCGGCTTGCATGAGCTCGCCTCGCGTGCGGACGAGCCGCAGCGCATCCGGGAGGGTGAGCGCACCCGCCGCAACGAGGCCGGTGAACTCGCCGAGCGAGTGGCCCATCACGACCTTGGGCCCGGCGAGTCCTTCTGCGGCGTCCTCCGCGGCGCGCAGCGAAGCGATCGCGGTCGCGAGCAGCGCCGGCTGCGTATTCGCGGTGCGATCGAGGTCCTCCTGCGGACCGTCGAAGCACAACGCGCGCAGATCGATCCCGAGCGCGTCGTTCGCTTCTTCGAAGACGCGCGCCGCGCGCGGGTAGCGGCCCGCGAGTTCCCTTCCCATCCCAACGGCTTGCGAACCCTGACCTGGGAAGAGCCATGCGACGCCCATGAAGCGGCGAGTCTAGGAGTTGCCGTGTCCAGTGATCCGCCGCCGACCCCTCCGCGTAGGCCGGGGGGCGGAGCGAGCGGTCCGTTCGGTCCGCGGGCGCGGCTAGACTCGCCGCGGAAACGGGCGCGCGCTTCGCGATCAATCAATTGGGGAGGATCCATGCGCAGGACATTCATCGCTATCGCCACGCTCGCGTTGCTTCTCGGGTCCGGTTCGCTCGCGCTCGCGATCGGGAGCACCGACAGCCGGGCGAATCAGCCTCAGGTCGCCGGCGATGGATCGAGCAACACGAGCGCTCGATTCCCGACGAACAAGCAGAACGAGCCCACCATCGCGGTCGACCCGGTGAACGGGAAGCTCATCGCAGGTGCGAACGACGAGCAGCTCCAGCCGCCATGTGGGCCAGGTCCGGTCCGCGGAGCGTCGGCCCCGGCGAACGACTGCTCGTTCTTCCCGAATGTTGGAACGAGCGGCGTCTACACGTCGAACGAGGGCACGACCTGGACGAATCGCGGGCTTCTGCCCGGCTACAGCGACAGCGGCGGCTCGCTCGTGTCGGACGGTGACCCGGTGATCGCGTTCGGCCCCAAGCCGGACGGGGGCGGCTTCTCATTCGCGAGCGGCGCGCGCGCCTACTACGCGAACCTCGCCTCGTTCGCGAGCGGGGCGGCGAACGGCAACCAGGCCCCGGAGCTGCTCGCCGTCTCACGCTCGGACGACGACGGCGTGACCTGGCTCGCGCCGGTCATCGCTGCCGGTGGCCACGGTTTCAAGTTCAACGACAAGGAAGACATCTGGGCGGACAAGAATCCGTCGTCGCCATTCTTCGGCCGCGTCTACGTCTCCTGGACGCAGTTCCGGGGGAGCGTCTTCACATTCTTCGGCGAGCCGATCATGGTCACGTTCTCGGACGACGGTGGCGCGACCTGGTCCAAGCCAAACCAGCTCTCGGCTGCGCACAACAACGGCACCGTCGGCGGTCGCCAGGGGTCCGCGGTTCGGACCGGGCCCGACGGCACGGTGTACGTCTTCTGGGAGGACGGGGATAACAAGATCGGGAACAAGATGGTGTTCGCGTCGTCGACGGACGGCGGCGCGACCTGGACTCGTCCGAGCGATATCGCGCCCGTGCGCGACATCGCCGACCCGATCCCGGGAGCGAACTTCCGCACCGACAGCTTCCTCTCGGCGGCCGTGGACCAGCGAAACGGCGCGGTCTACGCCGCGTGGTCCGACGCGACCGGCGGAACGGGTCACATCGTCGTGACCAAGAGCACCGACGCGGGCGCGACGTGGAGCACGCCGAGGACGGTCTCCGCCAGCTCCAACGGGTACGCCTTCTTCCAGGGCCTCGACGTGGCTCCGAACGGACGCGTCGACGTCGGCTACCAGGCGCTGAAGGTGCTGGGGAGCGCGACGACCTACGGGACCGGCAACGCGAAGATCGATAGCTACTACACGAGCTCGAACGACGGTGGAGTGACCTGGTCCGGACCGACCAAGGTCTCGACCATGTCGAGCGATCCAGCAGCGTCCGCGCAGAACAATCTCAGGCGGCAGTTCTGGGGTGACTACAACACCCTCGTGTCGACGACCGCCGCCGCGTACTTCATCTACACCGATAGCCGCACTGGCGCGGGCTGCCCCGCGGTCGACGCGTTCCAGCACGGGGTGGATGGCTCCGGTCCCGCAACGGCGAAACCGGCACCGCCAAGCGCGTGCGCGTCGCAGTTCGGCAACACCGACGTCTTCGTCTCGAAGATCACGCCTTAGCGACACCGCACCCGACCGACGCCCCCGGCCGCCTGGCGCGACCGGGGGCGTCGCACAACCAGCGCCTGGTGAGACGCGCTCGCTACCAGATCGCACACGCGTGGCGGACATCATCTGGCGCCAGTGGCACGCCTCGCCGAGTGGACCATCATCGAAGCGTCCGGGAAACGACACGTGGTGGGCGTCGGTCGAAATCTGTTCGGCGGCCTGGGCGTGACGCTCGATCGAAAGACCCTGGCCCGCTTCGACCAGACTCCGGCAGCGGATCGCTACGTCACGAGCGTCACCGGACACGTCCTGACCGTGTCGGCGCCGCGCGCCTCGAGCGATCAGCCGACGCTTAGCGTGGACGGAAGGCCGGTGCTCGGCAGCGAGACGACACTCTCAGCGCCGGTCACGATCGACGCCGCCGGCGCGGCGATCAGCGGGCAGGATCTCGCCCGTTATCAGCTGCTGCAGCGGCGCAACGGCGGCGGTGCCTGGTTCTACTGGATCGGCGGCGCCTCGCTCGTCAACTCGCTGCTCTATGCCGCGGGGACCCAGTGGGGGCTCGTCGTAGGTCTCGGGACCACGTACTTGATCGACGGGTTCGCGACCGAGCTCAGCGGAACGGTCCGGACGCCGATCTACGCGTTCGTCATCGACGTCATGCTGGCGGGCGGCGTCATGCTCATCGGCCGAGCCGCGCGTCGCGGCCATCTAGGGTGGTACGCGGCCGGGATGGTGTTCTACCTGCTCGACGGCGTGCTCTTCGTCCTGGTGCGGGACTTCCTCGGCATCGCGGTGCACGCGTTCGCCCTCTGGGGGCTGCTGAGCGGCTGGCGCGCCGGACGGCAGCTGCGGCGGATCGAGAGCGCCGCCCTGGTGGCCGCCGCCTAAGGGCGGCGCTTCATCGCGCGCTCGTACTCGGGGAAATAGCGCTCGATCGTCGAGAGGTCGAACTCGGTCAGGATCTGTGTGTTCGGCTCGCGCGCGAGAAGGAATTCGAACGAGCGACGAATGAGGTCGGCGATATCGCCATCGCCATACCGCTCGTGTTCCGCGCGCGAGATCCGGACGCTGTGTGTCGTCGTCGTGCGATCGCGCACGGTGACATCGGCGACCCAGCCTTCGCCGGACTCACGCACGCTCACCGCAAGGCGGTCAGCGGAGGGCAATGACGAAGAGCGCTTGGCCGTACTCCACCGGCGCGCCGCCGGCCACGAGGACCTCACTGATCTCGCCGTCCGCCGGCGCGCTGATCTCGGCGACGTGGCCGAGCGACTGGATGCCGCCCAGGACATCACCGCGCGCGACCGCATCGCCCGCGCTCCACTCACGCGCCGAGTTAAAGATCCCGACGGTCGTCGCATGAACGCGCTGGGTCTTCTCCATGGCGGCCTCGGCGTCGACAGCCGCGGCGGCTTTGCCCCCGCGGCCCCCGGCACTCCCGTGGCGGCGAGTCACCGACACGGCGAAGCCGTCGGCCTCTACCTCGATGGTCGCGCCCGCCAGTCCGTCCGGCAGCCGCAGATTCAACAGATCGTCGACGAGCCCGAGCAGCGGGTCGGTCTCGCTCATGCCTCGCCCCCGCCCATGGGGTCGCGGGTCGCTCTGTTCAGGATTCGCCGCCACCACGGCCGTGGTGGCTGGGGAGCCTGCCCGCCGCTCGGCTCGACGATCGTGCCGAACGCGCGGAAGCGTTCGTAGCGGAGCGACAAGAGGTCCGCGACCGGAACACGCGCGAGACGCTCGACCTGAGCGACGAGCGCGGTCTTGATCGCTGCCGCGGTCGCGTCGTGGTCGGTGTGCGCGCCGCCGGCCGGCTCGCGGATGAGCGCGTCAACGACCCCCGTCTCCAGCAGATCGGGACCGGCGAGCTTCATCGCGGTCGCGGCGCGCTCGGCTTCGCTCGCGCTGCGCCACAGGATCGCCGCGCAGCCCTCGGGCGAGATGACGGAGTAGGTCGCGTTCTCGAGCGCGAGGACGACATCACCGACCCCGAGCGCCAGCGCGCCGCCCGACCCGCCCTCGCCCAGCACCACGACCACGACCGGAGTCGCGAGGCGCGTCATGAGCTGGATGCTCGACGCGATCGCCTCCGCCTGGCCGCGCTCCTCGGCCTCCGGTCCGGGGTACGCGCCCGGCGTATCCACCAAGGTGACAAGCGGGAGGTGGAACTTCTCCGCGAGCCGATAGAGCCGCATCGCCTTCCGGTAGCCCTCGGGGTACGGCATGCCGAAGTTGCGTTCGATGTTCTCCTCGGTCGAGGCGCCCTTCTGCTGCCCGACCACCACGACCGGCCGACCCGCGAGCTCGGCGATGCCACCGACGATCGCCGGATCGTCGCGGAACGCCCGATCGCCGTGCAGCTCCTGGAAGCGGTCGAAGACGCGGCCGATGATCTCGAGCGCGTGCGGTCGCGCGATGTTCCGAGCGGTCTGGACGGCCTGCCATGCGCTGGGCCGCCCGGCGGCGAGCTGCGCGGCGTCGGTGACGAGACCCGCCTCGATCGCGAGGTGGCCGTTGCCCTCCCCGGCGTGACGCGTACGGACGATGCGGTCAAGCATGGACACGCTAGTGACGCGGCACTAAAGGCTCCACCGCAGGTCCTGGCCCGCGATGCGGAACGCGTTCAGAAAAAAGGCGATCCGTTCCTTGAGCTGCGTGCGGGGGACGACCTGATCGACGAAGCCGTGCTCGAGGAGGAACTCGGCACGTTGGAATCCCTTCGGCAGCTTCTCGCCGATCGTCTCGCTCGTGACGCGCGCGCCGGAGAAGCCGATCAGAGCCCCCGGCTCGGCGAGCACGATGTCGCCCAGCGACGCGAACGATGCCAACACGCCGCCTGTGGTCGGATCGGTCAGGACGCTGATGAACGGGATCCGGGCCTCGTCAAGCCGTGCGAGCGCGGCGACCGTTTTCGCGAGCTGCATGAGTGCGATGGTCCCCTCCTGCATCCGTGCGCCGCCGGATGCGGAGACGATCACCAGCGGCTTGCGCTCGGAGAGGGCGCGCTCCGCGGCGCGCGTGAGCTTCTCGCCCACCACGCTACCCATCGAGCCGCCCATGAACTCGAAGTCCATGACCGCCAGCACGATCGGGATGCCCGCGAGCGAGGCGTCGCCGGTGAGCACCGCATCCTTGTGCCCGCTCCTGGCCTGCGCCGCGGCGATGCGTTCGGGATACGGCTTGCTGTCGACAAAGCCGAGCGGGTCGGAGGACACGATGTCCGCGTCGGTCTCGCTGAACGAGCGCGGATCGGCGAGGAGCTCGACGCGCCCTGCCGCGTCGAGCTTGAAGTGGTGACCGCATTTGGAGCACACGCTCTGGTTGCGCTCGAGCTGTTTGTTGAACAGCATCTCGCCGCAGCTCGGGCACTGCGTCCAGAGATGTGACGGGAACTCTTTCGGCTTGCGGCCGAAGGGATTGCGCAGCCTCATAGGGCGTCCTCGGAACGGTACCAGCAGAGGCCAATGACGCCGGGCCCGGCACGCGCGCCGATGACCGGCCCGGCCTCGGCCAGCCAGTGCTCCACGCAGTGGAATTGAGCCTGCGCCCAGTCGGCGAGAGCCCGCGCTCGCTCCGGGTCGTTTGTGTGCATCGTGCAGGCGTTGACCCGCGAGCCGGGCGGCAAGCGCTGCTCGATCAATTCTTTGAGGCGAGCCGTGGCCTTCTCCCGCGTCCGTACGCGATCGATAGGCGCGACCACCCCGTCCTTGACCTCGAGGATCGGCTTCACGGCGAGGAGCGAACCGAAGAGCGCCGCGCCACCTGAGATACGGCCGGACCGCTTCAGATATTCGAGCACGTCCGCGGCGGCGAGGAGGTGGACCTTGCCCGCCAGACGGCGCGCTATCCGCACGCCGTCTTCGAACGAACGCCCATCGCGGCGCGCCCGCGCGCATGCGGTCCCGATAAGGGAGATCGCACCGGCCAGTGTGCGGGTGTCGACGACCTCGATGCGCGCGTCACCGATCTGCTGCGCGGTCGCCGACGCAACCGAGTACGTGCCCGACAGCTCGCTTGCGATCGTCAGCACGATCATCTTCTTCGTGCCTTCGGCGATGAGCTTCTCGTAGACCTCGCGGCACTCGCCCATCGAAGGCTGCGATGTGCCGGGCTTCGCGTCCGGGGCCGCGATCCTCCTGTAGAACTCGTCCGCCGTGAGATCGACGCCGGCGGTGTAGGACTCGTTCCCTATGTCGACATGCAGCGGCAGCGGACGGATATCGAGCTCGCGGTCCATCCCCGGCGGGAGAGACGCGGTCCCATCGATGACGATCGCGTAGCGATCGCTCACAAAAGACGCACGTCGCCCGCGAGGACGCGCTCGTCACCCACGATCAGCGCGCCGTCCTCGGCGATGTCGCGCGCGATGCCGCGCGCTGCCGTTCGGCCCTCACGCAGTACCTCGACCTGCTGACCGAGCACCGTCGCGCGCCGGCGCCATTCGTCGAGGGCCGCGCGGCGCTGGGACCGGTCCGCGACGCGGTCCAGCTCGCTGGTGAGCCGCACGAGCAGCGGAAGCCGGTCGACGGTGTGGCCGGCGAGCGCGAGCGATGTCGCGCTCTCGCGAAGATCGGGCGGGAAGTCGTCGCGACGCTGATGGACGTTTACGCCGATACCGAGCACCAGCGAACCACCCTCCCCGTCGGTCGTCGCGTGGGCCAGTGCGCCGGCGACCTTCTTCTGGCCGACCTCTACGTCGTTCGGCCATTTTAGGCGGGCACCCGTAACACCGAGTGCGTCGAGCGCGCGCGCCACCGCGACTCCGGCCAGAAGCGCGAACAGCGCCGGTTCCGCCGGCGCGGGACGGAAGAGCCACGACGCGAGGAGGCCAGCGCGCGCGGGAGCGAGCCACGACCGTCCGTGCGTCCCGCGACCGTCGGTCTGCTCCTCGGCCACGACCACGAGTGGCGGCGCTCCCGACCCAGCGAGCTCGCGCGCGCGGTCTTGCGTAGACGGGAGCGACGCGTGGTACTCGATGGCGCGTCCGAGCTCGAGCTCGAGGGCGCTCCGTACCGCAGGGATCGCGAGGAGCGCGAGGCGCATCAGCGCCCGGCGAGGATGATGGGGACGCGCACGATCTCGTCAATGTTCCCGTCGCGCGGGCTGCGTGTGAAGACCTCGGCGAAGCCGATGACATCGGATGGCGGGTCGGTGTACGTCGCGGTGATGCTGAAGGTGCCGCGCGAGGGCGCGCCGGCGGTGGCCGTGGTGATGCCACCGGCGAGGACACGGCCCGCGGTGTCGGTCACCTGCCAGATGAGATTCGCCTCGAAGACGCTCGCGTCGCCGCTGATCGTGAGCGGGCTCTTCACGCGGGAATGCGCGAGCGGCTCGCGCACCACGATCAGCCCGCGCGCCGAGATCAGCGGGGTCGGCGCGGGCGTCGGTGTCGCGGTCGGGCTCGCCGTCGCGGTCGGCAGCGCCGTGGCTGTCGACGTTCGGACGGGCGAGGCCGTCGGCGTCGTGACCACGATCCGCTGATCGACGCAGGCGCTCATCAGGAGCACGGCCGCGAGCGGGAGGGCTCTCACGAACGCCGGACCTGAGCTCCCGCGGCGCGGACCCGCACCACGCGGCCGCGAGCCATCGTGCCCACGGCGTGCGCGGACTCCTCCATAGCCGCGGCAACGCGGTCAGCCAATCGTGCCGGCGCGAATGCGACGACGCTCGGTCCGGCGCCCGAGAGTGCCGCGCCAAACGCTCCGGCGCCACGGGCGGCGGCGATGATGTCGTCGAGGCCGGTCACGAGGTGGGCGCGGGCGGGTTGATGCAGCCGGTCGACCATCGCGATAGAGAGCAGCGCTCCGTCGGATCGGAGCACCGCCGCGAGGAGCGCCGCGGCGTGCGCCAGGTTGAAGACGGCGTCGGCGCGCGGGACGCTGGCCGGAAGCACCGCGCGCGCCTTTTCAGTGGCGAGCGGCTCGCGCGGGATCAGCAGGCAGATGCGCCACGCTCGCGGGAACGCGATCCGCGTCGCCACAGGCCCATCGTCGCCCGGGAGCGCGACTGTGAACGCGCCGTACAGCGCGGCGGCCACATTGTCGGCGTGGCCTTCAACCTCGCTCGCGACACGAAGGAGCGAACGGCGGTCGAGCGGCTCGCCCATCAGGGCGTTCGCCGCGACGACGCCGCCGACGATGGCCGCGGCGCTCGAGCCGAGGCCGCGGCCGACCGGGATGGCCGACCGTTGCGTCACGTGATAGGCGCCGAGGGTCTCGGCGGCAGCCTTCGCCGCGGCGCGCGCCGACACGACGAAGAGGTTGTCCTCGCCGTTCGGGATCCCGTCTCCGCCGCCATCCCCTTCGGCATTGACCGACCAGCTCCGGGCCGGACGCAGCTCGTATTCCGCGAGAAGAGGAAGGGCGATCGCGAAGGAGTCGAAGCCGGGGCCGAGATTGGCGCTCGAGGCGGGCACGCGCACGCGAAGCTCCCCCACTGCTACGACCTCAACGCGCGGCGGACCGCATCCGGTGTGGGCTCGACCTCCGGAATCGGGCCACCGAGCGAACGCGCCCGCTCGGGGTCCTTCATGCCGTTGCCGGTGAGGACGCACACGACCCGACGCACGTCGCCAAGCCCTCCATCGCGGGCGCGCCGCCTGAGCCCGGCGATCGCGGCGGCGGACGCGGGCTCGCAGAAGACGCCCTCGCACCGCGCCACGAAGCTATACGCGTCCAGGATCTCGCCGTCGCTCACCGCGTCGATCGCGCCGCCCGACTCGTCCCGCGCCGCGACCGCGCCCTTCCACGATGCCGGGTTCCCCACGCGGATGGCCGTCGCGACCGTCTCCGGCTCGGCGACAGGCGCCCCGCGGACGATCGGCGCCGCCCCCTCAGCCTGATAGCCGAACATTTTCGGCCGGCGCCGGGCGAGACCAAACCCAGTCGCCTCGACGAACCCCCTCCAGTACGCGGTGATGTTCCCGGCGTTCCCGACCGGTATGAAGAGCGCGTCCGGGGCATCGCCGAGCGCCTCGCACACCTCGAACGCCGCCGTCTTCTGCCCCTCGAGCCGATCGGGGTTGACGCTGTTCACGAGCGTCGCCTCGCCCTGGTCCGCGAGGGTACGCGCGACGGCGAGTGCGGCGTCGAACGTCCCGCGGATCGCGATCACGCGCGCGCCATGAGCGACGGCCTGCGCGAGCTTGCCGGCGGCGACCTGACCCGACGGCAGCACTACCGTGCAGGAGATTCCCGCGCGCGCCGCATATGCCGCGGCCGAGGCGGCCGTGTTCCCGGTCGACGCGCAGAGGACCATCCGCGCGCCCGCCTCGAGCGCCTTCGCGACGGCAACGACCATTCCGCGGTCTTTGAAGGAGCCGGTGGGGTTCTGGCCTTCGACCTTGAGCCAGATCTCGGGGATGCCCGTCTCTCGCTCCAGCGAGCGAGCACGCACCAGCGGGGTTCCGCCTTCTCCTAGCGTGAGCCTGGGTGTTCGATCAGTTACCGGAAGGTGCGCCGCGTAACGCTCGATGAGCGAGGGTACGGCCGGCACGGGGGAGCATGGTATTCCGTCATTACCATTCGCACGTGAGCCTTTCGACGCGTGAGCGGCAGCTCGTCATGACGCTCGTCGTGCTGCTCATCATCCTCGCTTCGTTCCAGATCCTCGCCGAGCTTTCGGCGGCGCTGGCGCGAGTGGCCGACGTGATCCTGATCTTCGTCGCGGCGTGGGCACTCGCCTACCTGCTCGCACCGCTCGTGAGCCGCATCGACGAGCGAACCCCGCTGAACCGCGCGCTTTCGGTGGTCGTCGTGTACATCGGGATCGCCATTGTCCTGGCGGGAACGCTCGCGCTCGCGGTCCCGGGCCTCGTCGGTCAGCTCAACGACCTCGTGACGCGCGCGCCCGAGTACGGCGATCGCGCCGCGAGAGAGGTCATCGCGCTGCAGCAGCGGCTCGAGGGATCCGGCGTCAACGTCAAGGTGACCGACCTGTACGGGCAGGTGCCTGAGAAGCTCTCGGCGTTCGCCGGATCGATCGCGAGCGATGCGCTCGGCTTCGTCTCGGCGACCGCGACCGTGCTCTTCAACGCGACGCTCGTGCTCATCATCGCGCTCATCATGCTGATCGACGGCGGTCAGCTCTGGCGCGGGTTCCTCCGACGGCTCACGCCGGAGCTGCAAAGCGAGGCTGAGCTCCTGCGGCAGAGTGCGGACCGCTCCTTCGGCGGATTTATCCGCGGATCGCTCTTGCTTGGCGTGATCTACGGCGTGGCGACGCTCGCGATCCTGGTCATGCTCGGAGTCCCGTTCGCCGGCGTGCTCGCGGTGCTCTCCGGTCTCGCCATGCTCATCCCGTTCTTCGGTCCGATCATCGCTGAGATCCCGGTCCTCGTGGTCGCGCTGCTCGGAGCGCCGGATGTCTTCTTATGGGTGCTGTTGTTTACGATCGCGCTCCAGCAGGTCGTTCTCAACGTCATCGGTCCGCGCATCATGTCGAGCGCGGTCGGCATCCATCCGATCTTCGTGTTCCTCGCCCTGCTCCTCGGCTCGCGGATCGCAGGTTTCTGGGGCGTGTTCCTGGCGGTGCCGGTCGCAGGGATCTTCAACACGTTCCTGCGCTACGGGCTCCAGGTCGCGCAGGGGCGCCGCGCACGCACGCAGGCGTCCACGCTCATCAAGGAGTCCGACGCCGCCGCGGCGGCGGCAGCTGCCGACGCGCGCGATGCGGGCGGCGAGATGCGCGCGGCGCGGCGCGCCGCGCGCGAGGCGCGCCTGGCCGCGCGCGGAAAGTGAGCGCGATCCTGGCCTAGGACCTATCCCGTCGGCCGATCGCGTGCGGAAGGACGAACGGCGGGTCCCCTCCCACAACGACCAGCCCCTCTCCGAATACCGCGCGGATCAGCTCGTCGCTGATGACCTCATGCGGAGTCCCGTCGCGGACGATGCGCCCGTCCGCCACGACGACCACGCGCGAGGCGAGCGCCGAAGCGAGATTCAGGTCATGGAGCACGGCTGCGACGACTAGGCCCCGCTCGGCGGCGAGCGCGCGCACCAGCTCGAGCGTCGCCACCTGATGCGCCGGGTCGAGGTGGACGGTCGGCTCGTCGAGCAGGAGGACATCGGCGTCCTGGGCGAGCGCCATCGCGAGCACCGCGCGCTGGCGCTCACCGCCCGAGAGCGCGTCGATCCGTCGCGGGGCCAGCTCATCCAGCTCGAGATCGCGCAGCGCCCGCTCTACCGCAGCCACGTCGACCGGACCGGCACGGCCGAAGAGGCCGAGCCGTGCGGTCCGGCCCAGCGCGACGACCTCGCGGACCGTGAACGGGAA
>MNEO01000014.1 GCA_001917735.1 Chloroflexi bacterium 13_1_40CM_68_21
CGAGCAGCTCGCCGAGGAGGCGGGGCATACCGACGAGCTCGCCGTCCGGCGGCAGTTGTTCGGTTGGCGCGAGCTGGTGTCGACCGCGATCCCGCTCGCGCTCATCGCCTTCTTCGCGCGCAATGTCGACTGGTCGCTGGCCTTCGTGACGCTCCGCAACTCGGACCCGCTCTATGTGATCGCGGCGCTCGGCGTCTATTACCTGTCGTTCCCGATCCGCGCGATCCGCTGGGCCCGCCTTCTGCGCGAGGGCGGGGTCGACATACGGGGGCGCGACCTGTTGCGCATCCTCATGCTCGGCTGGTTCGTGAACTGTCTCGTCCCGGCGAAGCTCGGTGACCTGTACCGCAGCTACCTCGTGAAGCGCCGCTTCGGGATCTCGCTATCGCGCACGGTCGGCGTCGTGGTCGCCGAAAGGCTCCTCGACCTCTTCGTGGTCTTTGGCCTCCTCGTCGTAGGCGGTTACGTGGCGTTCGGGCGGACCGTTCTCCCTGACCTGAACGTCGTATACGTCACCGGCGCGGCCCTGGGGGTCCTCATCGTCCTTGGCCTCGTCGGGATCTACGCGCTCGCGCCGCGGCTCGCGCGCTTCTTCCCGGCCGAGTTCCGGCGGATCGGCCGCCTCTTCCGCGAAGGCGTGCTGCACAGCTTCCGCGCTCTGCCGGTCGCGGGACCGCTGACCCTGCTCGTCTGGTTCTTCGAGGCCGGCCGCCTTCTCTTCGTCCTCGGCGCGCTCGGCCTCTACCTGCCGCCGTCGCAGATCGTCTTCGTCGCTGTCGCGTCGTCGCTCTTGACGACCGTGCCGCTTACGCCCGCAGGCTTCGGTTTCGTCGAGATCGCGATGGTGTACGTCCTGACCGCGGGGTTCGGTCTCGCGCAGAACGAAGCCGTGGCGGTCGCGGTCCTCGACCGGGCGGTGAGCGTCTTCTCCGTGATCGTCGTAGGCGGCGTCGTCTACCTGCGCACGCAGCGCTCCGAGCGGATCGGCGCGGGGCCGTGACGCGCCCGCTGATCTGGCTCTCGCTCGCGCTCCTCGCGTTCCGCCTGCTGTCGGCCGCTTTCGTGGTGATCCAACCCGGCTTCACCGACGCGTACTACTACGTGGACGTCGCACGCCGCCTCGCGCACGGCCAGGGGCTCACGGCCGACTTCGTGTGGAACTTCATCGAGGCGCCCGGGCTCCAGCAACTGCCGGTGCCGAGCCATCGGTTCTGGATGCCCCTCGCGTCGATCGTGCAGGCCGCCGGCATCGCGACGCTCGAGCCGCTGTTGGGCACGTTCCGTTCGGCGCAGGCCGTGATCGTCCTCGTCGCAGCTTTCGTCCCGGCAGTGACGTACGCCGCCGCACGGAACATCGGCGTGACACCGCGTGCGGCGCTCGCGGGCGCGGCGTTCGCCGGGATCGGTGGCGGCGCGTTCGCGCCCGCATGGGTGACCCTCGATTCATTCGCGATCGCGGCGGTCGTCGGAACGTGCTTCTTCATGACGTTCGCCCGAGCCGCCGACGGCGACGTCCGCGCGGGCGCACTCGCGGGAGCTCTCGTCGGTCTCCTCTTCCTCGCGCGCGCCGAGGGGTCGCTCTTCGGCGTCGCCCTCCTTGCGCTGGCCGCACGCCCGATGTCGCGCCGCGCGGGTGTCGCCGGCGCCATCGTCGCGCTCGCCGTCGGGCTCGGATGGCTCGCTCGGGGTCAGCTCCTCGGCGGATCGCCCGATCTCCTCACCCGCTCGGCGCTGCTCTTCCGGTACGAAGACTTCTTCGCGATCACCCCGACGGGTAGCGCCGACCTCGCCGCGCTCGTGACGACACGCCTCGGGGCGCTCTGGTCCGACCTCATCGTCGCGCTCTTCGGGTTGTTCGTCTTGCTCGCGTTCCCGCTTTTCCTCGGCCTGCGCGCCGGCTGGCGACTCCCGGCGGTGCGCGCCTTCGCCGGTCTGGCCATCCTCATCTATGTCGCGGAAGGCCTGATCTGGCCGCTTCACGCGACGCGCGGCTCCTACTTCCACTCGCTCGCGGCGTTCTACCCGTTCGCCATGGCGGTCGTCGCGCTTGGCGGCGAGACCTGGCTGGCGCGACGCGACGTTGGGGCGCGGCGCCTGGCGGTGACCGGCACGCTCGCGGCGGCCATGGGCCTCGCGGTCTTCGGGCTGGCGACCTGGGACACCGCGTTCAACACGCCGTACCGCATGCGCGTCGCGGCGCTGGACGCGATCCCCGCAGGGCCCTTCTTCGCTATCGATGCGGCCGCATGGCGCTGGATCGCGGACCGTCCTGTTCTCGTGACGCCCGCGGATGGCCCGGATCTCGGCTTCTGCCTCGCGAGCTGGTACGGCGCGAGCAGCCTGGTCCTCGAGGCCGCGCATTTCTCGGCCTACACGCCGCTCTACGAGGGCGGGACGAACCAGTTCGCCGGGGCTCCCGTTGAGCGCGGCACGGTCCGCATCTATCCGGTGCGCGCCGACACACGTTGCCGCCTCTTCATCGGCGTCGATCAGCGGTGACCGCCTGGCGGATCGCGCCCCTCTTTCTCGCGGCCACCAGCTTCGCCATCGCCGTATCGCTTCCGAGCGGCGACCCGGATACCTACTGGCACCTCGCTTCCGCGAAATGGATGATCGATCACGGGCAGCTTCTGAAGATGGACGTCTTCTCGAGCACCGTGACCGGCGAGGCGTATAGCGTCGGCGAGTGGCTCGGTCAGCTGGTGCTGTACGCGGCCTACCTCGCCGGCGGATGGACCGGCATCGCGCTTCTCCGGGCCACGCTGGTGGCGATCGGCGCGTTCTTTCTGACGCGCGCGGCGCTGCGCGTCGCGCCCGCGCCGTTCGCGATCGCGATCACCGCCTTCGCGCTCGCGCTCTCGGAGATCACGTGGACGGATCGGCCGCAGCTCTTCACGTTCGCTCTTTTCCCGATGCTGTTCGAAGTTCTCATCGCCGCGCGTGCGGGCCGGACCGCCTTGCTTGCGGCCGTCCCTCCACTTCTTTTGGTGTGGACGAATCTGCACGGCGGGTACGCGCTCGGTCTGGCTCTCGTCGCCATCTTCGCCGGCGAGGCGATCCTCACGCGGCGCAAACCGCTGGCGTTCGCCGGTGCCGCCCTCTTCGGCCTTGCGGCGACGTTCATCGATCCCGGGTCCCTTGGTCTTGGCGCGGCCGCCGCGCACGCGGCGTCCCCGCCGCGGTTCATCGTCGAAGAAGCTCCTCCTGACGTCCTGCGGCCCGCTGGCTTCGTCTTCGCCATGTTCGGCCTCGCCGCGCTGGCCCTAGCCATCGCCCGGGGCGGCACGCTGCTCGACGCACTCTTGCTCGTGCCGCTCTTCTGGCTCGGACTTTCCGCGCAGCGGCACATGCCGTACTTCGCATTTGCGGCGACTCCCTTCATCGCCGAGGGTGCCGGCGAGCTCTGGTCGCGCTGGCGACCCGCCTCGCGGTTCGCGGTGCCGCGGCCCGCGACCGCCGGCATCGGCGCGGGCCTTGCCGCGGTACTCGCCTTCAGCATCGCGACCGCCCCGTACGCGCCTGACGAATCCCGTTATCCCGTCGCCGCGCGCGATCAGCTCAAAGCGACGACCGGAAACCTTCTGAACGAATATGACTGGGGCGGCTTCCTCATATGGCGCGTCCCCGAACGTCCGGTGTTCATCGACGGCCGGCTCTTTGTGTTCCTGCCGGATGTGCTCACCGATTACGAAGAGATGGTCTTCGTGCGACCGCGCTGGCGCGAGGATCTTGATCGCTATGCGATCGGCGAGGTGCTGCTGCATCCGGACCGCCCGCTCGTCGCCGCACTCCGGGATCGGGGCTGGACCGTGCTCGCGCAGGACGCGAACGCGGTCCTCTTGCGGCGGCCGGCACGGTGAGAGCGTCGCTGCTCGTCCCGCTGGTCCTCGGCGGACTCGCGGCATTGGCGGCGTCGCAAACGCCGGTCTCAGACAGCGACCTCTTCTGGCACCTCGCGATCGGACGCGACGTCGCCGCTCATGGGATCGCGCGCCTCGAGATGTACTCGTGGACGGTCGCCGGACGTCCGGTCCTCGTCGATCAGTGGCTTGGCGAGATCGTGCTGTCGGTGGCCTACGCGATCGGCTCGTGGCGCGGGATCATCACGCTTCGCGCGATCGTGGTCGGCGCGATCGCGGCGCTCGTCGTGTGGACCGCCCTCGTGGAGCGCCCGCGCCGTCCGCTCATTGCCGTACTCGCGGCTCTACCCGCTCTGGCGCTCTCGCGCTTCGCCTGGACCGACCGGCCCGAGCTCTTCGGGCTTCTTTGCTTCACGATCCTGGTCGCGCTGTTTCGCGCGGGACGGCGTGGTGCGCTGCGCGCGTTCGCGCTGTGTCCGCCACTTCTGCTGATCTGGGCGAACCTCCACGGGTCCTACGCGCTCGGCCTCGGCCTCGCGATCCTGGTCGGCCTCGAAAGGCTGCTTGTCGATGCTCCCCGGCGCCGGCAATACGCCGCTCTCGCGGTCGCGTGCGCGCTCGCCACGTTCGTGACACCCGCGGGCCTCGGCACCTGGACCTCATCCGGCGGCCATTTCCTGGCGCCTCCGCGCTTCGTTCAGGAGGAGGGCACCCCGGACGTCGCGACGCTGCCGGGTGCGCTGTTTTCCGTCGCGTTGCTTGCGACGCTCGGGTCGGCGCTGCTCGCGCCGCGGGCGCGCCGGCGCGACGTGCTCTTCGATATCGCGATGCTCGTCCCGGTCGCCTTCGTTTCGCTGACCGCGACGCGTCATCTCGTCTTCTTCCCGATCGCGGCCGCGCCCTTCCTTTCGAAGAGGGGACCGGATGCGGTTGCGGCGGCGTGGGAGCAGGTTCAGGCGGCGTGGTTCGTTGCGAGACGGACGAGGGGTCTCACGGCACAGCGGGAGTCGACCGTCCACACCTCGCAACGCGAGACGACGGCGCAGGTCGAAGGGACCCGCGAGCACGGGAGATCCCTCGGCCCGCTCGCGGCGGATGCGATCGCAGGTGCGATCGCACTGATCTTGCTCATCAGCGGGGCCGCGACCGCTCCGACCGAGCCCGATCTCAGTGGCTTCCCGGTCACCGCTTTGAGCCAGCTACCAGCCGGTCCCGGGCTTCTCAACCGCTACGACTGGGGCGGATTCCTCATTTGGTACGCGCCTGCAACTCCAGTGTTCGTCGACGGGAGGCTCTTTCCTTACGTCGGCGACGCGCTCGACGACTACCGGTCGGTGATCGGACTGCACCCAGGTTGGCCCGAAGTGCTCGCGCGGCGTGGCATTCGCACGGTGCTTGTCGGACCGTCGGACGCCATCGCGGTTCATGCCGCCGATCTCGGATGGCCGGTGCTCGCTCGGACCGAAAAATACGTGCTGCTGCGAGTGCCCTGAGCGATACTTCGACGCACGAAAGAGACCGCTCGCCTCGGCCGAGAGACCGACGACCTCGATGCGCAGTTCGACGCCATCGTCGACGGGCTGCGTCGCGATGTGCGCAAGGTGCGCCAGCAGGTCGAGCGCTACGGCAAGTCTTATCAGAAGCAGGCCGAGGAGCGCTCGCGCCAGTCCTCGGATACCGAGCTCGACGAGCCGACGCAGCGCGGCTACCGCCGGCTGAAACAGCTGCAGCTCGTCGTCCAACACATCGAGTCGAGCGCCGCGTACCTGCTCGGATCGGGGATCGATCCGTCCGCCGAGGAGCGCGAGGACGAGTCGGTCGAGGTGGCGCAGCGCGTCCTCGAGAGCCTCGAGGCCGAGCGCGAGCGCCTATATCGCGACGTGCACGACGGCCCCGCCCAGGTGCTCGCGAACGCGATCTTCGAGGTCGAGTACCTCGAGCGCATCGCCGAGCGAGCGCCCTCCGAAGTCCGGCAGACCCTTCGCACCGAGCTCGCGAACCTCAAAGGCCAGTTCCGAAGGTCCCTCGACGCCGTCCGGGGGATGATCTACGACCTGCGCCCGCCCGAGCTCACCGAGCTCGGTCTGGCCGAGGCCATGCGAAATTACGCCGCCGAGTGGGAAGCCCGCTGCGGCATCAACGTCGCGAGCCGGCTCGACACGACGGACACGCGCCTCATCCCGATGCAGGAGCTCGCGGTGTACCGCGTCATGCAGGAGGCGCTGCAGAACGTGCACAAGCACGCCCAGGCAAGCACCGTCGGGATCGCCTGGTCACGCTCCAATGACAACTGGGTCCTCCACGTGACCGACGACGGGATGGGGTTCGACCTCGTGAAGGCCGCCCGTCACAAGAAGTCGGTCGGCCTTCTTTCCATGCGCGAGCGCGCCGAGCTCATCGGCGGCTCGCTTCAGATCCAGTCGACACCCGGCAAGGGGACGGCGGTGACGCTGCTTCTCCCGGTCGAGAACAAAGTGGAACCGCTTCGCGCGCGTCGCGAGGACCGGTCCCGTCAGGAGCACTCATGAGCGATAGGCCCGAGCGCGCGATCCGGATCCTGCTCGCGGATGCGAGTCGCATCACGACGATGGGTATCCGACAGGTCATCGAGAAAGAGCCGGACATGGAGATCGTAGGCGTCGCGTCCGATGGCGAGGAAGCCGTGGCGAAGACCAACGAGCTCGAGCCCGATGTCCTCGTCATCGAGGTCGACCTCCCTCGTCTTTCGGGCATCAAGGCGACGCAGCGCGTACGGCGCGAGCTGCCGGCAGTCGCGGTCGTCATCCTGACCGCGCAGGACCAAGAGCAGATCCTGTTCGAGGCGATCCGCGCCGGCGCCGCCGCGTACCTGCACAAGGATTGCGAGCCGACCGAGCTCATCGACGCCATCCGCAAGGTGCGCGGCGGCCAGTTCATCATCAACGAAAAGATCTTCAGCCGGCCGGCGGTCGCGTCGAAGGTGCTCGCCGAGTTCCGCGAGCTATCGGTGTACGGCCCCGGCTCGACCCATGTGTTCGCGCCGCTCTCGCCACGGGAGGTCCAGATCCTCGACAACATCGCGCAGGGCATGACCAACAAGGAAGTCGCCTACGCTCTGGCCATATCCGAGCAGACGGTCAAGAATCACATGTCGAGCATCCTGCGGAAGCTGTCGGTGAACGACCGGACGCAGGCCGTCGTGTACGCGATCCGTCAGGGATGGATCAAAGGACCGGAGATGGGTAATTGAGGACGGAGGCACCGAGCGCGTTCGCGGAGGTCGCGACCGAGCAGCAGAAGGTCATCGCCGAGATCCGCGAGCTCGACCTCCTCGTCGAGTCGACGCAGACCGAGGTGAACCGCCTCCGCTCACGCGAGGACCAGCTTAAGGCGAAGGTCGAGCAGGTCCGGGCCAATCCCGGCAACTTCCAGCGTGAGGAGATCTTTGGCGCGACCGACGAGCACATCACGGCGATGAGCCGGCGCATGACCATGGAAGGCCAGCTCGGGGCGCTCCAGGCCAAGCGCAAGCTCATCGACCGGAGCGCGCAGATCCTCGCGACCGCGCAGCGCCAGCTCGCCGAATACTCGGCCCCGCCTCTCCCCGCGGACGCCGCGCCGCTCATCGACGAGAGCCGGCTGCTGCAGGCCGTGGTGGACACGCAGGAAGAGGAGCGCAAGCGGATCGCGCGTCAGGTGCACGACGGGCCCGCGCAGGCGATGGCCAACGTCGTCCTGCAGTCCGAGATCAGCGAGCGCCTCTTCGACGTCGATGCCCAGAAATCGCGCGGAGAGCTCGCCGCGCTCCGGCAGATGGTCAACAAGACCCTGCAGGAGCTGCGCGGCTTCATCTTCGAGCTGCGACCGATGATCCTCGACGACCTCGGTCTCGTGCCGACGCTGCGCCGCTACGTACAGACGCTCATCGACAAGCACGGCGTGCGCATCGACTTTTCGAGCGTGGGCCGCGACCGCCGCCTGCCCTCGGACGACGAGGTCGCTATCTTCCGTCTCATCCAGGACTCGCTCGTCGAGCGGATCGACAAGGGCCAGGCGAAGGATCTCGTCCTCGGGATGGCCTGGAAGGAAGACTCGCTGGACATCCTTCTGCAGACCGACGGAAGGGAGCTCCCGCCCGACGGTGAGCTCCAGTCCGGTATCCGCCGGAGCGAGCGGCTCGAGCTCCTCCGGGGAGAGTCCACGCACGAGACGAAAGCCGATGGCACGACCGTGCTCAAGGTCAAGGTCCCCGTCCGGAGCGCACCCCAGCTCGTCACATGACCACGAGGACGGAGCTGACGACCGACCAGGTCGCGGGATTCCTCGAGGCGACCTGCGTGCTGGTCGAATCCGAGCTCACCGCCCTGGGCGACGACAGCGGCTGGCACTTCGATACGAACGAGTGGTGCGCGAATCAGGTCATCGGCCACATCGTCGAGGCGGAAAAGCGCGGCTTCGCGGGGCGTATCCGCGAGATCCTATCCGGGAAGGAGAGGACCAGTGCGTGGGATCAGGCCGCGGTCGCGAAGGAGCGGAATGACTGCGCCCGCCTGGGCCAGAGCCTCTGGATGGAGTTCATGGGTGTACGCAACGACAGCATCAAGCTGGTTCGCTCGCTGACGACGTCGGATATGTCGAAGGGCATCGAGCATCCCAAGGTCGGACGCCTCGCGATCCGCGATCTCCTGCACGAGTGGATACACCACGACCGCAACCACACTCGCCAGCTCCTCCAGATCGCGCAAGAGCGCGTCTGGCCGCACATGGAGAACGCGCAGAAGTTCAAGGGCGAGTAGGGAAAGCCCCCGGGAGCGTGCGGGCCTCCCGGTGAGGGGGGCCGGCGCCAAAGAAGAGCGCGAGCAGGTAGAACGGCGCGACGGGGATCCCGGCCTGCTGTAGCAGCGAGGCGGCGATCCCGGCGCCGACCCAGAGCGCGGTCCGCCGCGACGTGGTCGACGCGCTCGCCACACCCGGATACGCGAAGACGCCGTCATGCAGCAGCGCGTGCGGCGCGACCAGCAGCGACCAGGTCGACGCATCCGCGATCCGGCTGACGATCGCCCGTGACCGCAGGAGCACCGCGACGGCGCCCAGCGCGAACGCGATCGCCCCGAGGGCCAGGTAGATCAGGAAGCTGTCGCCGCCCTGTACGACGCGCCGAACGAGCGGCGCCAGACCGAGCTCGCCCGGACGGAGCTCGGTCGTCGCGCGGGTGAGGAGCCCCGGGTAGCGTGCCATCCCTTCGGGCCCGATCGCCACGAAAGAAACGAGCACCAGCACAACGAGCATCGAGATCATCCCCGCCGCGCGCCGGCGATCGGTGAGCGCGACCAGGGCGAAGAGCGGAAACACCTGCGGTCGCAGCACGGTGGCGCCGAGGAGCGCGCCCGACCAGAACGGCGGCGCCCGTAGCGATCCCGCGACGAGCAACAGGATGAAGGGCGTCGTCTGACCCTCGACGAGCGCGATGAGCGACGTCGGTGCGAGGACCGCGAAGGGGAAGAGCAATCGGATCTGCGAAGGATCGGCGAGGCGGCCGAGGAGAAATGCCGCGGCCACGAGGGCGAGCACGCCAAGCGCGGTCCAGATCGCGTATGCGACCTCGATCGGGAGCGCGCCGAGCGGCGCCATGAGATAGGAGAGCGCCGGCACGTTCGCGTGGCCCATCACGATGGTCCGCGCCGGGACCGCCTCGTGCTCGACGACGAAGACCGCATCGAGATCGGTCGCCGACGCGCCATGGCCGGTCGCGATGAGCCGGGCCGGCGCGTAGAGGGCGATGAAGTCGTACGCCGCGGGCTCAGCGGACCATACGCTGAACGCGATGAGCCAGGCCGCGGCCGCGGCGAGGGCGACGGCGGCGATACGGCCTATGGGCCGCCGATGTTCGTGACGGCGATCCCCTGGTAGTAGTGCGTCAGGATCTCCTCCGCCGACTTGCCCCCGAGTGCCATTCCCTGCGCGCCCCACTGCGACATTCCTACACCATGCCCGTATCCGCGGCCGGCGAACACGAAGCGCGCCGGCAGGCGGTACATCCAGCCGGTGATCCGCAGCGCCCTGGTTACGCGATCGGGGTCGCGCAGATTGACGGTGAAGGTGCGCTCGACCTTCGCGCCCAGGAACTCGAGCTGGCGCACGCGGTCTGCGTCCGAGGCCGATGCGGACACGAACTCGATCTCTTCGGGATGCGTCGAGACAGTGAAGAGCGTGCTGCGGAGCCCGAAGTAGTACCGAGACGCGTCCTTACCGATATCGCGCCTCCCGTTCGTGCCGACGACGCGCGCGCCCATCACCCGGCCGGTGCCCGAAAGACGGGTCACGTCGACGCGCTGCACGTCGCCGACGTCGACCCCACGGGCGCCGAGGTAGCTTCGCAGCTGGGGCGCCGTGAACTCGGTCGTCCACTCCCAGCTCGTATGCCCCCAGGACGAGGCCATCGCTGACTCATCGCCCGGCGAGGCCACGGCGCGTAGGTACGGAAGCGCGTTCGCGTACACGTTCTCGCTGTCTTCGGTGTAACCGCCGGCGTTCGCGGAGTAGAGCGCCTCGATCGGGACGCCGCGATAGGTCGCGACGAGCCCGGCTGTCCGAGCGACCGCCCGCACGGTCGATGTCGTCTCGCCGCCGAGGCCGTCGTACTCCTGGTCGCGCGTGTCACCCTCGAGGTCGTAGCTGCCATGCCGTCCGAGGTGGGTGACGAGGTACGTGCGCGCCGCGATCGCCTGCGCCGCCAGGGCCTCGGGCATCCACGTCGAGGGCTCCTCCGAGCCGACCACGGACGCGAGGTAGGCCGCGGTGTCCACCTGGTTCACCATGATCATGTCGCCCTCATCGTCTCGGGTGAGGTCGAACGTGCCGCGGAACGCGCGGCCGTTGTATGTCAGGAGACCATCGCTGGTCTCGAAATGCAGCTGGGTGACCTGCTGTGCGGAGAAGAGCGGCGGCTTGAGAGGATTCGAACCGTCGTCCTCCACCGAGAACTCGAACGGGATCGTGACGATCGCGATCTTGTCCATTCGAGCGAGGAGCCGGGCCTCACGCAGCTCCGACGCGCGGTTGCGTCGCTCGTCGGGGTCCGGAAGTCCCGCGACGGCCTGACTCGGGTCGGCGAGGCGTCGGACGCCGCGCCGCGCGATCGTGCTGGTGGAACCCCTGTACAGGACGGCGCCGTCGTCCTTCGTCACGACCAACGAGCCGGTGGACCCGATCCGCGCGTAGCTCGTGCCGAGACCCGAGATGTTCACGCGGATCAGCGACGGCAGCGCGGCGAGCGTCGCGGCCGCCGCGGTCCGCGCGGGCATGGTCGTGACGACGAGCGCGAGGATCAGGATGTATTTCAGCCACGCCATCACGAGGACCTCGCGTACACCTCCGGCTTGAGCACGCCGACGAACGGCAGGTTGCGGTACCGCTCGGCGTAGTCGAGCCCGTAACCCACGACGAACTTGTCGGGGATCTCGAAGCCGCGGTAGTCGATCTCGATCGGGATCACGCGGCGCCCGGGTTTGTCGAGCAGCACGCAGAGCCGCACGGACGCGGGCCGCTGGGCGCGAAGATGCTCGAATACGTACGAGAGGGTGTGCCCGGTGTCGAGGATGTCCTCGACCACGAGCACGTGCCGTCCCTCGATCGGATGCGCGAGGTCCTTGAGGATGCGGACGACCCCGCTCGTCTGGGTACCTTCGCCGTACGACGAGACCTCGAGGAAGTCGAGGGCGAGCGGGATCGGCGTCGCGCGCATGAGGTCGGCAAGAAACGGCAGCGCGCCCTTCAGTATTGAGACCAGCACGAGGTCCCGCGACTGATAGTCGGCGGCGATCCGCGCACCGAGCTCCTGCACCTTCGCGGCGATCTCGTCCGCGGTGAGGAGCACCTCGGCCACGTCGTCGGTGGGCTGGGTGCGTGCCGAGACGGCAGGCATCAGACACGGATTGTCGCAGGTCGCATGCCTAGAGCTGGCGCGACACTCTCCAGGCGAATGCAAAGAGCGCCACGATCGCCATCGCCGCCCCCGCCACGATCACCGGTCCCGGACCTGCCTCGCTCGGCGGGCGAAGGACGACCGGAGCGGCGGTTGAACTCGGCAGCGCCGCAACGGCGGTCGGCGAAGCCGTGCTCGCTGGTCCGGTAACGGTCGACGCGCTCGCGGTGGGCGCGAGCGTCGGGGTGGGCGACGGCGCTTCCGGGGCAAGCACGACGACAGTGCCGAACATGATCGAGTGGAGGTTGCAGAAATATTGATACGTACCTGCCGTCCCGAAGGTGATCGAGCGCGACGTTCCCGGAGCGAAGCTGCCGGTATCCCAGTTGCCGTTGGACGTCACGGTATGAGAGGCGGTATCGACGTTGGCCCACGTCACCGTGTCGCCGACGCGGATCGTCACCGTCTTTGGCTGGAAGGCGAAGTCCTTCACGGTGACGGTCGCCGTCGCCGCCGCGTACGTGACGAGGGGCAAGGCAAGGAGCGCGAGCGCGAGTAGTCCCGCCGCGCGACAGGGGACGATGCCCACGAGACCGATTCCTCCCCGGACCGTGCCGGGATTCTCTCAGGTCGAGTAGATCTTCATGTCCGGCGCGCGATGAGCCAGACGACCGCGGCGAGAGCGAGGAGCGCGACCGCCGCTCCTGCGATTAGCAGCGCGCTCGGGCCTTCGTTCGGCGCAGTCGCGGGCGTCACCCCGACCGCGACGGGCCTGGGTGACTCCGCGGTCGTCCCTGCGGGCGCCGGCGATGTGATCGGGGCAGATGTCGGCGCCGGCGTGGACGGAACCGGCGTCGGCTCCGGCGTTGGCGGCGCCGTCGGTGCCGGCGTGGCGACCGCCGTCGGAACCGGCGTCGACGGTGGAGGAGGCGGCGCTGTCGGCGGAGGCGCGGTCGGCGCCGGCGTCGGTGCGGCCAGCACCGTCACCGTGCCTTTCATCGCCGCGCCGTGGATCCCGCAGATGTAATTGAACGTGCCCGCGGTGCCGAAGACGAGCGACGCGCTCTGTCCCTGCGAGAGCGCGGCTGTCTTGAATCCGTCATTGAAGAACGCGCTGTGCTGCGCGCTGTCGCGGTTCGTCCAGGTCACGGTGTCACCGGCCCTGATCGAGAGCGGCGTCGGCGAGTACGCGAAGTTCTGGATCGTCACCGCGGCCGTCGCCGCGTAGACCATCAGGGGCATCGCAAAGAGCGCCGCAGTCCACGCGACGACCGCGGCCGATCGCACGCTCATACGATACTGAACGTGCCGACGGTGTCCGCCGATGCGGCCTTCGCTGAGCTTGCCCGCGACGCGCAACGGATCGGCGTGCGGCTCGACTCGGCGACGATCGCGCGCTGCGAGAGGTACGCGGACCTGCTCATCGAACGCAATACGTCGGTGAACCTGACCGCGATCACCACGCCGGTCGACATCGCGCGCAAGCACTTCCTCGACTCGTTTACCGCGCTTGCCGTGCGCAGATGGACCGGCCGTGAGCACGTCGTCGACGTGGGCAGCGGCGCGGGGTTTCCGGGGCTCGCGCTGCGGCTCGCGCTCCCCGGTCTTCGAGTGACGCTCGTTGAATCGATGGGAAAGAAGGCGCGCTTTCTCGCAGAGGTCACGAGCGCGCTCGCGATCGATGGCGTCGAGGTGCGGAACGAGCGGGCCGAGGCGCTCGCGCGCGAGCGGCGCGATCGCTATGACGTCGCGACGGCGCGGGCGGTCGGATCGCTCGGCGCGGTCATCGAGTACCTGCTTCCGTTCGCGCGCGTGGGTGGCGACGCGATCGCGTGGAAAGGGCGCCTGGACGCCGAGCTCCCCGGCGCGCGGAAAGCCTGCGCGGCGATCGGCGGTGAGATCGTCAAGGTCACGCCGACGTCGGAGCTCGGGTTGGGTGACGTGCTGCCCGGGCGATCGCTCGTCGTCGTGCGCAAGACGCGGCCGACGCCCGAGCGCTATCCCCGCTCGGCCGCCGAAGCGAAACGGCGCCCGTGGTGATCGTCCCGTCCATCGATGTCCGCGCGCGGCGGCTCGCCGACGGCTCGAGCGCTACCGTCCGCGCGCGAGCGCGCGAGCTCGTCGACGCCGGCGCGCGCGAGCTGCATCTCGTCGACCTCGACGGCGCGGAGACGGGCATCTTCGCGAACGCCGAGGTGCTCGCCGAGGCCGCGCGCGCATCGGGCGTCCCCTGCCGGCTCGCCGGCGGCCTGTCGCGGACCGACGACGCGCGCGATGCGCTCGAGCGGGGCTTCGCGGGAGTCCTCTTCTCGAGCGCGGTGTTCGGCGACGACGACCTGCTGCGCGAGATCGCGGGTCTGGGTGAACGGGCCATCGTCGAGATCGAAGCAAAAGCCGGATTCCTTGCGCCGCGCGGCGGCGACGCGGAGCTCGTCGCGGTCGCGACGGGTCGCGGCGCACTGGCCTCGGCCAGGGCGGCCGTGATCGCCGGCGTGCGCGCGCTGTACCTCATCGATCTCAGCGGCGAGGGCCGTTTGGCGGGGCCGCCGCTCGCCCTCGTCGATGCGATCCGCGGCGTCGTCGGCAGGCGCGTTGCTCTGCACGCCGGCGGAGGCGTGCGCGACCTAGCCGACATCAGCGCGCTGGCCGCGCGCGGCGTGGCGTCGGTCGTGATCGGCCGCGCCATCCGCGACGGGCTGTTCTCTCTCGCCGACGCGCAGAAGGCAGCGTCGGCGTGAAGATCGGCCTCCTCAGCGACATCCACGCGAACCTCACCGCGCTCGAGACGGTGCTCGAGGCCATCGGGACGGTCGATGCCCTCTGGGTCTGCGGCGATACGGTCGGGTACGGACCCGACCCCTCGGATGTCCTGGCGCTGCTCATCGCACGCAAAGCGACGATCGTGGCGGGCAATCACGACCGAGCGGTCGCCAGAGGTGAGGATCTCGAGCTCTTCAACCGGCCGGCCGCGCTCGCGGCACGGATGCATCAGGGCTGGCTCTCGTCCGACGAGCGCGACACGCTAGCGAACCTGCCGACGACGCTCGAGACCAACGGCGTGACCCTCTGTCACGGGAGCCTGCGCGATCCGCTGTGGGAGTACGTCACCAACCCGCGTTCGGCGGCCGCCTCGCTCGCGCTCGCCAAGACACCGCATTGCTGCGCGGGGCACACGCACGTGCCCTCGCTCTTCCGCGAGCGACCGGACGGCGCGCGGCCAGGCCGGGTCCGCTACGAAACGCCTTACCCGCTCGCACCGCGCGCCTTCCTCAATCCCGGAAGCGTCGGCCAGCCGCGGGACGGCGACCCCCGCGCGGCGTACGCCGTGCTCGACCTTGCGGCGGGCACCGTCACCTTCCATCGTTCGTCTTATCGACTGGATGAGACGCAACGACGCATCCGGAGCCGGGGGCTCCCGGGGATCTTCGCCGACCGCCTGGCGTTCGGCCTGTGAGCTGCTGCTCGTCGGGTTGCTGGTGGGCGGCTGCGCGAGCAGCTCCGGCGTGAGCGGCGTGCAGAGCCTGCCCTTCGTCGACCACGGGACGACGCAGCAATCGGGCGGCGACGGCGGCCCGCGCATCGTCGTCGCGACCGACCCCGTGCTGACCGGGCTCGGTCAGCTCGCGCCGGCCGCCCAGGGCGGGCGTCTCTACATCGGAGTGTTCGCCGGAACCCAGCGCACCGGCGGATACAGCGTGAAGGTCGATCGCATCGAGCGGAACGGCGACAGCCTCGTCGTCCATTGCACGTTCAGCGCGCCCGCGCCTGGCGCCCTTGTGATCCAGGTGATCACCTCGCCGGCGCAGCTCGTCTCGATCGACCAGCAGAGCGCGTCCGGCGTGCGGAGCGCCGTGCTGCTTGATCAATCGGGGACCGAGCGCGCCCGCGCGACCGTGACACAATCCCGTTCCTGATGTGAGCGACGACGAAGGGAACGGCGAATCGCCGGAGACCCCATCGCTCGAAGAGCGCACCACGAAGTCCGGGCGACTTCCCGGCGACCGCTACGTTCGGATCCATCAGCCCTCGGACTTCCGCCGACGCGGCGACCTTTATGTCACCAGACCGGAAGCGCTGCGTCCCGATACCGCCGCGGGCCGCTTTTACAACGCGGTGCGGCGATTTCTCTTCGGGCCCCCGCTCAGCATGGAGGCCGAAGAGACCGAGCGTCTCTCGGTCTTTACAGGGCTCGCGATCCTCGGTTCGGACAACATCTCCTCGTCCGCCTATGCGACCGAAGAAGCGATGCGCGTTCTCGCGCTTGCCGGCATCGGCGCATTCGTATTCCTGACGCCGATCGCGATCGCGATCGTCGGCGTCCTTGCCATCGTGGTGCTCTCGCAGTCGCAGGTCATCCAGGCCTACCCGAACGGAGGCGGGAGCTATGTGGTCGCGAGCGACAACCTGGGCGTGCTCCCCGGTCTGGTCGCAGCCGCGGCGCTGCTCATCGACTACGTCTTGACGGTCTCCGTCTCGACCGCCGCAGGCGTCCAGGCGATAACGAGCTTCGTGCCGAACCTGCACCAGTTTTCGGTGGAGGTGGGGCTCGTCTTCATCGCCATCCTCATGATCGGGAATCTGCGCGGTGTTCGGGAGGCCGGCGTGATGTTCGCCGGTCCGACGTACGTCTACATTGCCGCGCTCGGCATGCTGATCCTGTACGGCCTCTTTCGCGTCCTCACCGGAGACATTCCGCCGGCCGCGGTGCCGCCGGTTCCATTCGGCCCTGAGGGCGAGCAGCAGCTTGTCGGACTCGCCGGGGTGCTCCTGATCCTCCGAGCCTTCGCATCAGGGTCGGTCGGGCTCACCGGGAGCGAGGCCATCGCCAACGGCGTGCCAAGCATGCAGAAGGAGGAACGCCGCAACGCCACGATCACCCTTGTCCTGATGGGTGTGACCTTCAGCACGATCTTCCTCGGATTGACCTTCCTCGCGCAGAGCATCGGCACGGTCCCCGACCGCTCTGAGATCGAGACGCTCAACAGCCTCGTGACGCGGTCGCTCGTGGGCTACTCGCCGCTGTACTACGTCGTCCAGGGGTCGACGGCGCTGCTGCTGGCGCTTGCGGCGAATACGGGATTCACGGGTTTCCCACGCCTCGCGTCGGTGCTCGCCAACGACCGCTTCATGCCCCGCCAGTTCGCATACCGGGGCGAGCGGCTCGCGTTTTCGTTCGGGATCGTCGCTCTCGCCGTCGTGTCGGCGGCCGTCCTGGTCTGGCGTGAGGGCAGCGTCACCGAGCTCATCCCCTTCTATACGATCGGCGTATTCCTGGCCTTCACGCTCTCGCAGACCGGACTCGTCCGTCGTTGGCGCCGGCTGCGATCCCCCGGCTGGCAGTGGCGAGCCGGCCTCAACCTCCTTGGCGCGGCGGTGACGGGCCTCGTGTTAGTCATCGTGCTTGTCGCGAAGGCCGGCGAGGGAGCGTGGCTCGTCGTGCTCGTGATCCCGGTGATCGTCTCGCTGCTCCTTGCCATCCACCGCCACTACATGCGGGTGCAGGACGCGCTGGTCATCGAGCGCCTCGACGAAGAGGTGCCTGCCGTGCGTCCGCCGGTCGTCGTCATCCCCGTAGGCCGCCTCGACCGCGCGACCGCGCGCGCGGTCGCGTTCGCCCGGTCCATTTCGCCGGCGGTCAAGGCGGTCCACATCGCGACGAGCGAGGAGAGCGCCACGGAGTTCAGCAAGCGCTGGGACAAATGGGCAGGAAAGGTGCCGCTCGATGTCATCGAGTCGCCGTACCGCTCGCTCGTGCCCCCGCTGCTCAGGTACATCGATGCGTTGCAGGCCAAGGACCCGGATAGACCCATCACGGTCGTCCTCGCGTCCTTCGTGCCACACAGCTGGTGGGAGTGGCTGCTCCATAGCCAGACCGCGCTGCGGCTCAAGGCGAGCCTGCTCTTCCGCCCGAACACGATCGTCATAGACGTGCCGTACCACTTCGACGACGGGCACGACCATCAGGGCAAGCGTCATTGAGCGGCGAGGAGGACGAGCGCCCCGAGGCGCCGTCGCTCGAGAAGCGCGTGACCCAGGCCGGGCGTCACGTCGGCGATCGCTACGTTCGCATCGTCCGGCCGATCGGCAGCGGGTTGCGAGGTCACGGGGGCCGGTACGTCGCTACCGAGCAGACCATGGCGGCAGCCGGGCGCTTTGGACGCGCCTGGAACGCCGGCCTGCGCGTCCTCATTGGCAAGCGTCTCCACAGCGAAGCGGAGGCCGAGGAGCGCGTCGGCGTCGCGACCGGCCTTCCGATCCTCGCCTCGGACAACATCTCTTCGTCGGCCTACGCCACCGAGGAAGCGATGCGCGTCCTCGCGCTCGCGGGCGTGGGCGCGCTCGCACTCACGATGCCGATCGCCATCGCCGTCGTGTTCGTGCTCGCGATCGTCGTGCTCTCTGAGTCGCGGGTCATCCGCGCCTATCCGAACGGCGGCGGAAGCTATCTCGTCGCTCGCGAGAACCATGGGGTCATCGCCGGACTCGTAGCGGCGTCGGCTCTGCTCATCGACTACGTCCTCACGGTGGCGGTGTCCACCGCGGCGGGCGTGGCCGCGATCTCGAGCTTCATGCCGGAGATCCATCCGTACCGCGTGCCGATCGGCCTCGCGCTCATCGCTCTGCTCGTGCTCGGCAACCTGCGCGGCGTGCGTGAGGCGGGCCTGCTGTTCGCCGCGCCGACCTACGCCTACATGCTCGGGATGTTCGGGCTGCTTTCGATCGGCCTCTTCCGCATCGCGACCGGAGATGTTCCGCCGGCGGCAGTGCCGCCCGACCCGTTCGATCCGGCCGGGACCGCACCGCTCACGCTCCTG
>MNEO01000068.1 GCA_001917735.1 Chloroflexi bacterium 13_1_40CM_68_21
GGGGCTGGATTGCTGCCCGCCTGATGCGGAAGCCTGAGGCTGGGCCCACCTAGAATCCCTTCGAGACGTTGCGAGATGTGATCGGGCAGCGTCGCCTGCTCGCCCGCTTAGGCGAGAGGGCGGTCCAGGGTGACGTGGCCCATGCGTACGAGCTCAGCGGCCCGCGGTCGATCGGCAAGCACACGGTGGCGGTACGGCTCGCGCAGACGCTCCTCTGCACGAGCGAGCCAGTCGTGGCCGGTGGCTGCGGGACTTGTCTTGCCTGCCGCAAGATCGAGCACGAGACGCATCCGGACGTGCGCACCGTCACTCGCCTGGTCGACCTCGAGCGTGACCCGGACAAGAAGATGATCGCGATCGAGCAGATCCGCGAGATGCAGCAAGACCTCGCGCTGCGGCCGCTCGAAGGACGCTGGCGGGTCGTGATCATCGACAATGCCGCCGACCTCTCGGAGCACGCCGAAGTCGCGCTGCTCAAGACACTCGAGGAACCGCCACGGCATGCGGTGCTCCTGCTGTTGACGCCGACACCCGCGCGCCTCCTCGAGACGATCCGCTCGCGCCTCGTTCCCCTTCCGCTGCGGCTCGTCGCCACCGCCGAGATCGCGGACGGCCTCGCCAAGCGTTTCGGCGCCGACGCGCGCAAGCACGCGGCGGCCGGAGCGGGACGCCCTGGCCTTGCGATCTCGCTTGCCGCGGACGAGGCCGCGCGAAAGGCGCGCCGTGCGCTCGAGAACGAGTTCTATCGGCTCGTCGGAAGCGGGCTCACCGACCGGTTCGCCTGGGCGGTCGACCTCGCCGAGTCGGAGCGCGACACCCAAAAGCGCAACGAGGCCATCGAGCTGCGCCTGGGCGAGTGGGGCGAGCTCGCGCGTGACGCCGCCGTCGCGGCGCACGGCGCCGAGCGCGCCCTCCGACCGGACCGCGCGAGCGAGACGGCGCAGCTTGCGGGTGCGGTCGGCCGGCGCGAGCTCGTAGATCTTGCGGTGTCCATGGATCGCTGGAGGCGGGACGTCGTCGAGTCGAACGTGAACGCGCGCATGCTGCTCGAGCTCTTCGTCCTGCGCCTTCCGTATGCAGCGGGCCTCGCCGGAGCCCACGCATGATCGTGCCGCGGACGGTCATCGGCGCGCGCTTCATGAAGGCCGGGCGGATGTACTTCTTCGAAACGCGCGGTGTGACCGACGTCGCCCTCGGCGAGTTCGTCATCGTCCGGACCGAGCTCGGCGAGGACGCCGCTCGCGTCGCCATCCTGCCGACGGACTCTCCACTCGTGCTCGTCGATCCGCCACTCGGGACGGTCGTCCGCAGGGCGACCGGCGCTGATCTCTTCTCGATGAACAAGCACAAGCGCATGGAAGAGGACGCGACGCGGGCAGCGGCCGAGATGGTCCGTGCACGACGCATCCCGATCAAGATCCTCGGCGCCGACTGGCAGTTCGACGGCTCGAGCGTGGTGTTCTTCTACTCGAGCGACGAGCGAGTCGACCTCACCGAGCTGAACGCCGCGTTCGCCGCGCACTTCGGCGCGCGGATCGAGTTCCGGAAGATGGGGGCGCGCGACGAGACCAAGGTGATGACCGGCGTCGGCACGTGCGGGCGCGAGCTCTGCTGCTCGTCCTGGCTCGACAAGTTCTCGAACATCTCGATCCGCATGGCCAAGGAACAGGACCTCCCGCTGAATCAGGCGAAGCTCACCGGCGTGTGCGGACGGCTCAAGTGCTGCCTCATCTATGAGCTGGAGACCTATCAAGAGGTGAAGGGGAAGCTGCCGAAGGTGGGCGACACGTTCCACATCCCTTCTTGCGAGGGCGGACAGTGCGGCACCTCGGGCTGCGCGATGACGCAGAGCGTCAACGTGCCCAAGGAATCGATCGTCGTCGGGATGGTCGATGGCAGCCGCAAGGAGCTCACCGCCACGGAGCTCGGCGTGTCCTTTTCGGCGATCCCCGCGCACACCAAGGGCGTGGGCAGCTACGGGAGCGACGAGGTCCCGCGACAGGAGCGTCCGACCCCGGTCCCGCAAACCGGGGACCAGCCACGGAAGCGCCGTCGTCGTCGTGGCCGGCGGCGCGGAGGCCGGCGCCCGGGGGCCTAGCCGCTCGTCCTCGCGCGCCAGAGATCGCGAGTGAGCTCCGCCTGACCGGCGTGCTCCGACGCATGCGCGACCGCGTGGACGAGCCAGTCGCGCACGGTGCGCTCGCCGAACGGGGACTCGCGCGCTTCGCCCAACCGCGCGGGATCGAAGCCGTTGAGCGTGTCAGTGATCCGCCGCTTCACCTCTTCCGCGCGCTGACCGACGAGCGTCGCTGCGCCGGTCGCCGCGAACTCACTGTCGCGGGAACGCGTGATCGGCTTCCCGCCGACCTGACGGACGACATGCTCCTCGGCCGCCCCGAGCGCATGCGTGGCGAGCACGAGCAGGCTGTTCGCCGAAGGCGATTTCGGCTTCCAGTTCACGGCTTCTTCGTCCAGCCCGTCGAGCGTCTTCGTGATGCGGTCGAGCTCCCGGAGAAGCCGCCCGCGGAAAGCCTCGATCTCGGGCGCCGCCATCAGCGCACGCGACTCACCACGAAGTCGGCAGCCTCGCGCAGAGCGTCGCGCTCCACACGCGGAGGCAGCCGGTCGAGTGCGCGGACCGCCGCATCGTGGAACGCGAGCGCGCGCTCCCGCGCGCGCTCGGGTCCGCTCGAGGTACGGATCTCCGCGAGCAGGGTCCGCAGCTCATCCGCGGACTTGGCCGGCGCCAGAATGCGCTTCGCGAGCTCGCCACCAGTGCCATCGCGCTCCTCGACCGCGTAGATCATGGGGAGCGTCGGCATGCCTTCGAGAAGATCGTGGCCGACCGTCTTGCCGAACTCCTCCTCGTCGCCGACCAGATCGAGCACGTCGTCGGTGATCTGGAACGCCAGCCCGAGGTTCGTGCCGAACGCACCGAGGGCGGCGACGTGGTCGGGCTCGGCGTCGGCCAGCAGCGCGGCGCCTTGCGAGCACGCGGCGTAGAGCGACGCGGTCTTCAGCTCGATGCGCTCCAGGTAAACGGTCTCCGTGGGAAGCCCGCGAGTCGCGGTGATCTCGCCGAGCTCGCCGTCACAGAGCGCGAAGACCGTCTGCGCGACGATCGCGATGACCTCCGGCTTGGGGAGCACGGCCGCGAGGGCGTAGGCCTTCGCGAACAGATAGTCGCCGACGATCAAAGCGACATCGTCGTTCCACTTCGCGTTCACCGTCTGGATGTTCCGGCGCAGCTGCGCTCGGTCGACGACGTCGTCGTGGACGAGCGACGCGGTGTGCACCAGCTCGAGCGACTCGGCGAGGTTGAGCACGACCTCGCGGTCCCGGCTCGGGCCAAAGCGCGACGAGAGAAAAACGAGCGTCGGGCGTAGGAGCTTGCCCGGCGTGGTGAAGAGGTGAGCAACAGCGTCGCGGAACACCGGATGCGCCCCACGACCGACATCGCGGAGCCGACGCTCGAGCTCGCGGAGCTCTTCCTCTACTGGTGCGTAAAAGGTCGCGCTGGTCGTCACGCGCACGCGGCGGAGTCTAGGGACGAATCTGCGCTTTGCTGGCTACGGTCTGCGCGTCGGTCGCGGCGGCTGAGTCGGGAACGGCGGGAGCGTCCGTCCGGGCGGTGTTGGTGTGGCATTCGGGTCCGGCGAGCCCGACGGGGAGGGGCTCGGCTGGGGCACGAAGCCGCAGATCGTCCAGAAGAACCGCCCGTAGCTGAACCGGCCGTTGACGGCGCCCTGCGCCCACGTGTTGTACGCCGCTTGCCAGTCGACGAACGGCGCGACGAGCCGGATGCCGCACGAGGTGTAGAAGCTCCGGTCGTCGTTCTTGGGCTCGGTGCCCGCGACGAAGTGCTCGGTCCATTTGAAGCTGCCGGGGCAGTTCGGGCCGGGGAGCTCGCCCGATCCGTTGCCGCCCGTGACCGCCGGGTTCACGCAGACGACCTTGTCCACGATACCTTCGGGCCGGTCGTACCAGGACACGGGCAGGCCGCCGACAACGGTCTTCATGTAGTCGCGCCATAGGACGCCCGGGCCCATCGCCGAGGTGATGCCCTTCATCTCGGAGTTGTCAGAGTTGCCCATCCAAATGGCGGTGAGCCGTTGCGGCGTGAAGCCGATCGCGAGCACGTCCTGCAGCTCATCCGTCGTGCCGGTCTTCAAAGCGGCCGGCCGGCCGATCGTCGTCCATGGGCCGAACACGAACGAACCCTGAGGATTGGTGTTGTCCTTCAGGATGTCCGCGAAGATCCACGCGATGCGCTGGTCGAGCACGCGCCTTCCCTCGGGCTTGCTGGCGAAGTCCTTCACCACCTTGCCTGAGGGGTCGACGATCTTGTAGATCATCGTCGGCTCGACGCGCACGCCCATGTTCGCGACGACCTGGTAGGCGCTGGCCATGTCCATGAGCCGCATTTCGCCCGCGCCGATCCCGAACGACAGGCCGATACGCGAGCGGTCCCAGTCCCGGTTGATCCCGAGCTGGTGGACCGTGTCGATGATCGCGTCGACGCCGACCTGCCGCGTCACCATGAGCGCGGGGAGGTTGAGCGACTCGCGCAGCGCCTGGCGGAGCGTGACGGGGCCGTGCTGTTCCTTCGTCGCATCCTTGGGCGCATACGGCTTGCCGGCCCCATCCGGCATCGTGAACTCGATGTCGTAGAGGCGGCTGGACGCGGTCAGCCCGATCCTTTGCATGCCCGCGAGGTAGGTGAAGATCTTGAAGGTCGAACCCGGCTGCCGCAGCGCGATGCCGGCGTGGTCATAGTCACCCTGCACCTTGGCTGTGCGCGCGTAGTAGTCGTAGCTCCCAACGTACGCAAGGACCTCGCCGGTGGTCGGGTCCATCGTGATCAGGGCGGCGTTGTTCACGTTGAATCCCTTGAGCCCATCGACGTGGTCGCGGACCTCCTTCTCGGCCAGCTGCTGCATGTTCCAGTCGAGCGTCGTGTACACGTCGTAGCCACCGCGATACGCGGCCTTCTCGCCGAGCACCTGCACGAGCTGCTCGCGCACGCGGAACGTGAAGTGCGGCGCGTACAGCGATGTGGTCGCCGGCTTCACCACGATTGGCTCGTCCTTCGCGGCCACAGCCTCCGCCTCGGTCGCGTAGCCGTTCTCCACCATCGTGTCCAGGACCTGCGCGCGGCGTGCCTTCGCGCCCGCGAGGTTCTGGATCGGGTCGTAGTCGGAAGGCGCCTGGGGCAGGCCGGCGAGAAGGGCCATCTGGCCGAGGGTGAGCTGGTTCAGATCCGCGGTGCCGAAGTAGGTCGCGGCCGCGGCCTTCAGGCCATAGGCCTGGTTCCCGTAATAGATCTGGTTGAAGTACATCTCGAGGATCTGCTTCTTGCTGAAGGTGCGCGTCGCCTCCATCGCGAGGATCGCTTCCTTGATCTTGCGGGTGAACGTCGGGTCGTCGCCGAGCAGGCGGGTCTTGATGAGCTGCTGGGTGATCGTGGAGCCGCCTTGCGTGATGCGCCCGCTCGCGCTGTTTGCCTGGAACGCGCGGACGATCCCGCCGATGTCGATGCCGGGATTCGACCAGAAGGTCTTGTCCTCGATCGAGATCGTCGCGTCCTGCATCCGCTTGGGCACCGCGTCGATCGAGATGAGCTCCCGCCGCTCGTCCGACAGCGTGTAAAGCAGGTGCTCACCGGTGCGGTCGTAGATGTGCGTGGTGAGCGGGATTGGAACGGTCGCGAGATCGTGCGCCGCCGGAAGATCGGACGCGAAGTAGCCGACGGTCGCGATCACCGAGAATCCGAGAAAAGCCGCCCCCGCGAGGAGGACGGCGCTCAGGATGCCGGCGAACTGGCCGACTGGACGCACCGCACTGACGCGACGCGACATGCGCCCGCCCGTACGGTGCGGGAAGCGGTAGGCACGGTACGCCCGACCGGGCGCGATCCCCTGCTTGGCCATCGGCTGCTTAACGTCCGGAGAGCACGGTTCGTGCCATTAGCCGAAAAAGGGCTTGTTTAACGGCGCGGGGAGCGTGAGCGCAAGCGAGCGGTCACCGCTGGCCAGCCTCTCGGCGCCGGCGCGTCGAGCGAGCGCCGCAGGGAGCGCTGGGCTTCGCGCGCGTCGCCCTCCCAGGCTTCGATGAGGCTGCGGTCCTCATCCCGGAGCGAGTTCGCAGGGCCGCGCCGCTCCATCGCCGACTCGGCGTCCGGGATTCGCGCGTACAACGTCGTGACCGCATCGGCGATGTCTCTCGCTTCGAGCTCGATCGTCTCGCGGTGTCGAGCGAACTCCCCGTTCTCGAGCACAACGGCTTGACGGGTCTGGTCGAACATCGTCATGAGCTCCAGGTTCGCGGCGAGCTCCCGATCCACCGCGGCGACCGCATCGGTGAGCGCGGCGCGCCGCGTTGGGTCGATCCGCAGCGGGCGCGCGAGCCACCCGAAGGCCGCGGCGATCGCGGCGGCGGCGATCGCGACGAACAGAGCGATGACCGGCATGCGATGAATCGTCGCACGTCTTCCTGTACGCATCCCGCGCGTCTCTTTGATACATCTGATGTATGATGCCCGCAGATATGCTCCGCCACGAGCGTGCGACCGTGAGTGCGTACTTTCCGGTCGGCGGTCCGGTCGCCGCCGCCGATCTGGTCGGGCGCGAGTCGTATCTGCGTCGCCTCGTCGACCGGCTCGAGGACGGCAATCACGTCCTCATCGCGGGTCCGCGTCGTATCGGCAAGACCTCGATCATCCTCGAGGCGCTCCGCCGCCTGAAACGGCGCGGCGCCCACACCGCGTACGTCGACTGCCTGGGCGCGACCGACATCCGAGGGCTCGGCGAGCGGCTCGCGGACGCGATCCTCCAGAACCTTTCGGGCGTCGAGCGGAGCTTCGAACAGGCCAAGGCCGTCGCCGCCGGCATGCATCCGACGGTCAAGGTCAAATACGAGCATGTCGAGCTTGCGCTCCAGCTCGCGCGCGAGACCAACGCCCAGCGCTTCTTCGAGGGCGCGCTCGACCTCCCGCAGGCTCTCGCGAAACGCACCGGCAAGCGCGTGGTCGTCGTGTTCGACGAGTTCCAGGCCGCGGGCCGCCTGGGCCCCCGGGTCTTCGACGTGATGCGCGCGCACCTCCAAGCGCAGCGCGGCGTGAGCTACGCGTTCCTCGGCTCCGAGCAGGGGATCCTCGAGGAGCTGTTCAGCGCCAAAGGCCACGCCTTCTACCGCTTCGCGGTGCCGCTCGATCTCACCGACGCCGGCGGCCACCGCTTCGGGATCGATCCGGACGATTGGCTCGAATACTTACGGGCGAAGTTCGCCGCGAAGAAGATGGCGATCGACGACACGAGCGTCGACCGGCTGCTCGACGCGACGGGCGGGCATCCGCAGGACACGATGCAGGTCTGCGCCGCGCTCTATTACCTGATGCGCGACAGCGGCGCGCGCACCGTCACGCCGGACTTCCTGGAGGTCGCGTACGAGCAGGCGATGCGCGAGCTGGAGCGGCCGTTCGCTCTCCACTGGTCCGAGCTCGGGTCACACAAGTATCTGCAGCAGGTCGCGAAGCGGATCGCGCATCGCGCAGTGCTGTACGCGGCGGACGGCGAAGGCGGACCCGTGCCGCGCCCGGAGGTGCTGCGCGCGCTCGCGGCGCTGCAGGCACGCGGTCTGGTGGTACGTCTCGGTCGCGGCCGCTATGACTTCGTCGAGCCGATGTTCGGCGAGTACGTCCGCCGCCTGGACGAAGGACTGCTGGCGGCTATCGTTCCGACCCGATGACTCTGCGACCGCCTCTTGACCTGCGGCGCGGCCTGAAGGTGCGGTTCGGCCCCGATCAGCGCGTGGGCGAGCTCGTACGCCCCTCGCCGAATGGCGAGGAATGGCTGGTCAAGGATCGGTTCGGGCGCTTCTGGGTGAACACGAACCGGCTTGAGCTAGCGGACGAAGAGACCGCGGCGCACTAGGCGCCGCGGTCTGTCGCTCCGCCCAGCGTGTCAGGCGACCGCGCCGCGCCGGCCACTCATCGCGCGCCAGATCAAGAGGACGATGATCGCGCCGATGATCGAGCCGACGATGCCCGCCGCCGAGAGCGTAAGCGTGCCGCCAAAGACAAGCGCAGCGAGCGTTCCGCCGACGAACGAGCCGACGATGCCGAGCACCATCGTGCCGAGCCAGCCCATCGGGTCGGGCCCCGGAACGAGCCAGCGTGCGATGAAACCGGCGATCAGGCCGATGATCAGGAAGCCGATGAGCCCCATGACGTCCATGTAGCCACCTCCGCGTTAGTCGCGGTGTCGGGTATCTGCAGCAAGCGTGCCGCTCGGTTTGGGGGCGGGATCTCGTCGCTCGGTGCGGTACCCCCGAGGCGAATCGAACGCCTGTCTACGGCTCCGGAGGCCGTCGCTCTATCCGCTGAGCTACGGGGGCGGGCTCTCGACCGATTCTAGTCGGCGCAACTGCTAGCGTGACCGAACCGGCATGACCACGAACGTACGGGACAAAGAGCTTTCGCTCATTCAACACCTAGGCGAGCTGCGCGATCGGCTCGTGGTGGCTGCGATCGCGCTCATCATCACCACAGGGATCGCGTTCTACTTCGGCACGCCCATCATCCGGCTTCTGCTCGTTCCGGTCGATTGCCAGTTCATACCGGTCTACGCGTGTAATCCCACGCCGACGCACCTCGTCGCGTTCAGCCCGACCGAGAACTTCACGACCTACTTCCGGGTGGCGCTCTTCGCGGGCATCGCCCTCGCAATGCCGGTGATCCTCTACGAGATCTACGCCTACATCGACCCGGCGCTCCTCCCGAGCGAGCGCCGCTTCATCCGTTTCATGGGCCTGCCCGTGATCTTCCTCTTCGTCCTCGGCATGGCTTTCTGCTATTTCATCCTGCTTCCCAACGCGATCAAGTTCCTGATCAACTTCGGCAGTGAGGTCATCGAGAACCAGCTGCGAGCCTCCGACTATCTCTCCTTCGTGACGATCTTCATCCTGGGCATGGGCGTGGTCTTTGAGGTGCCCGTCATCATCTACGCGCTCGTTCGGATCCATGTGGTCAGCCGGGACTGGCTTACCAAACAACGCCGCTACGTGTTCCTGCTGGTCTTCGTGATCGGAGCGTTCATCACGCCGACCCCGGACCCGTTCAACCAGACGCTGGTCGCGATCCCGATGTATCTGCTTTTCGAGCTCGGTCTGTTCCTCGCACGCTTCGCCGGAGGGCCTCGAGTCGCAGCTTGAGCTCGGCTTCCGCACCGAGGTCCGTCGGCACGTAGTAGCGGCGTCCCTGCAGCGAGTCCGGGAGGTAAGCCTCGTCGGGCGCCACATGGCCTTCGAAGTCGTGCGCGTACTTGTACCCCGCGCCGTGGCCGAGCTCGGCCATGAGCCGCGTGGGCGCGTTGCGCAGGTGGAGCGGGACCGGGTCGGCCCGCGTCTCGGCGAGGTCGTGTTGCAGCTCGCCAAGCCCGCGCTTCAAGGAGTCCGACTTGGGCGCGAGCGCGCAGTAGACCGCGGCCTCGGCCAGGGGGTAGTACGCCTCGGGTAGACCGATGAGGTGCGTGGCTTGCTGCGCGGCGCTCGCGACCACCAGAGCCTGTGGATCGGCGAGGCCAACGTCCTCCCCGGCGAGGATGACGATCCGGCGCGCGATGAACATGGGATCCTCGCCCGCGTCGATCATCCGCATCAGCCAGTAGAGGGCCGCATCGGGATCCGATCCGCGGACGCTCTTGATGAACGCGGAGATCGTGTCGTAGTGCTGATCGCCGGCGCGGTCGTAGAGCAGCGAGCGCCGCTGGAGCGCATCGCGAACCTCGGCGAGCCCGACAGGCTTCTTTCCGTCGGCACCCGGGACCGCCGCGTCGGACGCGAGCTCGAGCGCGTTCAACGCCACCCGAGCGTCGCCGTTGCTGACCGCGACGAGCGCGTCTTCAGCGTCCTTCGCGAGGGCCACAGCACCCTTGAGGCCACGCTCGTCGGTCAGCGCCCGCTTCACGATCAAGCGCACCTCGTCCTCGGTGAGCGGCTTCAGCGTGAAGACCCGCGAGCGCGAGAGCAGCGCCGAGATCACTTCGAACGATGGGTTCTCGGTCGTCGCGCCGAGCAGGATCACGTCGCCGTTCTCGACATATGGGAGCACGACGTCCTGCTGCGCCTTGTTGAAGCGGTGGATCTCGTCGATGAAAAGCACGGTCCGCTGGTCCGTCAATTGGCGAAGCTTGCGCGACTCGGCGATGATCTTCCGAAGCTCGGCCACACCGGATGCGACCGCCGAGATAGCGACGAACCGCGAGTTCGCTCGCTTCGCGCCGATCGCCGCGAGGGTGGTCTTCCCCGTACCCGGCGGTCCCCAGAGGATCATCGACGGAAGCTGTCCCGCATCCATCGCCTTCCGTAGCACGCGGCCCTCCCCAACGAGATGCGCCTGTCCGACGAACTCGTCCAGATCGCGGGGTCGCATCCGAGCGGCGAGGGGCTGAGCGGCCGGCATACGCCGATTCTCTACCATCCACCCCCTCCCCCTGGGGGTAGGATGAGGTCATGCGAACGGAGTTCCGCCGTGACGTCGTCAGCCGCCTCCGCTCCGTCTCCGGCCACATCAAAGCGGTCGAGCGAATGGTCGAGGAGGACAAGTACTGCGTCGACGTCATGAAGCAGACCATGGCGATCGAGAAGGCCCTCGAGCGGATCGACGCGCTTATCCTCGAGGAGCACCTCGCCACCTGCGTCGCCGACTCCTTTCGTCAAGGACGCTCCGACAAGACCGTGAAGGAGCTCGCCGAGATCTTCTCCACCGCCCGCAAATAGGTCGATACGCGTCGCGGCCCTATTCATAAACGTTCTTTGATATGCTCCCCGGCGTGGAAAGGGGAGCGACGCTGACTCAGTCCAGCCTGCGGGAGCTGCGGAGTTACTACCGAGCGCTGGGCGACGTGAACCGTCTGCGGATCGTTCAGATCCTGGTGACCGAGGGCGAGCAGCCGGTGTCTCTACTTGCCAAGCGCCTGCGCATCAGCCAGCCGCTCATGTCATGGCACCTGCGCCGCCTTCGGCGCGCGGGGATCATCCGGATGGAGCGGCTCGGGCGCGAGGTGCGCTGCACGTTCGACCGCGAGAAATTCACGGAGCTGAACACGCGCGGGCTGCGGGTCCTCATGAACCGCGCGGAGGCGCAGCTGTGAGTCATGGCGTCGTCCCGACACGGGTAGCGCGAGGGACTCGGCTCGGCCTGGCGCCGATCGCGCGCGGCGCCGCTCGCGTCGGCATCTCGGCGAACGTCGTCACGCTCGTCGGCGGTGGGCTGACCATCATCGGCGCGGGCCTGCTCGCAGCAGGCTTGCCGCTCGCGGCGCTCGTTGCGCTCTTGGTCGGCACGCTCGCTGACACGCTCGACGGGCAGATCGCGAAGGCGGCGGGCGGAGGCACGGCCTTCGGCGCGTTCCTCGACTCCACGATCGACCGCCTCTCGGATTCAGCGCTCTTCGTCGGCACGGCTCTTCTCGCGGTGACCATCGCGCAACCACCGCTCCTGTGGTTGGCGCTCATCGCGCTCGTCACCTCGTTCCTCGTCCCCTACGTCCGCGCGAAGGCCGAAGCGTTGGGAGTCGGCGCGACCGTCGGGCCGGCACCGCGCGAGGCGCGGATCGCCATCTTTCTCCTCGGGCTCGCGGCCTGGGCGCTCTTCGGTCTTTTCCTGGCGTTCGTGACGGCGGTCCTCGTCGTAGCGCTCCTCGCGACCGTCACGTTCGTCGTCAGGGTGGTCCATGTGGGCCGCCAACTCTCGATCAAAGGAAGGTAGAAAGCTCGACGATGCCGACAGCAACAAAGAGAAAGCGAACGGCCGTGCGGCGCACGGGCAAACGCGAGATCCGCGCGGCGATCATCGGCGTGGGCAACTGCGCGAGCTCGCTCGTGCAGGGCGTCCATTACTACCGCAACGCGAAGCCCGGCGACCGGATCCCCGGGATCATGCACGTCGATCTCGGCGGTTATCACATCCGGGACGTCGACTTCGTGGCGGCGTTCGACATCGACCGCAATAAAGTGGGCAAGGACCTCGCTGATGCGATCTATGCGGCACCGAACAACACCTATCGCTTCGCCGACGTTCCCCGCACGGGCGTGAAGGTGTCGCGCGGCATGACCCATGACGGGATCGGGAAGTACTTGTCGGCGGTCGTCCAGAAGGCGGCCGGCCCGACCGACGACATCGTCGGGATCCTGAAGGAGCGGAAGGTCGACGTCGTCGTTTCGTACCTGCCGGTGGGAAGCGAAGAGGCCACGAAGTGGTACGTCGAGCAGACGCTCGAAGCGGGATGCGCCTTCATCAACTGCATCCCGGTGTTCATCGCAAGCGAGCCGTACTGGCAGAAACGCTTCGCGCAGAGAGGCCTGCCGATCATCGGCGACGACATCAAGTCGCAGGTCGGCGCGACCATCACCCACCGCGTGCTCACCCGCCTCTTCATGGATCGAGGCGTCCGCCTTGACCGCACATATCAGCTCAACTTCGGTGGCAACACCGACTTCCTCAACATGCTCGAGCGCGAACGGCTCGAGTCGAAGAAAATCAGCAAGACGAACGCGGTAACGAGCATGCTCGACTATCCGCTGGACGAGAAGGACGTACACGTCGGCCCGTCGGACTACGTTCCGTGGCTCCTCGACCGCAAGTGGTGCTACATCCGCATGGAGGGCACGACCTTCGGCGACGTCCCGCTCAACGCCGAGCTCAAGCTCGAGGTCTGGGACTCGCCCAATAGCGCGGGGGTGGTCATCGACGCGATCCGCTGCTGCAAGCTCGCCCTTGACCGCGGGCTGGGCGGAACGATCGTGGCCCCGTCCGCCTACTTCATGAAATCGCCGCCGCGCCAGATCCCCGACGATCGCGCCCGCGAGGGCGTCGAGGACTACATCAAGGGCACGAACGTCCTCACGCTCGCGGGAAAGGCGTAGTGCGCGACCGTCTGTTGCACGGCTCGGCGTTCTGGGCCTGGCGGCTTAGCGCGACGCTCGCGCAGCGGCTGCCGTCGTGGGTGACCTACCCCGCCGCGGTGGTCGGCGGGGAGATCGCCTACCTCCTCTGGGCGAGCAGGCGCAGGATCGCCAAGCAGAACTTCGCGGTCGTCCTGCACAAGCCCGCACACGATCGCGAGGTCGCGCGCGTCGCCCGGCGCTCGTTCCGTAATTTCGCGAAGTACCTGGTCGAGATCATGCGGTTCCCGCGTCTCGATGGGGATGATTTCGAGCGCCTCGTGATCGTGGATCCACGCTCCTGGTCTCACGTCCGCGCCGCCCGGGACCACGGCCGCGGATGCATCTTCGTCTCGATGCACTTCGGTAATTTCGAGCTGGGTGGCGCACGCATCGCCGATGAGATGCCGCTGAACGTGATCGCCGACGAGCTCGAGAACCAGCGTCTGATGGATCTGCTCGTCGCGAACAGAGCCAACAAGAACGTGAACATCCTCCCGCCGGAAGGCGCGGTGCGCCAGGTGCTTCGGGCGCTGCGCCGCAACGAGATGGTCGGCTTGATGATGGATCTCGGTCCGCGCGCCCGCGAGCTCGACAACGTGGAGGCGATCTTCTTCGGTGCTCGCACGAAGTTCCCCACGATCGCGGCGAACCTCGCGCGGGTCTCGGGCGCGCCTATCGTGGTAGCGGCGGTCACGCGCGAGCGTGACAACACGTTCCGAGGCGTCGCGCTCCC
>MNEO01000035.1:0-13551 GCA_001917735.1 Chloroflexi bacterium 13_1_40CM_68_21
CGAGCAATTCAAGCCACGAGACCCGGGCGATGTTCGACGCCACCCTCAAGATGCCTCTGCAACGCGCAGCATTCCGCGATCGGCCGACGAAGCGCGTGTGCGCGGTCGTGCCGAGGCAGCAGACTCCAGGCGGTCCCGCTCGAACCAAGCGATCGTCTGGGGAAGGCCCCTCCCTAGCGGAACGCGCGGCGACCAATTCAACTCACGCCGTGCCTTCCGGATGTCGGGCCGCCGCTGCCGGATGTCCTCCTCTCGTGGGGCGGCGAACTCGAGCTTTGAGGATGAGCCAACAAGACGAATGACCATCGCCGCAAAATCCTTGACGCTGATCTCGTCCGGGCGCCCGATGTTGTATGCCTCACCGGCTCGACCGCGCTTCATGGCCGCGCGTATCCCGCTGACGGTGTCGTCGATGTAGCAGAGTGAGCGAGTCTGATTCCCTGAACCGTCGATGCGGACCGGCTCGCCGCGTAGCGCCGAGCTGATAAAGGAGGACGGCATTCGCCCGTCGTCCGGACGCATCCGGGGACCGTATGAGTTGAAGATACGAACGATGCGGGCGTCGAGATTCGTCTCGCGGACGAACGCGATGACCAGGGCCTCCGCGAACCGTTTGCCTTCGTCATACGACGAGCGGGGGCCGATCGGGTTCACGTTCCCGCGGTACCACTCGGGTTGCGGATGCACCAGCGGATCGCCGTAGATCTCGGACGTGGACGCGAGCAAGTACTTTGCCCCGCAGCGCTGCGCGATTCGTAAGGTCCTCAGCGTACCGAGAGAGTTGACCAATAGAGTCTTTCGTTGATGGCGTGAGTAGAACGGCGGGCTCGCCGGGCTGGCGAGATGGTAGATCTCGTCATAACGCCCGTACGGAGCCTTGGCCGCATCAAGCCTGTGGACGACGACGCGCGAACCAGACAAGTGCGCGAGATTTCGTGGCCGCCCGGTCAGAAAGGAGTCGACGACGTGAACTTCGGCGGCCCCGCGTACGAGCGCGTCGACCAAATGCGAACCAACGAACCCGGCGCCGCCGGTGACGAGGACTCTCTTCACTTTACGAACCCTGGGCGCGAAGATGGCCCGAACCGAGATCGCCGAAGATCTGTCTGTATTGCTCCTCGAGGGCTCGCCGATAATCGCTGGACTTCTCTTTCAACGAGGAGGTGAGGATCTCCGAGTTCTCCACGAGCTTCGTGAACCGTTCGATCAGGCTGGGAACATCCAGCTCGGTGGCATCCTGGCAGTAGTCCGCGAGTCCCGATTCAGCCATTAGCGCGCGGATCTTCTCGTGGTATGAGAGCGCGATGACCGGCCTGTTGAGGAGCAGGGCCAGCAGCACGTTGTGAAAGCGCGTCGCGACGACCAGGTCGGTCTGCGCGAGCTGTGCTTGGAGCTGCTCTGTTGAAGACAGCGGCTCGTCGATGATCCGGCCCGGATCGATCCTGACGCCGTTTGTCTCAAGCACCTCGAGGAGATCGCGTTTCACTCGCAAGTCGTAGGACAAGTCACCGACGAGGAGCCGCAGGGAATACCGGTGTTCGAGCAGCCACGCGGCGAACCGGGCCAGCCGCTCTACGTATCGCCGGTAGACGCGCTCACCGTCTTCGGGGCTGAGGTGTTCGCCGTAGTAGTCCATCAACCCCACACCGACCACCGCGACCCTGCCGCTGCCACGCCCGTCCGACCGAACCGGCGTCTCAGATGTCGCGAGGCTGAAGGCGAGGTCAGGGTATACGCGGTCGCGGGAGGAGTTGAAGCCGATGCTCTCGAGGTACTGCTGCGAGAACCGGTCCCGGTATGACCGATAGTTGGCCAGCGACAACGCGGATTTGACGATCCACCGGCTCAGGGGATGAGCGATCGGTCCAGCGCCGACGCTGACAAATAGCAGTTTACAACCGCGCAGCCTTGCGATGATGGACCACTTGAGGATCTCGTAATGCAGATCGAGCGGGCCGATGCCGAAGTCGCTCAGCATTCCCGTTCCGGTCATGACGAGCATGCTCGTGCCTCGGAGTCTCCGGAACGCTTCGACCCATTCAACGAGCTCCCGTGGTAGGCGGACCGCAAGCCGTCTGATCAGCCTGACCACCGGATTGTCACGACCACGCGACGGTCGCGAAGCCGATGCGTTCCCGAACCGATACGAGATCTGAAATGCGGGGATGCCATGTGTCTCTAGGACGTTCTCCGGAGCCGTGCAGATGCATTCGACCTTTGCGGTCGGGACGTACCGCCGCGTGTTCTGGATGATCGCCTGGAGCGTGCATTCGTTACCGAGATTGCGGGTTCCAAAATTGCCGAAGAACGCGATGGTCTGTGACTTCATCACCACCTTGGACTCCGCGCTGTGGCTCGTCCGTGTGCGTTTTGGACCATGCGTGCGATTCCATTAGCCGGTCGTTGAGTTCCCATTGACACAACGTGAAGACCGCCGCGCGCGCCGAGCGAGGCCTCGCTGCGGCACCGCTCGAGGTCATGCGATCAGGGCAGGTCTCCTCAATACCGATGCGCTTCGATCGCCGGGTGACGACGGAGCCACAGGGCTTTGCGGCGCCCGCAGCGCCGGATGGAGCCAACGCACAGCGAGAGTTGACGGTCTTTCTTGACCGTGACGGCGTTCTGGTACGTGACCGTCCCGACTATGTGAAGAACTGGTCTGAGGTCGAGATCGTTCCTGGGTCGCTCGAGGCCCTCGGCAGACTCCGGTCGGCCGGCGCGCGCGTCCTTGTGGCCACGAACCAGTCCGCGGTGGGTCGTGGAATCGTCCGTCGGGAGGCGGTCGACGACATGCACGCCCGATTGGCCGACATGGCCCTGCGCCACGGCGCGCGGATCGACGGCTTTCTCGTGTGCCCCCACACGCCGGACGACGGCTGTGCCTGCCGCAAGCCGAAGCCGGGCCTGCTGCTCCAGGCGCAGGCCGACCGTGGCGTTGATCTGTCCACCGCCTTTATGGTCGGCGATCAAGTCTCCGACGCGCTCGCCGCGGAGGCCGCGGGCTGCACCGCGATCCTCCTCGCTGACCGCCCGCCCGCTACGACGACTCCGTGGCGTGTTGTGCCCAGCCTGGCTGACGCCGTCGATCTGATCCTGGACGCCAGCCGCTCGCCATCATGAAGACGCTCATCCTTTGCGGCGGGCAGGGCACGCGGCTGCGGAGCGTCATGCGCGATCGCCCAAAAGTCCTCGCGCCGGTCCTCGGCCGCCCATTCTTGGAATGGGTGCTGTTGGGCCTGCGATCCGAAGGCCTCGGGGAGGTCACGCTTTGCACCGGTCACGGGCACGACGAGATCGCTCGCACGCTCGGCGAAGGAAACGGTCTCGGCGTGAGTGTGCGTTATTCGCAGGAGACCTGGCCACGGGGGACCGCCGGCGCGATCAGACACGCACTCGACGGTGCGGCCTACGACCGGGTGCTGGTCATCAACGGAGATTCGTACTGCCGTGTCGACCTCGCCGAGATCGAGCGGGTCCACGTCACCAGGCACGCGCGCGTGACGCTCTGGGCGGTCCCAGCCGAGGATCGCGGCCGGTTCGGAAGTCTCACGCTCGGCAGCGAGGGGCAGGTCCAGGGGCTGTCGGAGAAGGTCGCGTGCAACGGTCCTGGGCTGGTCAGCGCCGGCGTCTATGTCCTCTCATCGGACGTGGTCGACAGCATGCCGACGACCGGTGAGGTGTCGCTCGAGCGCGACGTGCTGCCGGGCTACGTGGGCCGGGGCATGTATGCGGTCGTCGGCGACGGCCCATTCGTCGACATCGGAACGCCCGAGTCCTACGGGGACGCGGAGGCCGCTCTGGGAGGGGAGTTCGCGGCTCTGGCGCGCGCGCCCGCAAGCCTTCGCGCGCGGCTCGACGCGCATCTCGAGGAAAGCAGGTCCGTCCAGAGGCTCGCCGCGAACGCGTGCTCCGATTCGGTCGTCGCGGCAGCGCAGCTGATCGCCGGCACGTTCCGCGCGGGAGGCAAGATCCTCCTTTGTGGGAATGGCGGGAGCGCGGCGGACTGCCAGCATTTCGCCGCAGAGTTCGTCAGTCAGCTCAGCAAGGGCTCCTCGCGTCCCGCTCTCCCGGCTATCGCGCTCACGACGGACACGTCGGTGCTGACCGCGTATGCCAATGACTTCGGTTTCGAAGGCGTCTTCGAGCGGCAGGTCCGCGCGCTCGGTCGGCCGGGCGACGTCCTCGTCGCTCTCAGCACGAGCGGGAACTCGGAGAACGTCCGTCGCGCCGTGCGCGCGGCACGCGAGATGGGCCTTCGGACCATCGGGCTGCTGGGGGAAGGAGGACAGCTCACCGACGAGGTGGACCGCGCGGTCGTCATTCCGAGCCGGAACACGCAGCACGTCCAGGAGAGCCTGCTCCCGATCGAACATGGGATCTGCGATCTGGTCGAGCGGCAGCTGTTCGCCACGGACCGCGAGTGCTGATCCGCGGACGCGCGCCCCTTCGCATCAGCTTTGCCGGAGGCGGAACGGATCTATCGCCTTACGTCCAGGAGAAGGGTGGCGTCGTTCTGAACGCGACGATCGACCGCTACGCGTATGCGACGCTTCGATTCCCGTCCGAGCGCGTGATCCGCGTCCAGTCACTCGATTACAAGACCGTGACGCAGTTCGGCTTCGACGAACCGCTCACCTACGATGGCAACTTCGATCTGGTAAAGGCGTGCCTCACCCGGCTGCGCGTTGGGGCCGATCCCATGGAGGGAGGCCTCGAGCTCTACCTCGAGACGGAGGCTCCACCTGGTTCAGGCCTGGGCGCCTCCTCGGCGGTCGTGGTCGCCGTCATCGGCGCCCTCCGAACCTGGCGTCATCTGGCGATCGATAAGTACGACCTCGCCAGGACCGCGTGGGAGGTCGAGCGCATCGACGTCGGAGTCCCTGGCGGGATGCAGGATCAATACGCTGCGGCGTTCGGCGGCTTCAATCTCATCGAGTTCCGCACCACCTCGGACGTGATCGTCAATCCCCTGCGCATCGACCCGCGCATCATCCAGGAGCTCCAGTACAACATGCTGTTGGTCTTCACCGGAAGTACGCGCGCGTCGTCGAGGATCATCGAAGCGCAGGTCGCGGGCTACGTCGATCGAAAGCCGGGCGTGACCGAGGCACTGGACCGGATGAAGGCGCTGACCTTCGATGCAAAGGATGCCCTCCTCACCGGCCGCCTCGAAGATCTTGGCGAGATCCTGCACGAGGAGTTCCTTGCCAAGAGGCAGACTGCCGAGTCGGTAGCGCCGCCGCATATCGAGGAGATGTACGAAGAGGCGCGGCGGCGCGGTGTCATCGGGGGGAAGGTCAGCGGCGCGGGAGGCGGAGGATTCATGTTCCTCTACTGCCCGTACGATCGGAAGCCCGCGGTCAGTGAGCGACTCACCGAGATGGGTGCTCAGGTCCTGCCCGTCGCGTTCGAGCCGGACGGTCTGCAATCCTGGGCCATTGACCGCCCCGCTTCCCCCACGATGGCGCGCCACGTTCCTGGCCGCTGGGCCGAGGCTCTGGCGCGGGACACGCTTGCCAGCTCGGACGGCTGGAGCGCTGACGTAGCACCACCCCGCTGACCGATCGCTGCCTCGACCGCCCGGAGTGATTCGTTGAGGGCTGATTGACGTGATCACGCCTACCTGGTCGGGCGCGGTTCGAGGCGGCGAGCACATCATCGAGCCACCGCAGCCTTCCTCAATCCGCGTGCGTTTCGATTCCCTCGTGATCACGACCACGGCCGTGCCACCGACTACCCCGAGCACCTGGCAGCCGACGGTCCCGACAAGAGAGCGGTTACCAGCACGGACCGACGTGCACGACGTCGTCCGGAGCGGCAGCCGGGACCGCGTTCCGCTGTCGGGCGTGCTCATCGACCGGGTAGGACTTCCCGAAGCTGCTCGCCGCCTTGAAGCCTTCCTCACGATCGATCGGCTGCATCAGGTCGTGACCGTCAACCTCGACTTCCTGCGCATCGCGCAGGCTGACCCCGGTTTTCGAGACACGATCAACGAAGCTGACCTGGCCGTGGCCGATGGCATGCCGCTCGTCTGGGCTTCTCGGATCGCCGGCCTCGGACTCCCTGAGCGAGTCACCGGTATCGAGCTCGTGGATGCGTGCTGCCGGCTCTCGGCCGCTACCGGCCGGGCGCTCTTCCTCCTGGGCGGGCGCCCTGGCATCGCGGAGGAGGCGGCTCGAACCGTTCAGCGTCGTTATCCCGGCGCAGTCGTTGCCGGGACCTACGCGCCGCCGTTCGGGCCGCTCTCGCCGCACGACGACCGCGAGATCGTCGATCGCATCAACGGCAGCGGCGCACGCATCCTCCTGGTCGCGCTCGGGGCTCCGCGCCAGGACACCTGGATCCGAGCGCACCATCGCGAGCTCGACGTCAGTGTCGCGATCGGTGTCGGTTGCACGCTCGACATCCTCGCGGGTGCCTTCCCGCGGGCGCCGTACTGGATGCGACAGATGGGTCTCGAATGGCTGCACCGTTTCCGCTGCGAGCCGGCGCGGCTGGGCCGTCGATATTTCGTCGATGACATGCCCATGTTTGCCCGCCTCATGGCCGAGACGGTGCAAGTGTCGCGCGGAGGGCCGAGGTGGCACTGAGCGATCTCCGAGTGGTTACTCGAGCGAACCCATCAGAGATCGATGTCGCGCCGGTTTCAGAGATGAGCTGGGTGAAGCGGGCGATCGATCTGACCATTGCGCTGGTGGGATTCGCGGTCCTGCTGCCCGTCTTCGCGGTGGTCGCGCTGGCGATCAAGCTCGATTCCCCAGGCCCGATCTTTTACGGCCAAATGCGCGCGGGCAAGGACGGGCGGCACTTCCGAATGCTCAAGTTCCGGTCGATGCGGCAGAACGCCGATTTGCTGAAGGCCGAGCTCCAGCAAATGAATGAAGTGAGTGGCCCGATATTCAAGATCCGATCCGATCCTCGCGTCACCCGCGTCGGACGGTTCCTCCGCCGCTACAGCCTCGACGAGCTGCCCCAGCTCGTCAACGTGATCCGCGGCGAGATGAGCCTCGTCGGGCCGCGCCCGCTGCCGGTCGCCGAGGCGGAGCAATGCCAGGGCTGGCAGCTCGGACGGCAGCGCGCTCTCCCCGGAATCACCGGACTCTGGCAGGTGAGCGGCCGCACCGAGATCCCCTTCCATGACATGGTCCAGCTCGACCTGCACTACATCCGGAACTGGTCGCTCGCGCTCGACCTGGAGATCCTGCTGCGCACGGTCCCGGCGGTGCTCACGACCAAAGGCGCGTACTAGAACCCATCCGAGCCGTAAAGAGCGGAGTTAGGCAGGAAACGATGCGGGTGGCGGTGAGCGGCGGCGGCGGATTCATCGGGGCTCATCTCCTGGCGCGGCTTCTCGGAGCGGGGGTCGACGTGACGCTCATTGGCCAGGACACCGGGAGATCCCGCTACGTCGCCGCGCTGGTCGCGGACGGCGCGGCGCGCTTCGCGAACTGCGGCGCAGCGTTCCGCGACGAAGCCGCTTTGCGCTCGGCGCTGGCGGACGCCGATGCCCTGGTCCTCCTTGGCTACGTAGCGCCGAGGGCATCGTCGCCGGCCGATCAGCTCCTGGAGGAGCTCGAGCAGAACGTCACGTCGACCGCGCGGATCCTCAGAGCCGCCGATGGTGGTCGCGTTCGGCACGTCGTCTTCGCCAGCTCGGATTCGGTCTATGGCAATCCCGTGAGGACGCCGGTCCGCGAGACCGACGCAGCCTCTCCGCGGATCCCGCTTGCCGCGGCCAAGCTTGCGTGCGAACAGATGGTGCGCATCTCCTGCTTGGCATCGGGAGCGAGCGCGGCGATCTTGAGGTACTCCACCGTCTACGGGCCTGGCGAGCCCTGTTCGCGCGTGGTCCCGACCTTCATCCGCGCGGCTCTCGCCGGGCAGCCTCCGCAGATCGATGGCGAGGGTCTCGATGAACGCGACTACGTTCATGTCGCGGATGCGGTCGACGCGACCATGAAGGCGATCCGGCGCGGAGCCGACGGCGTCTACAACATCGGCACCGGGATCGGGACGACGACCCTCGAGCTCGCACAGCTCGTCGTCTGGATCAGTGGCGGAAGGGCAGCTCCGGTCCGCCGTGCCGCCCCAGATCATCGTTACGACCGAACGAGCGTCGTGCTCGACATAGCGCTCGCCGGCTCGGAGCTCGGTTTCGCACCGCGTCGCTTGCTTCCGGAAGGGCTCGCCGCAGAGATCGGCTGGTTCAAGTCCGATGCACCGATCGAGCCGCAGTGGGCGCTCCTGGCTGCGAGCGCATAGTGCTATTCACCGGCACTCTCGAGCCCAGATCGCCATGAGCGGATTCCGGGGAGTCGTGCCGTGCGGGTGACCGTCATCGGTGCAGGCTATGTTGGGGTGACCTCCGCCGCCGTCTTCGCGTACCTGGGCCACGACGTCACCTGTGTCGAGCGCGATGCCGCTCGGATGCAGACCTGGCGCAGCGGGAACGATCCGCTCCGCGAACCGGGACTCGCCGAGCTGCTCGGACATCTCGACATCCGCTTCGTGCAGGAGGCGAGCGGCATCGCTTCGGCGGATGTCGTCGTCGTGGCGGTCGGTACGCCGATGGGCGCCGACGGGCGCCCGGACCTCGCGCCGCTCGAGGATGCGATTGCCGAGATCAGCGCGCTCACCCCTGACGGAAAGGTCGTCCTCATTCGCTCGACCGTCCCGGTCGGCACGTGCGACCGGCTCCAGAACGGTCCGCTCAAGCGGCTCTGGGTCGTCTCGAATCCGGAGTTTCTGCGCGAAGGTCAGGCCCTGCACGACGCGTTCTTCCCAGACCGGATCGTCGCTGGCGGTCCGCCGGATGCGCGGCATCTGGTCGCGGAGCTTTACCGGAGGATCCTCGGCGGTGAGGGGCTTCCCGGCAGCAACGGAAACAGGCGGACCGTCCCTCTCCTGTGGATGAGCGCGCGTAGTGCGGAGCTCGCCAAGTACGCCGCGAACGGCTTTCTCGCGACGAGGCTGAGCTACGCGAACGAGATCGCCCATCTCGCTGAGCTCGTCGGCGCGGACGCCTCAGCCGTCCTCGACTCGATGCGCCTGGATCCGCGCATCGGGTCGTCGTACCTGCGGCCCGGCCTCGGCTGGGGCGGCTCTTGCCTCCCGAAGGACGCAGTCGCGCTACGGGCGATCGCGGAGGGCGAAGGATATGACTTCGTCGTGCTGGCGGCGGCCATCGAGCAGAACGCGCGGCACGTCCGCGGTTTCGCGCGGACCATCGCGCGAGCGGTACCCAAGAGAGGGAGGGTCGGTCTGCTCGGCCTCGCGTTCAAAGCCGGGACACCCGACACACGGGAGTCGCCGGCGATCACGCTGGCGCGGCGGCTGATCCGCGGCGGGATCTGTGTGAGCGCGTACGACCCCGCGGTCGCGGAGCTTCCTGCCGAGCCTGACGTGCTCGTCCGATCGACAGTGCTGGAAGCGTGCGAGGGTGCTGACGCGGTCGTGATCGGTACCGAGTGGCCCGAGTTCGCGGCACTCGACCTCGTCGCGCTGCGGCACGTGACGCGTGGCGACTTGCTCTTCGATGGGCGCAACCTCGTCTCACCCATGACGGCGACGGCCGCGGGCTTTCGATACCGCGGCGTCGCCGGCACCGGAGACTGAGGTCAGGATCTTCTCATGAGTGGATGGGAGCGAGAGGGAGATCGGCTGGCTCCAGGCCAGCGCACGTTGCCAGCACCGTAAGGTGAGCGTCGTCGCGATGTGCGCATCTTCAGACCAGAGCCGCGAGCATCGGGTTCGGCCCGTCCGCAACCGCAGCCTCGTCGCGGGCGTGTTGACAGGTGTCATCCGCAACTGGCTCAGCGATCCTGGGCCGGTGCGATCTCACCTCTTCACGAACCTGTGGATAGAGCTCAAGCGTTACGGAGCCTCGCGCATCAGCAACATCGAGCTCTCGCAGATCAGAGGAATCGACCAGGTGCGGGTGCATGGTCCGGTCCGGCGCCACTCTCCGCTGATCGTCGCCGCGCTGTCGACGCTGCTCGAGTGCGAAACGGTCTTCCAGATCGGCCCGGACCTGGGGGAGACGGCGTGGCTTCTCGCCCACAACCTGCCCAACGCTCGCATCTTCCTGCTCGATCAGCGAACCGAGCCCTCCGACCAGGCCGAGCACGGGTCCGCCGACCGCCTGTATCACCTGTCCCGAGCGGATCACGGCGTGCGGCTCGACACGACCCCCGACGGGAGCCGGATCACCCGTCTGCCCGGCGAGTCCGCCACGTTCGACTTCCTCCCGTACAGCGGGACCGCGGACCTCGTCTACATCGAGGGGAGCCGGCGCTACCCCTACATCAAGTCGGACACCGAAGCCGCCTTCGGGCTGCTCGCGGAGCTGGGGACGATCGTGTGGGACGGTTATTCCGGTGACCCGGGCGTATACGCGTATCTCAACAGGCTCGCCCCTTCTCTGGACCGGCCGATCTTCCACATCCTCGGTACGCGGCTGGCGATGTATAGCCGGTGGGACGTCGTGGTCACCGACGTCTAGTGCGCCGCTTCAAGGGCGACGCCATGTGAGCTGACCGGACGGTCCCCCTGGAACAAGGGAGGCCGCCAGACGCTAGGTCTCTTGATGGCCGCAGGTCGGCGCTTCATGTGGCGACGCACCGCGCCTTGTATCCTGTCCCTCTACACAAGGGGTGGGAAACACGGACAAAGGGACGCACCCGCGTTCCGAGATCCTCGTCGTCGACGACGACCGGGACCTCGTCAACATGCTCGCCTCTCTCATCGAGAAGGCCGGGTTCGCCCCACTCTCGGCCACCGAGCCGGTCTCCGCGCTGGAGCTCTTCGAGAGGGAAGGCCCGGCTATGGCCGTCGTCGACCTCAATCTCGAGCCGTGGGATGGGTTCGAGCTGCTGGCAGAGCTGCGCCGGCGGAGCGAGACCGTGACGATCATCGTGCTCACGGGTCGGAACAACGAGGACGACAAGGTACGCGCTCTCGAGATGGGTGCCGACGACTATGTGGTCAAGCCGTTCGGGCATCGCGAGCTCATCGCTCGGATCCGCGCTCACCAGCGTCGGGCCGAGTCTGATCGCGATCTGGTCCCGGTCCCCGCAGTCGTTGAGGTCGGACCGCTCCGCCTCGACCCCGCCGAGCGGACGCTGCGCATCAACGGCGAGACGCTGCGCCTCACCGGGACCGAGTTCCGGTTGCTCAACTACCTGATGCGGAACAAGGACACGGTCGTTCCCACGGCTGCCCTCGCCAAGCGCGTCTCCGGATACGACGACGCGCCCGCGCGCGAGGTCCTCCGAGTGATCGTGCATCGTCTTCGCCGCAAGCTGGGCGATGACGGCCCGCAGCGACGTTTCATCCACACCATTCCCGGCGTCGGCTTCAAGCTTCAGCTGCTCGGACTCGGGCAGGAGACCGAGCGGTCCTTGTAACGCGAATGTCATGGGCGAGAGCCCTGGTGGGAGGTTTTGTTCCTCCGGTATTAACGGACAACGCCGCCTCAATCCTGTTCCATATGAATCCAACAGGCCCCGTAGCTGGGTTGCGGCGGTGAACGTGTCGTCGACACGAACCTCGGTGGGTGGCCACGCTTCCGGGCCAAAAACGCAGGTAATTGGGGGGACGACAAGTGATCAAGATCCTTCTCGCTGAGGACGACGCGGAGATGCTCGATCTGACTGCATACGTGCTGCGCCGCGAGCGCTTCGTGGTGATCGAAGCGAGCGACGGCGCGATGGCGCTCCGCAGGTGGAAGGCCGACCGTCCCGATCTCGTCGTGCTCGACCTGGGGCTCCCGGGCGTGGATGGTTTCGAAGTGCTCCGAAAGATGCGCGACGACGACGAAACGACGCCGGTCCTCGTTCTGACCGCGCGGAAGGACGCACAGAACATCCTCCGTTGCTTCAACCTCGGCACCGATGACTTCCTGCCGAAGCCGTTCGAGTTCCGCGAGCTCGTCGCGCGCATGCGGGCGATCCTGCGGCGGGCGCGTGTCAGCGTGAAGGCCGACTCCGAGCCGCGCCTAGAGATCGACGGGCTGTCCCTCGACCCCGAAGCGTATGAGGTCATCTGGCGCGACAAATGGGTGCGACTCACGCCAACCGAGTTCCGGATCCTCTACTTGCTCGCCACGAACACAGGTCATGTCGTGCCAGCGAGCCGGCTCTACACGTACGTTTGGGGGAGCGAGGGCGGAGACGCGAATGCGCTGCGATCCCACATCAGCCACCTGCGCCGCAAGCTCGAGGAGATCGGCGGTGAGGGCCCAGGGCAGATCACATCGGTCCCGGCCGTCGGGTATGTCTTTCGCCGATCGCCGGCCCGACCGGACCTCCATCTGGCCCCCTCGCCCGAGCTGACGTCGCTCAACATCGCGCCCGGCGATCCTGCGTCTTCGGCCGCGGCAGCCGGAGTCTGACCCTGGCCGACAGCGATGGCGAGGATCGTCACGATCTGACGGTCAGCGTCATCGTGCCGACGTACAACCGGCGGGAGCGGCTCGCGCGCCTCCTGGCGGCGCTCGATCGGCAGTATCGGGCCGGAGCGTGCTTCGAAGTACTCCTCACCGTTGACGGTTCCGAGGACGGTACCCAGCCCATGCTCGCGTCTCTTCGCACGGCCTATCCACTTCAGGTGATCGTCCAGCCGCGAAGCGGTCCCTCCGCCGCGCGGAACGCGGCGATCGCGGCCGCGACTGGTGACCTCCTGCTGTTCTTGGATGACGACGTCGTGCCCCAGGACGGGCTGTTCGAGCGCCACCTCGCCGTGCATCGCGGCGATCCCCGGGCCGCGGTCATCGGGAGAATCGTCGCGCCACCCGGCCTTGCGCTCCCGGTGTGGCTGGAATGGGAAGCCGCGATGGGCGAACGCTTGTATTCGGAGATGCTCGCTGGACGCCAAACGCCCAGCTGGCGACAGTTCTTCACCGCGAATGCCTCGGTGCGGCGCGACCACGTCCTCGCGGTGGGTGGCTTCGACAAGACATTCACCCGCACGGAAGACATGGAACTAGCGCACCGTCTCGCTGATCGGGGACTGCGTTTCTACTTCGTGCCGGAGGCCATCGTGCATCACCAACCTGATCGCACGCTCGCGGGCTGGCTTCATATGGCATTCGAGTCCGGCCGGCATCGGGTGTTCCTCGAGCGTCAGGTCGGTCCGGCTGGCACCACCACGATCCAGCTCGATTGGCGACAGCGACATCCGCTGAATCGGACGCTCGCGCGTTGGTGCGTGGGTCACGCTGGCCGGAGGCGCCTCGCCGTCGCGGCGCTTCGCTACGCGATCGCCTCCGCGCGCCCGGGATCGCGCCGTTCCCGCTTGCTCCTGTGCAGCGCGCTGTACAACCTCGGGTATTGGGACGGGGTGGCCGTGGCCACAGGCCTCGGCGCCAAGATCTGGAGACAGCTCGTCGAGCCGCACACGACCACGAATTGAGCCGACGTGTGGGCTCTGCGTGGCTCGAACACGCGACCTCAGCGATGTCAACGCTGCGCTCTAACCAGCTGAGCTAAGAGCCCGCAGATGGCAGTCTAGTTGAAAGGGCGGGTTCTGATCCCCGCCAGCGACGGGCGTATG
>MNEO01000035.1:13709-16321 GCA_001917735.1 Chloroflexi bacterium 13_1_40CM_68_21
GGCACGCCGTAGAGGCGCGCAAGATCTACCAGCTCAATTACATCGACCCTCCTCTCCCCCGACTCGCACTTCGAGATGTAGCTCTGTGGCTTGCCGAGCTCGCGCGCCGCTGCTGCCTGCGAAAGACCTCTATCGATCCGCGCCCTTCGCAGCCGTTGCCTGAGCACCCGATACGGCGCCGTGTGCCTTGCCACATCGGCGCGATGGTGCGCAGTTGTTTACGTCAAACCCAAAATGGGATATGGTGTCGCTAGGGGTCGCCCTGCGCGGGGCGGCCCTCGCGCTTCTAGGGGGCGGGATGGGAATCACCAAGCGATGGAGTTCATGGCCGCATTGGAAGTGGTTACTGCCGACCGCTCTGACGCTTTACATCTTGGGTCCCCAACCTGTGATCGACTTTTCTGAGAGCTGCGCAGGAGGCACGCGCCAGGGCCAGGTCTGCCACTACGAAATAGTCGCTGGCTATTTCAGCGATGACGTGTTCGTGACTAATGCCTGGAACCCCCAGAGCGTCGGCGACTTGTTCGGGCATAACCGTGTCTGGCACCCCGAGATACGACGTCCCGACGAGACTCCGACGGTCACTAGACGCCTCGCCCTCTATCTTGTCTTGCCGCACGTGCGACTGTTCGACGTCGATCTCGCAAACGGACGTGCTCTCGGGTTCGGCTTGTCGGCGACGACGAATCGATGACGCCGCGGAGGAAAGAAGGGATCGGGAGCTGGCTGTCGGTGAACTAGCGTGCTACTGACCAGTCGCCTTGAGCCGTAGCCTACCGATGTCAACGCTGCGCTCTAACCAGCTGAGCTAAGAGCCCGCAGATGGCAGTCTAGTTGAAAGGGCGGGTTCTGATCCCCGCCAGCGACGGGCGTATGCCCGGCCGGTGTTTGAATCGCACGCCATGCGTCTACGTGTTGCGTCGCTCGCGCTAACCGTCGCCCTCGCCGCTTGCGGATCACGCGCGGCGTCCGCGCCCGAGCCGATGCCGACGCCTGCGGTGCCGACGGTCACGCCGTACCAGACCATGACGCCGACCCCGATACCGCCCACTCCGCCTCCCACCCCGACACCGACGCCCGGCCCCGCACTCTCCACCGCGGCCGCCGAGAAATACTTCCATCCGCTCGCCGGCTACGAGCTCGTGCTGCCGCCACCCGAGGTCGACGCGCAGTTCCAGTCACTGGCGGCGGTGCCGGAGATAACCAACATCGCAGCTGGGGTCGCGCTGCGCCTTGTCACCCGCAACGGCGATGCCGCGAACATGGTCGTGCTGAGCGTCGCTCTGCTGCCCTCATACGCCGCGCTGCCGGGCGTGCTTGATGAGTTCGGCTCCGGGTACTCGCAGCTCGCGGCCGAGCACCTCACGCTGGCGAGTCACCCCGCCCTGTACTACGAGACCTCGCCGAAGAGTCTCGTGTGGTCGCACCGCACCTTCATCGTCGTCGTCTACGGGTCCGACCGTGCCGCGATGACCCGTTTGGCGCAGGCGCTCATCGCGTCGAACCCTTAGGGATCTTCGCGCCGAACATCCGCAGCCCCTCCGTGGGCGCGTCCTTCGCAAAGCACACCACTTTGAAGGCGCCCAGACCATTTGGGTCGAGGAGCGCATCTATCGCAGAACGACGGCTCGCCGCGCGTAGCTGCTCGATCGGCGTGGGAGGGCGCGCGGCGACTTCGCGGATGCCGAGCGCGAGCAGCACGTCCCGCTGGGTCGCCGATCCCGCGAAGTGAAGGCCCGCTCCTTCCGCCGCGCGCCGGATCGATGTGAAGTCGACGCTGGCGGTCAGATCGTGTCGACCGGGCTCGGCGAGCGTCTGCGAGACCAAGCGGTGCCGCGCGAAGCCGCGGACCGTTCCCGCGCCTTCGCGCGCAAGGAGGTCGTTCTCCTCGCCGCCGTAATCGACGAGGACGATGTAGCCGGACATGAGTGCGCCCGCGAGGCTCGCGACCCATCCTTCCGCGGCGGGACTGGTCTCCCATCGACCACCGACGGGCACCGACTCGGGAATGCGCCACCGCAGGTCCGCGCTCGGGGCGCGGAGCACTTCGACGAGCGTTCCGTTGTCCTGACCGACGAAGACCTCGCGAAGGCCTTCCGGCGCTCGCGCCAGTACATGGACCGGGAATGCATCCAGGACCTCATTCGCGAAGAGCACTCCCTGTATCGGCGCGAGGCTATGGGCGACTGACGCCCAGCGCAGATCACGTCCCTCGAGTGCGAGCGACTGCTGTGACCGCATGCGGGGCGACACTTCCACGATCGCCGGACGTGCCCCACGCGCCGCGTCGCCGCGCTCGCGCTCGAGCGCCACTAGCAGGTCGCGCATGAGGATCCCCCGCCCCGCGCCCGCCTCGACCAGATCCCAGGCCGGGGGCTTGCCCATGAGCGACCAGAGATCCGCGACGCCGCGCGCGAGCGATCGTCCGAACGCAGGTCCGAGATCGGCGGAGGTGACGTAATCGCCCTCGAATCCCAATGACGCGTGGGTCGTGTAGTACCCATCATCGGGATCGAACAGCGCGGCTTCCATGAACTCCGCGAAGGTGAGTGGACCCGAGGCTCGGATCCGCGCCACAAGACGCTCGCGGAGCGTCAGACGGTCAAGCCCCC
>MNEO01000055.1 GCA_001917735.1 Chloroflexi bacterium 13_1_40CM_68_21
TGCGTGGGCGAGCGCGATCGCGTCGCTCGCCCGAACACGGAGTGCGCCGCGACGCGCGAGTTCGTTGAGCGTGCGCGTGATGATCGCGAGACGCACCGTGTCGAGCTCCTTCAGGAGAGCGGCGACGTCACGCGGCAACGCACCGTCGACGAGCGTCTCGAGGAGCACGGACTCCGCACGGTACTCACGCTCGTGCATCGCGATGAGCTCGCCAAGCACCGCGTCCGCGCTCTCCCCGCGCGGTCGCCAGCGTTCGATACGGCCAATGAGCCCTTCGGCACGACCGCGAAGCGCCGTTTCGACGAGGCGCTCCTTTGTCGGCGCGTGGAGGTACACGGTGCGCGGCGCGACGTGCGCGCGACGCGCGACATCGTCGACGCGTAGCTCGGCGAACCCGCGCCGAGCGACCTCTCGCAGCGCCGCGCCCTCGATCGCGCTACGCGTCCGCGCGGTACGCCGTGCACGCTCGCGCTGGACATATCTGCGTGAATTCACTGCAGAGCAAGTGTATCTGAAAATGCGATGCCCCTCGACTGTCGGGTCGCCTGGCGCTATCGTTCATCTTCTCGTGGGCGACCTGGCGTTCGTTTTCCCCGGGCAAGGCTCCCAGACCGTCGGCATGGGCCGCGCGGTCTATGAGTCGTCCGCGCGCGCACGGCAGACGTTCGACGAAGCCGACCGTACCGTGGGATACGAGCTCTCGAAGATCTGCTTCGAAGGCCCCGCCGAGAAGCTCAACGACACGTCGGTGGCGCAGCCTGCGGTGCTCGTAACGAGCGTTGCCATTCTCGAAGCCCTCGTCGAGGCCGTAAACGAAAAGCTCGGGCGCCGGATCGCCGACGGGACGGAGCCTCGCGGCGTCGCAGCGCTCCCGCCCGCCCTCCGACCTCGCTTCGTCGCTGGGCATTCGCTGGGCGAGTTCACGGCGCTCGTGGCCGCCGGCGTGCTCACGTTCCAGGAGGCCCTGGGCCTGGTGGCCGAGCGCGGCCGCCTGGCCGCCTCGCGTGGCGCGAAGGGCGCTATGGCGGCGATCGTCGGACTTCCGGCGGCTGAGGTCGATCGGGTGATCAAGGACACCCTGCCGCTCGGCAACGCCGTCGTCGCAAACGACAACGGCCCGTCGCAGGTGACGATCGCCGGAGATACCGAGAGCATCGCCCGCGTCAGTGAGGCGCTGACGAAGCACGGGGCGCGGAAGGTCGTGCCGCTCCGGATCTCCGCACCGTTCCATTTTCCGGATATGGGCCGGATCGGACCGGATCTCGCGTCGTTCATGCACACGCTGCACTTCCGGGAGCCGGTCGTCCCCATCGTCGCGAACGTCAGCGCGCTGCCGCACGGGTCGGCGTCGGCCATCCCGGACGCGCTCGTGCGCCATCTCTCGCATCGCGTCGAGTGGCTTCGCTCCGTCCGCTACATGGCGGAGCGAGGAGCGTCGACCTTCGTCGAGATTGGCGCCGGCCAGGTGGTGAACGGGCTCGTCAAGCGCATCGCGGACGTGAAGCTGCTGAACGTCTCGGACCCGCTTTCGATAAAGGGCGCGCTGTCCGTTCTGAAGGAGCGCGCAGCGGCAGCGCGCACATGACCCGCCGCATCGTCGTCACCGGCCTCGGCGCGGTCACCCCGCTCGGCCTCGATGTGCCGAGCACGTGGGACGCGCTCGTGCACGGGCGCAGCGGGATCACGCGGATCACGCGCTTCGACCCCACTCCATACGAGACGCAGATCGCCGGCGAGATCAAGGGTTTCGACCCGACGAAGTACATGGATCGCAAGGAGGTCCGCCGCACCGACCGCTTCGCGCAGTACGCCGTCGCCGCGGCGACGCAGGCGCTGGACGATGCCGGCCTCAAGGGCGGCGGCGAGGATCGGGACCGCATCGGCGTGGCGATCGCGACCGGCGTCGGCGGGATCGAGACGCTCATCGACCAGGTCCTGCTGATGAAGGAGCGCGGGCCCTCGCGCCTTTCTCCCTTCCTCGTGCCGATGCTGATGGCGAACGCCGGCTCGGCGCAGATCTCGATGCAGTTCGACCTGCGCGGGCCCAGCTTGACCCACGTGTCGGCGTGCGCGTCGAGCTCGCATGCGCTCGGCGAGTGCGCGGAGCTGATCAGACGCGGGCAGGCCGACGTCATGGTCGTCGGCGGCGCCGAGGCGGCGGTGCTGCCGCTCCCGATCGGCGCATTTGCCACGATGCATGCGATGAGCCGGCGCAACGAAGCCCCCGAGAAGGCGTCGCGCCCATTCGACAAGGACCGCGACGGGTTCGTGCTGTCGGAAGGCGCGGCCGTTCTCATCCTCGAGGACCGCGAGCGCGCCCTCGGGCGTGGGGCGAAGGTCTACGGCGAGCTCGTGGGATACGGCGCGACCGCCGATGCCTATCACATCACCGCGCCCTCTCCCGAAGGTGAGGGGAACGCGCGGGCGATGCAGATGGCGCTCGATCAGGCAGGAATGAAGCCGACGGCCATCGACTACATCAACGCGCACGGCACGTCGACGCAGCCGAATGATCGCGAGGAGACCGCGGCCATCAAACGCGTCTTCGGCGACCACGCCAAGAAGCTCATGGTCTCCTCGACGAAATCGATGACCGGCCACCTGCTCGGTGCCGCCGGCGCGCTCGAGGCGCTCGCGTGCGTCCTCGCGATGCGCGATGGATGCGTCCCGCCGACGATCAACTACGAGACCCCGGACCCGGCGCTCGATCTCGACTACGTACCGAACCAGGCGCGGGCTCGACCGATAAGGACGGCGCTGTCCAACTCGATGGGCTTCGGCGGCCACAACGCCTCGCTGATCTTCCGCGCCGCCTGATCCGGCGCCGCGCCCGCATGGCAGCCCTGCTAATTTCGGCGCCGCAATGAAGCTCGAGGGTCGGACCGCGCTCATCACCGGGGGCGGTCGCGGGATCGGGCGCGCCACAGCCGTACGCCTCGCGCGCGAAGGCGCGAACGTCGCGATCAACTTCAAGGGCAACGCCGCCGCGGCCGAAGAGGCCAAGCGACTCGTCGAGGGTGCCGGGGGCAAGGCGACCCTTGTCCAGGGTGACGTCTCGCTCGATGGCCAGGCCGATGAAGTCGTTAAGGCCGCGTTGGCGTTCGGCGGCGGTCGGCTCGACATCCTGGTGAACAACGCCGGCATCACCCGGGACAACCTCTTGCTGCGGATGAGCGCCGAGGAGTGGGATGCCGTCCTCGATCTGAATCTGCGAGGGACATTCTTGGTCACGAGGGCGGTGATGCGGCCGATGATGAAACAGCGCTCCGGCCGGATCGTGAACGTCGCGTCGATCGCGGGCGTGGTGGGGAATGCGGGTCAGGCGAACTACGCGGCGGCGAAGGCCGGGATCATCGGGTTCACGAAGACCGTCGCGCGCGAAATGGCGAGCCGGAACATCACGGCGAACGCGGTCGCCCCCGGATTCGTACCCACCGATCTCACCGATCCGCTCCCCCAGCAGGTCAAGGACGATCTGCTCAAGCAGATCCCGCTCGGGCGGTTCGGCACGGTCGAGGACATCGCGAACGCCATCGCGTTCCTGGCCTCAGATGAGGCCGGCTACATCACCGGCCAGGTGCTCGTCGTCGACGGAGGAATGGTCACCGCCTAGCCAATACGATTTCCTCGTGAGCCCTCGACGCCTCGCATTGGTGGCCGCTGTCGCGGTCGTCGTATTCGTCGCCGATCGCCTGACGAAGGCGTGGGTCACCGAGAACATCCCGGTGAACACGGCACGGCCTGTCATCGGCGACTACGTTCGGATCGTTCACGCTCAGAACACCGGCGCGGCGTTCGGCCTCCTTCCGGAGCGGACCACGCTGCTTTCGGTGCTGTCCGTGATCGCCGTCCTTGCGATCGTCTATTACTACCGGCGGATCGCCAGCAACTCGTCGCTCGTGTCGGCGACGCTGGGGATGCAGCTGGGCGGCGCGTTCGGCAACCTCCTCGATCGCGTGACCCAGGGTTACGTCGTCGATTTCGTCGATGTGGGTGTGGGCGACATACGCTTCTGGGCCTTCAATGTGGCCGACTCGTCGATCGTCGTCGGCATCTTTCTCGTGACGATCGCGCTGTGGTACGAGGAGAGGCGGGCGTCGACGACGAAGGCCGCCGCCTAGTGGGGGAGCGGATCGCGTTGCGCGTCGAAGAGGGCGGGCAGCGCGTGGACCGCTTCCTCGCCGCCCACAGCCAGCTCTCGCGAAGCGCGATCGCGCGGCTCGCCCGAGACGGCCACGTGCGGGTGAACGGCGGGACGGTCGAGCCCGCCTACAAGGTGCGCGCCGGACAGGAGCTCGTCGTCGACGTTCCCGACCCGGAGCCAGCATTGTCGCTCGCGGCGGAAGACATACCGATCGACGTGCTGTACGAGGATGCCGACGTCATCGCCGTGAACAAGCCCGCCGGTCTCGTCGTGCATCCGGCGTACGGCCACGCCAGCGGGACGCTCGTGAACGCGGTCGTCGGTCGCATCAGCGCGGATACAGGCCGCGCGGCATCGCGCCCGGGCATCGTCCACCGCCTCGACAAGGACACGAGCGGGGTGCTCGTCATCGCGAAGAACGACATCGCGCACCTCGCACTCGCGCGCCAGATCCAGGCCCAGAAGTTCGGCAAGGAGTACCTCGCGCTCGTCTGGGGCGATTCCGGTGAGACGCCGGCCGTGGTCGAGGCGCCGCTCCTGCGCGATCCGGACGACCGACGCCGGATGGTCGTGCGTGCGGGCGGGCGCGAGGCGACGACGCGCTTCGAGCGTATCGCCGCTTTCCGCGCGGGCGCGGAGCGGCAGGCTCTTCTCCACGTGCGGCCGCTCACCGGGCGCACCCATCAGATCCGCGCGCACCTCGCTTACGCGCGACTCCCTATCGTTGGCGACCCGGTGTACGGAAGGCGAGGCGACCGAAGCGGGCTCGAGCGACAGTTCCTGCACGCCTGGCGCCTCACCGTGCGTCTGCCCCACGCCGGCGAGCGGACCTTCACGGCCCCGCTCGCGCCCGACCTGGCGGCCTACCTGACCTCCCTGGGCCCGCCGATCAGCCCGACCCCGGTCCTGGAGCAGATCCGCTGACCGGCATCGACGGGAAGGGACTCCTCGTCATCATCTCCGCGCCGTCGGGCGCGGGAAAAGACACAGTCATCTCCCGCCTGGTCAAGTCGCTGGACGACGCGGTCGTGTATGTGACCGCGACCAGCCGCAAGCCGCGGGCGAATGAGACTCATGGGGTCGACTACTACTTCTACGAGCCCGAGAAGTTCCGTTCGGAGATCGAGGCCGGGAACTTCCTCGAATGGTCGATGGTCCACGGTGACTTCAAAGGGGTCCGAAAGGATGCGCTCGCCGACACGCTCCGCGACCATCGGATCGTCATCGTCAAGCCCGAGCCGCAAGGGATGCGGAAGATCAAAGCGAAGCTGCCGGAGGCCCTGACAATCTTCATGATGCCGCCGTCGCTCGACGCGCTTCAAAAACGCCTGCATCAGCGGGGCACCGAGTCGCCCGAAGAGTTCGACGTCCGCATGCGTAACGCCCCCATCGAGATGGCCGCGGCGCCGGAATACGACTATGTCGTGGTGAACGAGGACGGAAGGATCGACAAGACCGTGAAGGAGATCGCCGAGATCATCCGGAAGGAGATGAAGAAGCCTCGGCACTACGACCTATGACCGCCCGAACGGCGGAGGTCGCCGTCTTCGCGGGCGTGCGCGGGCCCGCGCGAACTTTCAGTTACCTGGTTCCCGCCGGTCTCGAGCTGGAACCGGGGCACCTCGTGCGCGTCGGCCTCGGACAACGCGCCGTCCCGGGTGTGGTCATCTCGCTGAACGGCGCGGTCGTCGCGCGCGAGCTCCGGTCCGTCGACGCGCTCGTGCATCCCATGCCGCTCCTGCGCCCGCATCAGCTCGCGCTCGCAGGATGGATCGCCGAGCGCTATCGCTGCGGCCTCGCCGATGCGGTCCGAGCGATGCTGCCGCCCGCGCTCGCGTCCCGCGCGCGCTCGACGAAGCTGGGTGCGGCGCGCGGCGAGCGGACCGAAGCGGTCTTCGCCATCGCACCGGGCGGCAAAGACGCGATGGCGGGCACGACGCGCCTCGGCGCGCGGCAGCTCATCACGTTGCGCGCGCTGGCCGCCGGTGCGATCACAGGCAGGGATCTGGCGGACGCAGGCGGCTCGGCCGTGGCGGCGCGCGCGCTCGCACGGCGCGGGCTCGCCCTCGAAGGAAGGCGTGCGATCCGGCGGATCCCCGTCGAGTTCGGTCTGGCGGAAGAAGAGAGAGCGGGGGCTCCGGCCGCGACCCCAGCACAGGGCGCCGCCATCGACGCCATCACCGGCGCGCTCGGGAGCGGGCGCGGCTTCCTCTTGCACGGCGTCACCGCGAGCGGGAAGACCGAGGTCTATCTGCGCGCGGCCGCGGAGACACTGGCGCGCGGCGACGGCGTCATCGTCCTCGTGCCGGAGATCATCCTTACGGCACAGGTCGTCGCGCGCTTCATCGCGCGATTCGGCGACCGTGTCGCGTTGCTGCACAGCGCGCTCTCAGCGGGCGAGCGCTTCGACGAGTGGCGTCGCGTGCTCGATGGGGCAGCGGATGTCGTGATCGGCTCGCGATCGGCGCTCTTCGCGCCACTCGAGCGGGTCGGCCTCGTCGTTGCCGACGAGGAGCAGGAGCCCTCGTACAAACAGGAGAGCGATCCGCGCTACCACGCGGTCGACGCGGCGCTCGCGCTCGGACGGATCGCGGGCTGCGCGGTCGTGCTGGGCAGCGCCACGCCGCGCGTGACCACGTACCAGGCGGCGCGGGCAGGTGAGCTCACCATGCTCTCGCTGCCCGAACGAGTGGGGGAGCTGCCGCTTCCGCCGACGACGGTCGTCGATCTGCGCCTCGAGCTCAAGAGCGGCAACCGCGGCACGCTCTCTGGGGTGCTGCGCACGGCGCTTCAGCGAACGGTCGCGCGCGGCGAGCAGGCAATCCTCTACTTGAACCGCCGCGGGTTCGCGACGGTCGTGCTCTGCCGCGACTGCGGGTACGTCGCGAAGTGTCCCGCCTGCGACATTCCCTACGCCTTTCATCTGGATGGATCCCTCGTGTGCCATCGCTGCGGCCGGCGCGAGGCGCGCGCTCCCGAGCGGTGCCCGGCCTGCGGCAGTCCGCGCATCAAGCAGCTCGGCGTCGGGACGCAGCGGGTCGAGGAGGAAGTGCGAGCGGCCGTGCCGCGCGCGAAGGTGATCCGGCTGGATCGCGACGCCGTGCGCGCGAAGGGATCGCACGCCGCCGCCTACGAGCGCATGCGATCGGGCGACGCCCAGGTCATCGTCGGGACGCAGATGCTCGCGAAGGGTTTCGACCTGCCGCGCGTGACCCTCGTGGGCGTCGTCAACGCCGACACGGTGCTGAACCTCCCGGACTTCACCGCGGCGGAGCGCACGTTTCAGCTGCTCACCCAGGTCCTCGGACGATCCGGCCGTGGCGCCGCGGGCGGGCGCGGCATCCTCCAGACCTATCTCCCGGAGCACTACGCGATCCGCGCCGCCGCGAAGCATGACTACCTCGCGTTCGCCGAGACGGAGCTCGAAGGGCGCCGCCGCTTCGGGTATCCGCCCTTCGGGCGGCTGGTGCTGCTCTCGACCCAGGCGAAAAAGCTCGAGACAGTCGAGCGCCGAACGCGCGAGCTCGCGGAGTGGCTGCGGGAGGCTGCCGCTGGCGACGCCGAGGTGCTCGGGCCGGCCCCAGCCTTCGCGGCGAAACGCGCGGGGACCTATCGCGCGCAGATCGTCCTGCGCGGTCCGCACCCCGATGTTGTTCTGGCTCGCGTCACGCTGAGCGACGAGTGGACGGTCGACGTTGACCCGATGACACTTCTGGGATGACTCAGTCGATTGGGCCGGATGCCCCCTCAAACCTCCCGGAGAGCCCGGAAGCGCCGCCGCCCCCGCGGCTCCGAGTGACCAAGGGGACGCCCTGGCGGATCGACGCCGGGAGGCGCGCGAAGTGGTCCGCACCGGAGTTCGTCTCCACAAATGCCGTCGAGGTCCGTCAGATCGGCGACCCGATCCTCCACGCGCCCGCCAAGAAGCCGCGTCTTCCCCGAACGGAGCTCGAGGCGATCGCGGCTCGGATGTTCGCATCGATGGTCGCGGCGCGCGGCATCGGCATCGCCGCGCCGCAGATCGGCGTCCCGCTGCGCATCGCGATCATCGACGTGGACCAGGCGGGCATCGTCGCCGTCGAGCCCAAGATCGAGTGGACGAGCGATGAACAGGAAGAGACGAGCGAAGGGTGCCTGTCGATCCGGGGCATGTACGGGGTGCTCGATCGACCGCTCGCGGCGCGTCTGGTGGCGAACGACATCAACGGCAAGCGCTTCACGGTGGTCGGCGACGAGTTCGGTGCTCAATGCATGCTCCATGAGGCCGACCATCTCGACGGCCTGCTCTACGTCGACCGTCTGAAGTCGCGCGAAGATCTGCACCTGGTCGAGCCCGAAGAGGAGGAACCGGTTTCCGCCTAGCACAGCGCGCGTTGTTCCTCGGCACGCCCGAGTTCGCCGTCCCCTCGCTCGAGGCGCTCGAACGCCTACGCGAGAACGGAACGGTCCAGATCGTCGGTGTCGTGACGCAGCCCGATCGTCCCGCCTCACGCGGTGTCGTGCGCGAGCCCGCCGTCAAGAAGAGCGCGCGCGACATGGGACTCAGGGTGCTGCAGCCCGAGCGCCTGGCTCCGAAGGAGGTCGAAGCGCTGCTTGCGCTCCGTCCGGAGCTGCTCGTATGGGCGGCGTACGGCAACCGGATCCCGAAGTCATTGCTCGATGCGGTCAGCGGCCGGGCCGTCAACGTTCACGCCTCGCTGCTCCCGCGGTGGCGCGGCGCCGCGCCGATCGCGCACGCGATCCTGGCAGGGGATGTCGAAACGGGCGCCACGCTGATGGAGGCGACCGTGGAGCTCGATGCAGGTCCGATCCTCGCGCAGACGCGGGCGAAGATCAGCGCGAGCGAGAACCGTGGCGAGCTCGAAGCTCGGCTCGCGGACCTCGGCGCCGAGCTGCTCGAGCGCGAGCTTCCGCGCTATCTCGACGGGAAGCTCGTCCGCCGTCCCCAGGAGCATCGCCTAGTGACGCTTGCGCCGAAGCTCGATCCGCGAAAGGGAGAGCTCGATCTTTCGCGTCCCGCCGCTGAGCTCGCGCGGGTCGTGCGCGCGTACACACCCGACCCCGGCGCGTTTATGACCTTCCGCGGCCAGCGCATCGGCCTGGTTCGGGCGACGGTCGTCGGCGGCCGCGGGGTCGATCACGGGACGTTGCAGATCCGAGACGGCGTTCCGCACATCGCTGCCGGAGCGGGCTGGCTGCGCCTGGATGACGTGAAGCCGGCGGGAAAACGCGCCATGAGCGGCGCGGAGTGGGCACGAGGGCTGCGCGATCTCACCGAGCGGGAGCGCGTGCCATCTTGAGGACAGCCGGTACCCTCGAAGATCGGGGAAACGTGCAACCGGCGATCAGCGATGTGACCGACGCGGAGCTCGTCGCGTGGCTCAAGCAGCGCGGCATGCCCGCGTACCGCGCAAAGCAGATCCGCCGTCACGCGACGCACGGGACGGAGCGAGGCTTCGATGAGCTGACCGATCTGCCGAGGGCGCTCCGCGACGCGCTCCGGACATCCTTTCACTGGACCTCCGTTCAGCCGGTACGCGAAGAGGCGAGCGCGGACGGCGAGACGCGCAAGGCGCTTCTGCGGCTTGCGGATGGTCATCACGTCGAGAGCGTTCTCATGCCGCACCACGGCGCGCGCAACGCGGTATGCGTATCAACGCAGGCAGGCTGCCCGATGGCCTGCGCGTTCTGCGCCACCGGCGAGATGGGACTGGTCCGAAATCTGACCGCCGGCGAGATCGTCGACCAGATCCGTCACTGGCAGCGCGAGCTCGCCGAGCGGGGCGAGCGTGTTTCACACGTCGTCTACATGGGGATGGGTGAGCCGTTCAATAACTACGACGCGACGCTCGCGTCGACCCGAACGCTGATAGATCCCGGGTCCTTCGGCATCAGCCCGCGCCGCTTGACGATCTCGACGTGCGGCATCGTGCCAGGCATCGACCAGCTTGCCGAGGAAGGGCTCCCGATCAACCTGGCCGTCTCGCTCCATGCCCCTGACGATCCGACGCGCGCACGGATCATGCCGATCAACCGCAAGTGGGGCGTCGAGGAGGTTCTCGCGGCAGCGGCGCGGTACGTGAAGCGGACGAGGCGCCGCGTGACGTTCGAGTATGTGCTGCTCGCCGGCGTCAACGATTCGACCGACACCGCTCGCGAGCTTGCCGCGCTGATCATGCGGCACGGCCCGACGAAGGACGCTCACGTCAACCTGATCCCGTACAACCCTGGCGCAGGCGGGTTCCGGAGGCCATCGGTCGAGCGAATGGAAGCCTTCGCCGAGGTCTTGCACGAGCAGGGGATCGCGGCGACCTTGCGCATCAGCAAGGGACAGGACATTGCAGCGGGCTGTGGTCAGCTCAAAGTCGCAGAGGGAAAAGCCTCGGCCGCGCAGGCCTGATGCGCCAGATCCAGCGCATGGCATATCGCGTGGCAGGCCGGCTTCCTTCGCCGCTCAAGCGCCTGATCGTGCGCGTGCACGAAGCGAAGTTCCTCGTGGGGGTCCTCGGTGTGGTCACCGACGCAGAGGGTCGCGTGCTCCTCTTCCGGCACACATACCGGCCGTTCGCACCATGGGGATTGCCGAGCGGGTTGCTCAAGCCGAACGAGTCCCCGGGCGATGCGATCGTCAGAGAGGTCCGCGAAGAGACCGGGCTCACGGTGGAGTTCGTCGACATCTTGGACGTGCGATCGGCAGCGAGACCGCGGCGGCTCGATGTTTGGCTCCGCTGTCGAGCCCTCGGTGGCACCGTCACGCCGAGTCCGGAGGTCGAGGACGCCGCGTTCTTCGAGTTCGACTCGCTGCCCCCGCTGATCGTGGAGCAGGAGCGGTTTCTCCGCCAGCACCGCTCGCGCCTGCAGTCCTAAGAAGGAAAATTCCGGGTTGCTTCCGATCTGATAGCGGGCGGCCTGGGTCTCACCGATAGCGTCGCCGGGTGCTCTCTCGGGCCGCGGCGATCTTCCTCGTCTCCTCGGGCGCGCTCCTCTTCCAGGTGGCTCAAACGCGGCTCTTCAGTGCGACATTCGGCTACCACCTGACGTATCTGGTGATCAGCATTTCACTCCTCGGCGTTGGCTGGGGCGCGACGCTCAGCGCGCTCTTTGATGCGCGACCGCGGAGACCTTTGCTTGGACATCTCGCTCTCGGCGCGATGGCCAGCATCGTCCTCGCGCTCTTCGTTCAGACCCATATCGACCCGACGGCCGATCTCGGGCTCGCGGTGACGGCGGCCTATGTCCTCGGGTTTCCGCCGTTCGCATTCGCGAGCTGGATCGTCGTTCGGAGCCTGCGAGAGCGTCCGGCGCAGGCGGGGACGCTCTACGCCGCGGATCTGGCGGGCGCGGGGGTCGGAAGCTTGCTCGCGCTTCTCGGTCTTCCGAGCCTCGGCGCGCCCGGGCTCTATGGCCTGGCCGCGCTGCTCGCAGCCGTCAGTGCCGCCATGTGCTTCTCGAGCCGTGCGCGTCTCTTCCCAATCGCGACGTGCGTCGTGTTGACAACAGTGCTTGCGGCGTGGGGCGACCTTGTCGCGCCGCCCCAAGCCGGACCCGAGAAGAGCGCCGTGTACGCACCTGACGTCGTGCATCTCGCGACGCGGTGGGACTCATATGCGCGCGTTGACGTCGTTCAGTACGAAGGTCAAACGATCGGGGAGCAGTACCGGTACCTCGTGGATCCGGCGTACACAAAGCCACGTCCGGATGCTCATCTCATGTACCTCGACCTCGGAGCAGCGACGCAGATCCTGGACGGCAGCGGGGACATGAGCGTCGTCCGGGAGACGATCATCGCCGCGCCGTACGAGCTCTTTACCGATCCGGCCGTTCTGGTCATCGGGCCTGGCGGAGGGGTCGACATCCAGAACGCGCTCGTCCATGGGGCGCGGGCGGTGGACGCTATTGAAGTCAATCGTGCTGTCGTCGGATTGATGCGGGGCGAATTCGCGAGCTACAGCGGCCACCTGTACGCGGCGCCGAGGGTCCGCGTCGTCGAGGACGAGGCTCGAAGCTACATTCGCCGTTCCAGCGATCGCTATGACCTGATCGTCATGACTGTCGTCGACAGCTGGGCCGCGCTCGCGAGCGGTTCGTACGCGCTGACCGAGAGCTATTTGTACACGGCGGAAGCATTCGACGATTACCTCTCGCACCTGAGTGGTCGGGGCGCCCTCGCCGTCGGCCGCTGGTACCGCGATCCGCCGGTGGAGATGCTTCATACCGTTCAGCTCGCCGCTACGGCCCTCCGGGCGGAGGCCATCTCCGACGTCTCTGACCGCATGATCGTCCTTCGCTACCGGAATTTCGGCCTCCTCATCGCGCGCCAGGTGCCGTTCGACCGGGACTCCGTCGAGAGGATCCGTACGTTCGCGACCGCTCGCAGCTTCGTCGTCGCATACGATCCGCTCGCGCCAGCCGGCCCATTCCTGGCGGCCATCAAGGACGATCGGGGAATCCCGGCGACCGACGACCGCCCCTTCTTTTTCGCCGCCGACATGCAGGACGGTCGGGTCCCGGCGGCATACGCCATCCTGTTCGTCGCGCTCGTGCCGGCGGTGCTTCTGTCCTACCTACTTCTCGTGCTGCCGCTGCGACGCACGCTCGGTCCATTGCTTCGAACCAAGGTCGGCCTCGCTACGACGGTGCGCGCTCTAGCCGTCGGGCTCGGTTTCATCGGGGCGGAGATCGTGCTCCTCCAGCGACTCACCCTGTATCTGGGTCAACCCGCGCTCGCCTTGTCGCTCGGCCTCGCCGCACTCCTGATCGGCGCCGCCATCGGATCGGGTTTGTCTTCGAGACTGCCGAACGATCCGGACAAAGCGTCGGCGCTCTGCGCGATCGCCGTGCCGATCGTCCTGTTCGCGCTGACCTGGGTGGCGGTGATCACCCTGGCATGGCCGCTGGCCGCACGCGCCGCGGTCGCCCTGATGGCATCTGTCGCACTCGGCGTTCCGTTAGGGGCGGTCTTCCCGAAGGTCGTAGCGGTCGCCGGCGCGACTGATCCGCGACTGGTGAGCTGGGCCTGGGCGATAAACGGCGCGGCATCGGTGATCGGCTCGATCCTGGCCGTCGCCCTCACGATCAACGTCGGATTCACGGTCGTCGGCTTCGTCGCTGCTGGGTGCTACGCGCTGCCGGTCCTGGTCGGAGGTGTGCGATCCAGGCGGCTCCGTGTGGAGCGGATCGGGAGCACGTCTACGGTCGCGCCCTGAATCCGGCGCAGTTCTAGCGGCGAGCGCGCTCCCGCTTCTTGGCCATACGCGCGTCTTTCGTCTGGGTGCGACGGCAACGCGTGCACACCAGGAGCTTCACACCGTCGATCACCGCCGGATGCAGGTTCGCGTCGAAACGACGGTGCGTGTGCACCTTCGAGTGACTGACGTTGTATCCGTATGCGGCGGTCTTGCCGCAAATGGCACAGGCGCGTGGCATCGCAGAGGTCTCCTTCGGGAATGCGATCAGGCCGACGTTATCTCGATGTTACAGTCGCGCGCATCGTTACGCAATTCGACGGCGCGGCTTTGCTGCGTGCGCTCGAGGCCTCGACGGCACGCCTCGAGGCGCGCGTAGATGAAGTCAATGCCCTCAACGTGTATCCGGTACCTGACGGCGACACCGGGACGAACATGCTTCACACGATGCGCTCCGCCCTCAAGTACGCACGCGCCGCGGAGCCGACCCTGCCGGCGATCAGCGCCGCGGCGGCGCAGGGCTCGCTGATGGGGGCGCGCGGCAACAGCGGCGTGATCCTCTCGCAGGTGTTCCGCGGGGCGAAGGAGGCGTTCGCGAACGGCGATCAGGCCGGAGTCCGCGAGATGCGGCGCGCGGTCGAGCTCTCGCGACGCTACGCCCACGAAGCGGTCAGCGCCCCGGCGCCGGGGACGATGCTGACCCTCACGGTCGCGATGGAGGATGCCGCGGCCCGCGAGGGCAGTGACGTGCTCGAGCTCCTGAAACACATCGTCTCCGAGTCCGGTCCCGCACTGGCGCGCACGCGCCAGGAGAACCCGACCAACCGCGCCGCGGGTGTCGTCGACGCGGGTGCGCGCGGCCTGCAGCTCGTTCTCGAGGGTGTGCTGTCGGGTTTCACGGGCGAGCAGATCCCGCTGAGCCGCATCGAGACCGTCGCGACAAAGGCGCCCGCCACCTCCGCGGCGCCGTCGTGGGAGGGCGCCTACGACGTGCAGTTCCTGGTCCAGCGACCTTCGCGGCCGATCGCGGAGATCCGAGACGAGATGATGAGGTTCGGCGCGGATTGCGTCCTTGTCGTCGGCGACGAGTCGCTGATGAAGGTGCATGTGCATACGCTGCAGCCCGATGAGATCGTTCGGATCGGTCTGACCGCCGGACGGATCGCGGACGTCGTCGTCGAGGATCTCGATGCGATGACCGCCGAGCACGAGCGAACGACGGGCATCGTCGTGGCTCCTTCTTCCCGCGGGCCGGCGGCCCTCGTCGGCGTCGTCGCCGTCGTCCCCGGTGAGGGATTCGCGGCCGTCGCGCGCTCGCTGGGAGCGTGGCCGCTACCCGGCGGGCCGACGATGAATCCGTCGACGGAGGAGCTCGTCAACGCGATCAATGCCGCGAACGCAAGGACCGTCGTGGTCTTGCCGAACGATAAGAACGTGATCCTGGCGGCGGAGCAGGCCGCGAAGGTCGCCGGCGTTCGAGTCCGTGTCGTCCCGACGAAGAACGTGGCGCAGGGCATGGCGGCCCTCGTCGCGTTCGATCCGACAAAGGACCCGGACGAGGTGGCGAAGGACATGGCCCAGGTCGCCGAGCGGGCCCACGGCATCGAGGTCACACGCGCGATCCGCGACGCGACGGTCGACGGCGAGCGCGTGCGCCAGGGTGAGGCGATGGCCCTCCTCGATGGCCGGGTCGTGGCGCACGGAGAGGATGAGGTCGCGGTGCTCTGCGACGCCGCACGCCGGTTGACCGCCGCCGAGATCCTCACGCTCTACAGCGGAGCCGGCGTCGACGAGGTACGTGTCCAGCATGCCGTCCAGCGGCTTCGCGCGGCGTGTCCCCGTGTGTCCGTCGAGGTGGCACATGGGGGTCAGCAATACTACGCTTTCATCGTCGCGGCCGAGTAGGCGGCCCCCCCCTTTTTTGGCCTCTTGACGAGTTTAGCGAATTAGCTAAATACTGATGGCGTGCGCAACGCCGCCCGAGTCTTTCGTGCATTGGCCGACCCCACCCGTCGGCAGATCCTGGAGGAGCTGAAGCGCGGGGAGCTCGCGGCAGGCGAGATCGGCTCACGCTTCGCGATCTCGGCGCCATCGATCTCCCGCCACCTCGCGATCCTCAAGGCGGCGGACCTGGTGAGCGAACGCCGTGACGCGAATCGCATCCTGTACCGCCTCGAGCCGGAGACGCTCATCTCCAGCCTGAACGCCTACCTCAGCGCGGTCTGTCCGACGCAGATGCGGCAGCGGCGGAGGATCGCCGCGCGCCGGGTATGAGGATCGCTATCACAGGCGGCACCGGCTTCGTCGGCCGCCACCTCGCCGTCGCCCTGCTCTCCGAGCGTCACGAGGTCGTTCTCGTCGCACGCGGGGTCGATCGGCGCGACCCCTCGATCCTCGGGAGCGGCGCGCGGCTCGTCGCGGCTTCGACGGACGACACCGATTCTCTTCGCCAAGCCTTCGCTGGGTGCGACGCCGTCGCGCACTTCGCCGGCATCAATCGCGAGATCGGCGCTCAGACCTACGGGCGCGTACACGTTCGTGGTACGCGAGCCGTCGTGTCCGCGGCGGGAGCGGCCGGGGTGGGCAAGATCGTCTACCTGAGCTTCCTGCGCGCCCGTCCCACCTGTGGCTCGCCGTACCACGAGTCGAAGTGGGCCGCCGAGGAGCTCGTACGCGGTTCCGGGATCGACTACACGATCCTGAAGTCGGGCGTGATCTACGGTCGCGGCGACCATCTGCTCGACCATGTGAGTCGCGCGCTCTACACGTTCCCGTTCTTTCCGCTCGTCGGTCTCCGCCCCACGCGGCTGCGGCCGGCTTACGTCGGCGATGTCGTCCGGATCGCGCGATCGGCCCTGACCGATGAGCGGCTGTCGCGACGCACGATCGCGGTGCTCGGACCCGAGGAGCTGGGCGCCGGAGATGCGATCCGACGGATCGCGGCGGCCGTGGGGCGAGAGGTACGTGTCGTGCCGACGCCGGTCTGGATCCATCGAATCCTCGCGTGGGTCTTCGAACGCACGATGACGATCCCGCTCGTTGCCGCCGCGCAGGTGCGCATCCTCTCGGAGAGCGTGGTCGAGCCCTTGCCGTTCGCTGACCCGCCACCCGACGACGTGGCGCCTGCGACCATGTTCTCGGTCGAACGGATCCGCGCGGAGCTCCCGCCTGCCGGTCCCTTCGGCCTTCGCGACCTCCGCCTTTTCCAACATTGATCCGCGCGGAGCACCATGTCTCCATCGTGACATCGACCGCACCGCCCGCACGCACGACAAGCGAGCCGCCCGCGACGTCGCTGGATCTTCCGGTCACGCGCATTCCCGGCATCGGCCGCGAGTCGGCGAAGCTGCTCGAGCGGATGAAGATCCACACCATCGGCGATCTGCTCTGGCACCTTCCGACGCGGTTCGATGACTTCTCCAAGTTCGTTCCTTTGCGCCGGCTCGTGCCGAACGCGAGCCAGACGGCGCTCGCGGTGCTTGGCCACATCTCTCAGCGGCGGACGGCCACCGGCAAGCTCATGACCGAAGCCGAGCTCCACGAAGAGGACGGAACTCCGACCCAGGTCCGCGCGACGTGGTTCGGGCGGGCCTTCGTCAAGGAGACGCATCCGGAAGGCGAGCGCGTCCGCATCTCGGGAAAGGTGCGGTTCTTTGGCCGATCGCTGCAGTTCAGCCAGCCGACGCTCGAGCGTGCCGACGCCGAAGCGGTGCACACCGGCCGGCTGGTGCCGATCTATCCACTGACCGAGGGCATCAAGCCCGGCCAGATGCGCCGGTGGCTGCATACGGCGATCGAAGGCGGTCCGCGACGTACGGGGGTTGTCGGTGAGGTGCCCGATCCGCTGCCGGGAGCGGTGCGCGAGCGGCATGCGCTCCCGGACATCGCGTCCGCTCTGCGGCAGGTGCACTTCCCAGACGACGAAGAGCGGCTCCTCGCGGCGCGCCGGCGCCTCGCGTTTGATGAGCTCCTGGTGCTGCAGCTCGCGCTCGCGCAGCGCCGCGCGCGCTGGACCTCCCAGGCCAGGGCGATACCGTTGCGCGTGCCTGACTCAGAGCTCGCGACGTGGATCGCGGCGCTGCCCTTCACTCTGACCGGCGCGCAGGAGCGATCGCTGACCCAGATCCGCGGAGACCTCGCTGGCCGGGTGCCGATGTCCCGCTTGCTCGAGGGTGACGTTGGATCGGGGAAGACGGTGGTCGCGGCGCTGGCTGCGCGCATCGCCGCGAAGTCCGGCGCGCAGACCGCGCTGATGGCGCCCACGGAGCTCCTCGCCGAGCAGCACGCGCACTCGCTCGCTGCCCTCTTCAAAGACGGCGGACCCAGCCTGGCGCTTTTGACGTCGAGCGTCACCGGCGAGTCGCGTCGGGCGATCCTCGCGGGGCTGGCCGACGGGTCGATCGACGTCGTCGTGGGAACGCACGCGCTCGTCGAAGAGCACGTCGGGTTCAAGGGTCTCGGCCTCGCCGTGGTGGACGAGCAGCACCGCTTCGGCGTCAGGCAGCGAGCGACGTTCCGCGAGAAGGGCAGCGGGAACGACCCACATCTTTTGCTCACGACGGCGACACCGATCCCGCAGACCCTCAGCCAAACGGTCTACCGCGACCTCGACATCTCGGTGATCGACGAGCTGCCGCTGGGCCGGAAGGAGATCACGACGCATCTCCGCACCACCGATCAGCTGCCGAGGGTGTGGGACGGCGTCCGGCTGGCTGTCGAGCGGGGCCAGCAGGCGTTCGTGGTCACGCCGCGTATCGATCCCGCCGAAGATGGCGAGGACGACGTCCCGAGCGCGATCGCGATGGAGAAAGAGCTTCGCCAGGGCGAGCTCCGAGGAGTGCGCCTCGCGCTCATGCACGGCCGGATGCCTGCGAAGGAGCGCGACGCGATCATGCGCCGCTTTGCGGAACGCGAGATCGACGTGCTCGTCGCGACCACCGTCGTCGAGGTCGGCATCGATATACCGAATGCGACGGTGATGGTCGTCCTCGGAGCCGAGCGATTCGGACTCGCGCAGCTCCATCAGCTTCGCGGGCGTGTCGGCCGCGGAACGGAGAAGGCGTACTGCGTGCTGGTCTCGGAGGCATCCGACTCCGAACGCCTGGCGGCCATGGTGGAGCGGAAGCCCAGCCGGTCCGGAGAAGACACGGTCCCTCTGGACGGCTTCGACCTTGCCAGGCGCGATCTCGAGATCCGCGGGGCCGGCGAGTTCCTCGGCGAGCGGCAACACGGCGTTCCCGAGCTGCGCATCGTTGACCTCGCGGACGTCGACCCGCGGCTCATCAGCGAGACCGCCGAGGAGGCCGACCGCATCCTCGCGGGCGACACGACGCTGGAGCGCCCCGAGCACGGCACGCTCGCGCGTGCCGTGGACCAGCTCTGGCGCCGCTACGCGCTGGCCTGATGCGGGTCATCGCTGGGGAGGCCAAGGGAAGGACACTCGTCGTGCCACGCGGCGGCGCGACGCGCGCCGCGACCGACCGGATCCGCGAGACGCTCTTCGCGATCCTCGAGCCCGAGCTTCCGGATGCGAACGTGCTCGATCTCTTCGCGGGAGCGGGAAGTCTCGGCATCGAAGCGCTTTCGCGCGGTGCGCGCTCCGCGACATTCGTGGAGCGCGACGCGGAGGCGCTCAAGGCGCTGCGGCGAAACCTCGAGACGACGCGCTTCGCTGACCGCGCGCACGTCGTCCCGGCGGGCGTCACAGCGTTCCTCGGCGCGCGGCCAGTGGGCCCTTTCGACATCGCGTTCGTCGACCCGCCATTCGTCGATGTCGCGGGCGCCGAGGCGACGCTCGGTCATGACGCTCTCGGCCCCGCGCTCGCGGCCGAGGGGCTCGTGGTCGTGCGCTCGCTGCGTAAGCACGCACCTCGGCTGCCGGCGAGCATGCGCGTCGTGCGCGCGAAGAACATCGGCGAGGAGACGCTGTTTTTCCTGAGGTACGGTCCAGCCCTCGCGGAGGGCCGAGGCGGAGCCACGGGTGACGATGAGTGACGACCGATGAGCGAAGCGATTACTCTGACTTCGCTGCGGGAGGTTGACTTGGACATACAGTTCTTGGTCGAACGGCTCGAGGCGCTCGTCGTCAACGCACGCAAGGTCCCGATGACGAGCCAGATCATCCTCGAGCAAGCCGCGGTTCTCGACCTGATCGATCAGCTGCGCGTCGCGATACCCGAAGAGGTCAAGCAAGCACGTCGCATCAATCAGGAGAGCGACCGGGTCATCTCGAAAGCCCGCGAGGAAGCGGAGGGCATCATCGGCGCGGCGCAGGAGCAGGCCGCCCTCTTGCTGCAGGACCAATCGATCCTGCGCGAGGCGGAGTCACGCGCGCAGGACATCCTCGACAGAACGGAAACGAAAGCCGAGGAGACGATGCATGGGGCAGATCAATACGCGGCGGACGTCCTGGTCCGCCTCGAGAGCGATCTCGTGAAAACGCTCTCGGTCATCAAGAAAAGCCTCGAAGTTCTCGAAGAGAGACGAGCCCAGCCCATGGAGGGCGAGACACGTGAAGGTGAACGTCGCGCCGTTACTTAAACAGCCGATCGGCGCGCAGACGGACTACGAAGTGGCCGAGTCTCCTATCGACCCGCACGGCGAGAACGCGGGGCTGATCGAAGCCGGGGTCTCGAGCATAGATGCCGACATCCTTGCAACCCACACCAACCCCGGTGCTTATCTCGAAGGCGACGCGCGCGCGAGCTTGTCCCTGCAGTGCAGCCGCTGCCTCAAGCCCATCGAGGCGCCCGTGAACGCACACTTCGCGGAGCAGTACTACGCCACGATCGACGTCGTCAGCGGCGACGCCAAGGATCAGGCGCCGCGCGACGCGAAGACGATCGGGAGCGACTTCTGGATCGATCTCACGCCGCTTCTGCGCGAGGAGCTCATCCTCGCGACGCCGCTCGCCCCGCTCTGCCGCCCCGATTGCAAGGGACTCTGCGAGGTCTGCGGGCGCGACCTGAATGCCGACCCCCACGAGCACGACACCGGAGCCGACGAGCGCTGGACCAAGCTGCAGGAGCTCAAGAAGTTCCGCCCCGACCGTTAGAATCGCCCTACCCCGTCCTAGGAGAACGCTTTGGCAGGTCACCCTAAGAAGCGCATTCCGCGCGCGGCGCAGGGCGAACGCCGCAGTCATCTTGCGCTCCGTGCGATGACGCTCGTTCCTTGCCCGCAGTGCAAGAACCCGAAGCCGCCGCACCAGGCGTGCCCGCACTGTGGCACGTTCCGCGGCCGACAGGTCATACCGATCAAGGCCAAGCGGACGACCGCATAACCTCGCAGTCCGCATGAAGATCGCCGTCGACGCCATGGGCGGCGACCACGCCCCGGACGAGATCGTCCGGGGCGCGCTGTTGTATCGGGCGAGCGGCGGCGAGGCCGATATCGTCCTCGTCGGCCGCGAGCCGGAGCTGCGACGGATCCTGGACTCCTCACCGCCGCCGGGCATCACCATTCGCAACGCGAGCGACGTCGTCGCGATGGACGAGCATCCCGCGAGCGCACTCCGGCGGCGCGCCGACACATCGATCGGCGTCGCGACGGAGCTGGTGAAGCACGGCGAGGCGGACGCCGTCGCCTCCGCGGGGAACACCGGAGCCACGATGGCCGCGGCTCTGCTCCAGCTCGGCCGCATCCGCGGGATCGACCGTCCGGCGCTGTGCGGGATGTTCCCCACGACGAAGGGGAAACCGGCGTGCCTGCTCGACGCGGGCGCGACCATGGATGCGAGCGAGCACAACATCCTGCAGTTTGCGCGGATGGCATCGCGGTTCATGGAGCGGCTGCACAGCGTGGAGCGTCCGAGCATCGGACTCATCAACGTCGGCGAGGAGCCCGAGAAGGGCGATCGGATGCATCAGGCGGCGCACGCGCTGCTCGCCGGCGCCGAAGACCTGAACTTCTACGGCAATATCGAAGGCAAGGATCTGCTCAAGGGCGTCACCGACATCTGTGTGACCGACGGCTTCACCGGCAACGTGCTCGCGAAGGGCATGGAGGGTGTCATCGACGTCTTCGTCGATGGGATCCGCAACGATATCTTCGGCGGAGCCTGGGGCAAGGTCGGGGCGCTCGTCGCTTACCCTGGCCTCCGCAGGTTCCGGAGCCGCATGGATTACGACCCATACGCCTCGGCGCCCCTCCTCGGCGTCGCGGGCGTGTCCGTGGTCACGCACGGACGCGCGCGGGCGAACATGATGCGCCGCGCGATCGAGGTGGCCGAGCGCTCCGTCGCGACCCGGCTCATCAAGGCGATCGGCCAGGGCGTGTCGACATCCGCCGCGTGAACACGAGACCGCCGCGCGGCGGCCGTCACCCCGCACGGCGACTTGCTCTCCAGACCCTCTTCGAGATCGACTTCAATCGCGCCGACCCGCGCGAGACTCACGAACGCGGCGCATTTCGCGCGGGACTGACCGAGGAGGCCGCGGGATTCGCCTGGGCGCTGGTTCAGGGGGTCCTGGCGCACCGCAAGGAGCTCGATGCCGAGATCGCGACGCTCGCTCCCGAATTCCCGATCGACCAAATGGCGCGCATCGACCGCAACGTGCTCCGGATCGCGCTCTACGAGCTCCGCGTCTCGGGCGACGCGCCCGCGGGCGTGGTCATCGACGAGGCCGTCGAGCTCGCGAAGATGTTCGGCTCGGAGGCCTCGCCGAAGTTCGTCAACGGGGTGCTCGCGACCGCAGTGGGCGGAAGGAGCTAGCGAACCGTCAGCGGGATCCGCCCGGTCGGTTGCCGCGTGGAAACCCTTGTTACGCGCGGGCAACGACGTCCAGAGGTCCCGCGCCAGCGGTCGATCATCGGGCGTTGCCATAGAGAGGCGTGCCGGCCCCTCTTTCTTTAGTCCCCGATTGACAGGCCAGACGGCTCGCCGTGACACTTGCGCGGACCTGCCGCCGTGGGCGGGCGGGGGAGGGGTCGCACTCGACCCGGAGGAGGACATTGTTGGCGCAGGGAAACACCTACGAGCGCCTCAAGAAGATCATCGTCGAGCAGCTCGGCGTGGACGAGGGCGACGTGAAACCCGAGGCTTCGTTCGTGGACGATCTGAACGCTGACTCGCTCGATCTGGTCGAGCTGATCATGAGCCTCGAGGAAGAGTTCGGGATGGAGATCTCGGACGAAGAGGCCGAGAAGATCAAGACGGTGGGCGACGCGCAGGAGTACATCGAGGAGCACGTCGCTTAGCGCGCACAATCACACGGTACGCAAGGCATAGGGGAGGCAGGGGCGTCGGAGCCCCTGCCTTTTCTTCGCTTATGAAGGAGATGGCCGAGATCGAGATCGCGGGCTACCGCTTCAAGGACGAAGCGCTCCTGGAGAACGCGCTCACGCACAGCTCGTATCTCCACGAGCATGTGGAGGAGGCCGCGCGCGACTTCGAGAGACTTGAGTTTCTCGGCGACGCGGTCGTCGATCTCGTCGTGGGCGAGGAGCTCTTCCGCAGATTCCCCGACGCAACCGAGGGAGAGCTCACCGCGCTCCGCGCTGGGCTCGTGTCCTCAGCTGCGCTTGCCGAGGTGGGGCGCCGTCTCGGATTGCCGGAGCGGGCTCGCCTCGGGCGAGGCGAGGAAGACACCGGCGGACGCGCGCGCGCCGGACTCGCGGCGAGCCTGTACGAGTCGGTCATCGGCGCGATCTACATGGAGAGCGGACTTGACGAAGCGAGCGCGGTCGTGCGCCGCACCATGGGTGACGCGATCGCCGCGACGGCCACCGCGCCGCGCAAGTCGCCCAAAACCCTGCTGCAGGAGTGGGCGCAGGCTGGCCATCATCCGCTGCCGATCTATCGGACGCTCGACGTGAGCGGGCCGGAGCATCGCCGCGACTTCGTCGTACAGGTCGAGGTCGACGGCAACGTCGCGCAGGGGAGCGGACCGTCGAAGCGCGCGGCTGAGGAAGCGGCCGCCGCGAAGCTCATCGAGATCGTCACGCAATGACCGACGAGCTCAAGGTGATCGAGGGCGGCGCCTCCGCTCCGAACGCGGTCCTGAAGACGCTCACGATGACGGGCTTCAAGTCCTTCGTGCACAAGATCCACTTGGAATTCGCGCCCGGGATCACCGCGATCATCGGTCCGAACGGCTCGGGCAAGACGAACATCGTTGACGCCATTCGTTGGGCTCTTGGCGAGAACAACGCACGCGTGTTGCGCGCGAAGCGCAATGAGGAGCTGATCTTCGGCGGTTCAGAGTCGCGCAAAGCGCTTGGTTTCGCCGAGGTGCTGATGCAGCTCGACAACTCGTCACGACGTCTACCAGTGGCATTCGCGGAGGTGGAGGTCGGGCGGCGTCTCTACCGGAACGGAGAAGCCGAGTATCTGGTGAACCGGAGTCGCGTGCGGCTCCGCGACATGCAAGAGCTCCTCGCCGGCGCGAACCTCGCGGACAACGCGTTCGTCGTCGTGGGTCAGGGTCTCACGGACCAGATCCTCGCCCTGCGGCCGGCGGATAGACGCACCGTGATCGAAGAGGCCTCGGGGACGCGGCGGCTGCAGCTGCGTCGCGAAGAGGCGCTCCAACGTATGAAGCTCTCCGAGGCCGAGCTCGTCCGGGTGAACGACATCCTGCGGGAGATCGGACCGCGCGTCGACGCGCTGCGGGACCAAGCCGCAAAATGGACCGAGTACGAGACGATCCGTAACGAGCTCCGACGCCGTGCGCTGCGCTGGTACAAGGCTTCGTTCGGTACGACCGCGGACCAGCGTGCGGACCTCGCCGCGAAGATCGTCAGCGTCGATCGCGAGATCGAGCGTCTCGTCGACTTCGTAGCCGAAGGCGAATCCGCGACGGCCGGCAGCGACGAGGATCTGCGTGCGGCGCGTCAGGAGGAAGAGCTCCGCCGCATCGCCGCGGCCGACGCGTCGGCCGTGGGGGCCTCGGCACGCGAGCGCGTCGCCGGGCTCGAGGCGAGCCTTGCGGCCGTCGGCGCGGAGCGCGAGCGGACCGGCGCGTCCCTCAGCGCGCTCCCCGCGGAGCTCGCCAGCCTGCGCGAACGGCGAACGCGCGTCGACGACGAAACCGCGGACGCGGCGCGCCGCGCTCGCGAGTCCGCCGACCTGGCGCGCAGCGCGGAAGAGGACGCGTCGCGCACTCGCGTCGCTCTCGCCGAGGCACGGGCGGCGCGGGTGGAGACCGAGCGGGCGCATCTCATGCGGGAGAGCGACGAGATCAGGCTGGGCGACGAGGAACGTTCCCTGCTCGCGCGCGATGAGGACCTCGGGACGAATGCCGCGAGCCTCGCGCGCCAGCGCGCGGAGCAGGAGCGCGAGCGGGGTCGGATGGCCGGCGAGCTCGAGCGCGCCCGAGAGTCGGTTGCGGAGTCCACGCGGATCGCTGAAAGCGCCGCCGAGCGAGCCGGAGCGGCGCGCAACGAGCTGCAGCGGATCGACGGCGATCTGGCGCTCGTGCGCGGCCAGAGCGCGGCGTTGCGCGAGGCCGTCGACCGCGCCGACGCCGAGATCGAGTCTCGCGAGACGGCGCATGAGCTGCCTCCACTCCCCAAGGGCTTCGCCTGGCTCCACGAGCGGATCGCGTCGCCGGACGCGGTGCGCGCCGCTCTCGGGGGCGCGGTCGCGACGTCGCCATCGTCGGCCGCGGCGGACGCCGCGGTGCCGAAGGGCTGCCGGCGAATCGCGGACGGCGTCGCGGTCTTCCTGGCGCCGGACGAGGCCACAGCCTTCGCGGCGGCCTCCACGCTGCGCACCGGCGCGGTGATCGCGCCGAGCGGGCTCCTCGTCCTCCCGGGTCTCGCGCGTCTGGTCGAGCAGCGCGAACGTGCCGACCGCGACGCCTCGGCACAGCTCCGTACGATGGCCGCCCGCCTTCACGAAGAGCTCCTCGCCGCCGAGAAAGCCCAGCGCGAGGTCCTCGCGGAGCGTGCCGACGCCGAGCGTCGCCGGGAGGATGCCGAAAAGCGCCTCGCGGCCGCGCAGCGTTCGCGCGGCGATGCCGAACGCGTCGCCGACGACCTAGCCACCGCCGAGGCGGACGTGCGTGATCTCGTCCGCGCCCGTGAAGCGAACGCATCCGCGATCGAGCGCGAGCGCGCCGAGCTCCTCGGCCGGCGCGAGAAGCTCGCTCAGGATCGCGCTGTGGCTGCGACGGCACGCGCCGAGGCGGCCGAGACCTTCGCCGCTTCCGAACGTGACGAGCAGGTGGCGGTCGATGCCCACAACGCCGCTTCACGGCGCGCGGAAGAAGCGCGCCTCGAGGCGGCGACGATGGAGGAGCGCCGCAGCGCCTCGGTCCGTTTGCGCGACGCGCTGAGCGAGCAGGTCAGCGCGACCGAGCGGCGCATGGCCGACGAAGAGGAGCGGCTCCGAGCGCTTGTCGCGCAGGAGCGGGACGCGCGCGGCCGACTCGAGTCGGCTCAGCGGGACCTCGGAGGCGCGACCGCCGAGGCGCGCGAGGCGTCCCGTTCCGCGGAGCTGGCACGGGAGCGCGCGCTCGCGGCGGAGGGCTCGCGCCGCGAATCCGAGCAGCGCCTCGCCCGCGCCCGAGAGCGCCTCGCCGAGATTCGCGGCGAGCGTGGCAAGCTCGCGGTGGAAGAGGAGCGCGCTGCCGGCGCGATGCGCCTTCTGGAGGAGCAGGTGCGCGCCGAGCTAGGGCTTCCCGAGGACGAGCCGCTTCCCGATCCCGCGAGCATCGCGCTCGAGGACGAGCCTGATGAGAAGGAGCGGTCGAGCACGGTCGCCGCGCTGCAGCGACTTCGGCGCCGGCTGATCGCGCTCGAGCCGGTCAACCCTCTTGCCGCGACCGAGCTGGCGGAGATCGGGCAGCGCCACGAGTTCCTCTCGACCCAGAAGATGGACCTCGAGCGCGCGATGGCCGATCTGCGAACCCTCGCCGACGAGCTCGCGACCACCATCGCCGAGCAGTTCAGCGCGACGATGCAGGCCGTCGACCGCGAATTCGGTCTCTTCTTCCAGCGACTCTTCAACGGCGGGCAGGCCTCGCTCCGAACCAGCGAGGATCCGGACGAGCCGGGCATCGACATCTACGCCCGGCCGCCGGGGAAGCGGATCGGGAACCTCAACCAGCTCTCCGGTGGAGAGCGCGCACTGACGGCGACCGCGCTCCTGCTCGCGATCCTGCGCGTGCGTCCGGCGCCGTTCTGCGTCCTGGACGAGGTCGACGCCGCGCTCGACGAGCGGAACGTCGGCCGGTTCACGCAGGCGTTGCGCGAGCTCACCGACCGCACCCAGTTCGTGGTGATCACGCACAACCGCGGCACGATCGAGGCGGCGGACATGCTCTACGGGGTCTCGATGGACGACGCCGGCGTGTCGAAGGTGATCTCGCTCAGGCTCGCGGATCTCGACACGGAGCGCGCCGGCTAGAGCGGCCCTCGGCGACGGCGGTCCTTGTCAATCTCGTCCAGGACCGCGCGCGTTGCGAAGCGCGCCGCGAGGACGACGAACAGAAGCCCGATGACGAAGGTGATTATCCAACCGATCAGGATGAAAACGAGCGGAAAGAACGCGAAGTCGAATGGACCGCTGACCGGCACGGCCCAAGACGATAGCGTCTGATCGATGAGCATCGACCAAGCGCTCGCAAAGACGCGTGGCGGTCTCTTCGCGCGTCTCTTCCGACGCGGCGAGGAAAAGCTCACAGCGGAGTGGCTGGACTCCCTCGAGGAAGCGCTCCTGCGCGCGGATCTCTCCGTTTCGCTCGTCGATCCACTGATGGCGCAGCTACGCGATCTCTTCGCGACGGGCGAGGTCAAGACGGTCCCGAAAGCGCTGGCCGCGGTGCGCGAGACTCTCGTCGCCGCACTCGCGGGGGATGTGCGCCTGCGCGGCGACGGCGAGAGGCCGCGCGTCATCCTCGTCGTCGGCGTCAATGGGAGCGGAAAGACCACGACCGCCGCGAAGCTCGCGAAGCGGCTCAAGGATTCGGGCGAGAGGCCGCTCCTCGCCGCAGCGGACACGTTCCGCGCAGCGGCGATCGAGCAGCTGGAGCGGTGGGCGCAGCGCGTCGACGTCCCGATCGTCTCCGGCAAGCCCGATGGCGATCCCGCCGCCGTGGTGTTCGATGCGGTGAATGCGGCGAACGCGCGCGGCAACACGACCGTGATCGCCGACACCGCGGGTCGCCTGCACACGAAGGGTCAGCTCATGGAGGAGCTCGCGAAGATCGTTCGGGTCACCGGTCGTGCACGCGCGGGCGCTCCTGACGAGGTGCTGCTCGTCCTCGACGCCACCGCCGGGCAGAACGCCATCCAACAGGCGCGTCAGTTCACCGCGACCGCCGCTGTGACAGGCCTGGTCGTGACGAAGCTCGATGGCACGGCCAAGGGCGGCGCGGTCTTCGCGATCGCGCGGGAGCTCGGGCTCCCGGTGAAGCTGCTCGGTGTCGGTGAGAAGGCCGACGACCTGGTGCCGATGGATCCGACCGCGTTCGTGAACGCGCTCCTGCCCGCGCCGGCCTGAGCCTCATACTCGGGCGCGTATGGCGATTGTTCGCTTACGAAGCGCGGACCTGAAGCAGGCGCTCGAGGCCGGCGCGCTTTCCTTGCACTACCAGCCGCAGGTCATCATCGCGACCGGGAAGCTCGCGGGCGTCGAGGCGTTCGTGCGCTGGCCGCACCCGGCGTACGGGATGATCGGCCCGGGCGACATCATTCCGCTGGTCGAGCAGGCCGGGCTGCACGTCGAGTTCGATCGCTGGGTGGTCGGCGCGATCTGCCGGCAGGCGATGCAGTGGCGGAAGGGCGGGGTCAACGTCCCGATCGTCGCCGCGAATGTGTGGGCCCAGACGCTACGGCGTCCTGACGCGCTCAAGCTCTTGGACGCGCTCGCCGAGACCGGTGTCGATCCGAAGACCATCGAGCTCGAGTGTCCGCGCGGGTCCACCGCGGACCCGGCGCTGACGAAGGCGCTGATGGCGATGCGGGCGCTCGGCGTACGCCTGGCGTCCGAGGAGTACGCCGGCGGCGCCCGCGCGAGCGGCAGGCTCACGTTCGACACGCTCAAGATCCCGTTCCCGATCGCGCGCGACCATGCCGCGAACGCGGACGGGATCCGCGCGCTCGTCGCAGAAGCGAAGAAGATCGGCGCGCGCGTCATCGCGGATTCGGTCGAGACCGTCGAGCAGGAGTCGGCCCTCGCGGCGCTGGGCGTCGAGATTGTCCAGGGTTACCTCTACGGGCCTGAGGTCGCGCCAGGTGAGCTACAGACACTGATCCGCCGACCGACAGGGTGACCGCGTTCGCGCCAGACGAGCTTCGCGAGGCCATCGAGCGTGACCAGCTCTTCCTCCTGTTCCAACCGCAGGTTGACCTCGCGACGAGCCAGCCGCGCGGCGTCGAAGCCATGCTCCGCTGGCAGCATCCGCGGTTCGGGGTCGTTCACGCCGCCAAATTCGTTCGGGAGATGGGTCTTGTCGGTCTCGACCGACCATGCCTGCGGTGGATACTCCGTGCCGCTACGCGGCAGCTCGCAGAGTGGCGCGCCGGCGGCGCGGCGGTCGAATACGTTGCCGTGAACGCGTTCGCGGAAAGTCTGAGCCCACCGCTCGCCGAGGACATCGGGCGGATCGTCACGGACGCACGCCTCGACCCGTCGTCGCTCGAGATCGAGTGCCAACCCGACTCGATGTTCGACGCGCAAGCCGCCGACGCGATCCGCGCGGTCCGAGCGATCCACGTGCGGGTCGCGTTCGATGACTTTGGCGATGGACCGATGAGCCTCGTCTCATTGCGGTCATTCGAGTTCGATACGCTGAAGGTTCCGGTGACTTTCGTTCTTCACGGCGACGCCCTCGACGACGCGGTCATCTCGGCGACGGTCGCGATCGGCCGCGCGATGGGAGCGCGGGTCGTGGCCGAAGGGGTGGAAACGCTGGCCTTGCGTGAACGGGTACGCGCGCTCGGTTGCGATCTCGGCCAGGGCTATCTCTGGTCGCAGCTCGTACGTGGCGCGGACATCCCATCGATCTTCGCGGGGCTCAGGGCCTGATGTTCGAACAGCTTTCAGACCGTCTCGCAGGTACCTTCGAGCGCCTCCGCGGGCGTCCGCGCGTGAGCGAGGCGGATCTCGACGAGGCGCTGCGCGATGTGCGCGTCGCGCTCCTCGAGGCGGACGTGAACCTCAAGGTGGTGCGCGAACTCGTCGCGAAGGTGCGCGAGCGCGCGGTCGGCGAGAAGGTGCTCGAATCGATCACCGGCGCACAGCAGGTCGTGAAGATCGTCCACGACGCGATCGTGGAGATGCTGGGCGGCGCCGCGACCCCGCTCGCGAGGGCCGAGCGCCCGCCGACCGTGATCGTCCTCGCGGGGCTGCAGGGATCGGGAAAGACGACGACCGCGGCGAAGCTCGCGAACCTCATGCGCAAGCAGGGTCGTCGCCCGCTGCTCGTGGCTGCGGACGTGCACCGGCCCGCCGCGATCGAGCAGCTCGTCACGCTGGGCAAGCAGCTCGGCGTGCCGGTGCGCGCTGTGGATCCGGGGCGCGTCGCCGGCGATGTCGCGACGCTGGCGCGTGCGGCGACCGCGGAGGGTCAAGACACGGTGATCGTCGACACAGCGGGGAGGCTTCACATCGACGAAGCGATGATGGCCGAGATCGCCGACGTGGTCGCGGCATCGAAACCACACGACGTGCTGCTCGTCCTTGACGCGATGGCCGGACAGGACGCCGTCGACAGCGCCAGCGCGTTCCAGGCACGGCTCCCGCTCACCGGTCTCGTTCTCGCGAAGGCCGATGGCGACGCGCGCGGAGGCGCGTCACTCTCCGTCCGTGCGGTCACCGGCGTTCCGGTGAAGCTCATCGGGACCGGAGAGAAGCTCGACGCGCTCGAAGTCTTCCATCCCGACCGGCTCGCCCAGCGCATCCTCGGAATGGGCGACATCCTGACGCTCGTCGAACGTGCGCAGGAGCACGTCGATCAAAAGACCGCAGAAGAGCAGGCGCGGAAGCTCCTGGAGGCGCAGTTCACCTTCGACGACTTCTACGCTCAGCTGCAACAGGTCAAGAAGATGGGACCGCTCGGCGATCTACTGAAGATGATCCCGGGGCTTGGCCAGGTCGCCAAGCAGCTCCCTGAAGGGCCCGAGGCCGAGCGCGAGATGCGCAAGGTCGAGGCCATCATCTCGTCGATGACGAAGGCAGAGCGTGCGGACCCGTCGCTGATCAACGGATCGCGCCGCCGGAGGATCGCCAGCGGCTCCGGGACGACCGTCGCCGATGTGAACCAGTTGACCAAACAGTTCGCGGAGATGCGCAAGCTCAT
>MNEO01000027.1 GCA_001917735.1 Chloroflexi bacterium 13_1_40CM_68_21
GGCCACGCATGGACAAGGATCTGCTCCGCGAGCGCGGCCAGGGGTTGATCGCGCTGTCCGCGTGCCTTCAGGGCGAGCTCGCCCGGGCGCTGATGGACGAAAGTCTCGACGCCGCCTGCGCGGTCGCTGAGGAGCATCGCGAGATCTTCGGCGAGGGCAACTACTACCTCGAGCTCATGTCGCACGGCATCGCCGAGCAGGAGCGGGTCAACGACGGCGTCCGCGAGGTCTCGCGGCGTACCGGCATCCCGCTGGTCGTGACGAACGACATCCACTACGTGAACGCGGAGGACGCCGAGGCCCAGGACGTCATGGTCTGCATCCAGAGCGGGAAAACAATCGACACGCCCGATCGCCTCAAGATGATCGACCACCCCGAGCTCTTCATGCGCAGCGCAGTGCAGATGGCGGAGCTCTTCCCGAACGATCCCGAGGCTCTCGAGAACACGCTGCGCATCGCCGAGAAGATCGACCTGCGCCTGCCTCTCGGCGAGCTGCGGCTCCCGCACTTCGAGGTGCCGGCCGGCAAGACGCCCGAAGAGCAGCTCCGCACGCTTGCGGAGACGGGCGCGGCAGCGAAGTACGGCGCCCTCACGCCCGCGCTCCAGGAGCGCATCGACAGAGAGCTGGCCGTCATCGCGAAGACCGGCTACACGGGCTACATCCTCATCGTGCAGGACTTCATCCGCTTCGCGAAGGAGCGGGGCATCCTCACCGCGGTCCGCGGGTCCGCCGGTGGGTCGCTCGTGAACTATGCGATCGATCTCACCGACATCGACCCGCTCCAGTACGGGCTCATCTTCGAACGTTTCCTCAACCTCGAGCGCTTCACGCCGCCGGACATCGACGTGGACTTCATGGGGGACAGGCGTGACGAGGTCATCCAGTACGTCACGCAGAAGTACGGCGCCGACCGCGTCGCGCAGATCGGGACGTTCAACACGATGCTCGCTCGCGCTGCGGTCCGCGACGTCGCGCGCGTGCTAGGGATGCCGTACGGCGAGGCCGATCGAGTGGCGAAGACGATCCCGTTCGGTACGACCCTCACCGACTCCAGGCGCATGTCCGGCGAGCTGCGGGACCTCGAGCAGGAGGCACACATCCAGCGACTCCTCGATCTGGCGGAGAAGGTCGAAGGGCTGGTGCGCTCGACGGGGACCCACGCGGCCGGAGTCGTGATCTCACGGGAACCGATCACACAGCTTGTGCCTCTCGAGCGCTCGAAAGGCAACGCGAACGCCCTCCAGACGCAGTACGAGGACAAGCAGCTCGAGAAGCTCGGGGTCCTCAAATTCGACTTCCTCGGGCTCGGGAACCTGACGATCCTCGAGCACGCGCTCCGCCTGATCCAGGCGACCCGCGGCATGTCGATCAAGCGCGAGGACATCCCGCTCGATGACAGGAAGACCTTCGAGCTCCTCGGGTCGGGCGAGACGACCGGCATGTTCCAGCTCGAGTCCGCCGGCATGCGCCGCTACGTCCGCGAGCTCAAGCCAGATCGAGTCGAGGACGTCATGGCGATGGTCGCGCTCTTCCGGCCCGGTCCGATGGACTACATCCCGACCTATATCCGGCGCAAGCACGGTGAGGAGCCGGTCACCTACGCGCATCCCACGCTCGAGCCCGTGCTCAAGTCGACCTACGGGGTGATGGTCTATCAGGAGGACGTGATGGCCGTGACCCAGGCGCTCGCCGGCTTCACGCTCGCCGAGGCCGACGTCCTGTGTTACGCGGTCCGCAAGAAGATCCGCGAGAAGCTCGACGCGCAGAAGGTGAAGTTCGTGTCAGGCGCGATCCGAAACGGGGTGCACGCCGACGTGATCGAGGCCGTGTGGAAGGACTTCGAGCCGTTCGCCCGCTACGGGTTCAACCGCGCGCACGCCGCGATCTACGGGATCATCGCGTACCACACCGCGTATCTGAAGGCGAACTACACCACCGAGTACATGACCGCGGTGCTCTCCGCGGAGATGGGAACGCCCGACCGTATCGCGATCGCGGTCGCAGAATGCCGGCGCATGGGCCTCGCGGTGCTGCCGCCGGACGTGAACGAGTCGGAGCTCGACTTCGCCATCACCCCGAAGGGCATCCGCTTCGGCCTCGGCGCCGTGAAGAACGTCGGCGAAGGTGCGGTCGAAGGCTTGATCGAGGCGCGTCGAGCCGATGGAGCTTTCCGCTCGCTCGACGACCTCTGCGCCCGCATCGACCTGCAGCGCGCGAACAAGCGCGTCCTCGAGTCGCTCATCAAGTGCGGTGCGTGCGACGCGTTCGGGCCGCGGCAGGCGCAGCTCACGGCGCTTGACGGCACACTCGCGACCGCGCAACGCGAGCAGCGCGACCGCGCGAGCGGGCAGGTCGGCCTCTTCGATCTCACGGGCACGAGCGTCCTGGGCGGTCCGCTCGTCGGTGGCGAGGCGCCGCGCCGCGAGCTTCTGGGCTGGGAGAAGGAGCTCCTCGGGATCTACCTCTCGGAGCACCCGCTTCAGGCGCTCGCCCCGAGGATGGGCGATGTCGTGACCACGTATCTCGCAGAGCTGCGCGATGCCGGTGAGGATCTCGTGACCATCGCGTGCGTGGTCACGAGCGCGCGCAAGCACATCACCAAGAACAAGCAGCTGATGATGTTCGCGCAGGTTGAAGACCTCACCGGCACTGTCGAGGTCACCGTATTCCCGCGCACGTACGAGGCGACGGCGAGCCTTTGGAACACCGATGAGATCCTCCTGGTGCTCGCGCGGGTCGAGCAGCGCGACGAGGACCCGAAGCTGCTCTGCGAGCACGCGGCGCGGTTCGACGACGCCGGGATCGCTGAGATCAAGCGCGTCGCGGAAGAGCGGAGGCAGTTCCTTGCCAAGCGAGCGAAGTTCGGATCCCGGAATGGCAACGGCTCCGGTTTTGGTTCGACGACGGGTCCGACTCCTCGTCGGAGTAATGGGCCAGGCAGTCACGAGGAGCGTCCCCCTGTACCGACGGCCCAGCACTCCTCCGAGGAGCCGGACCTGTCGTCTCCCTTGGACTCTGAAGAGCCTCCCCCGCTTCTGATCCGCTTCCGCGAGGTCCTGGACTACGACCGGTCGATCGCGCTCTTCCAAAAGATCCAGGTGGTACTCGCGGACTACGCCGGGACGTCCCAGGTCATCCTCGAGCTGCCGCGCAGTGGTGGCGGGATGCGCCGAGTGCAGACTTCGTTCCGGGCGAAGCCGTCGCGCGAACTCGCTCTGGCGGTCGCGCGCGAGGTCGGCGGCGACGTCGTGGAGGTCGTCCTCCCGCGCTGACGCCCTCGGCGCAGGGCACGCCCAGCAGGGGTGGCACAGGGCGTGCCTCGGCTATCCGGCGAGATGGCAAGCGATGAGTGATCGGGATCGCCGTCCGCACGGCGAGGACTCGGACGCTCTTGGGCAACGCGAGCTACAGCGCCACGTCCTCGACTCGATCGACGATGGCGTGATCATCGCCTGGCCCGACAGCCGCTACGAGGCGAACGCTTCGGCGAAGGGCATCCTCGGGGTCGCGGAGCTGACTACGCTCGCAGAGCTCCGCGACGCTGTCGACGTGCGCGACCTCCATACCGGCGAAAGCGTCCCGGCGGGCGGCTACCCGCTCGACCGGGCGCTCCGCGGTGAGGCGAGCTCCGGTGAGTTCTTCGTCACGCAGCGGGGCACTGGGGAGCGGCGTGATCTCTCCGTCAGCGCGGCTCCGGTCCGTGCTACTGACGGGACCGTGGTCGCGGCGGTCATGACGCTGCACGACATCACGGACGTGCGCGCAGCGGAGCGCGAACGCGAGCAGTTCCTCTCGATCGTCGCGCACGAGCTGCGCACCCCGCTGACGCCGCTCAAGGCACTCGCGCAGCTCGTCCGTTCGCGCATGCGGCGCGCTCGCGAGCAAGGCACGGAGATCGACCTTGAGTCGCTCGATCGGAACCTCGCGACCATCGAGCGTCAAGTCGATCGGATGAACGGCCTCGTCAACGATCTACTCTCCGTCTCTCGTGCGGAGCGCGGCGCACTTCGAATGGAGCCGGTCCGGTTCGATCTGGCGGCGGTGACGCGGGATGTCGTCCAGCGGTACGCCGACGCGACCGAAGAGGAAGGCCGCCACCGCTTCACCGTGGACGCGCCTGAGAGCCTCCCTGTCCGGGGCGATCAAACCCGGCTCGATCAGCTCCTCATGAATCTCGTGGGCAATGCCGTGAAGTACTCGCCGTCGGGGGGCGAGGTCCGCGTCGCGCTCGAAGGACGTGACGGTACCGCCACCATCGAGGTCCACGACGACGGGATCGGGATTCCAGCCGACGACCTGCCCAATCTGGGGCATCCGTTCGTTCGCGGGGCCGGGCGCGCGTCGAAATTCGCCGGGATGGGCGTGGGCCTGTACGTCGCGCGCCTCGTCGCGGAGGGACACGGCGGATCGCTGCAGCTCGAGAGCGCCGGGGACGGCAAGGGAACGACCGTGAGGGTGAAGGTCCCGCTCTAGCGCACGGCGCGGTATAGCGTCAGGACGAGCATCAGCGCCGCAATGAGCGGCATGAGGGCGCTCGGCAGCTCGTGGCCCCCGCTGATGTCCCGGATCGCGTAGAGCGCCCATGGGAGGACCAGCACGATCAGTGGCAGTGACGCGAGCGTCGCACGGTGCCCGTTCGCCAGCGAGCGCCGCAGCACGACGGCCCAGGCGGGTACGAGCAGCATCTGATCATGGCTGCCGGAGTACGGCACGATCACGAGCGTCAGGCAGGCGAGGATGGCAACCGCCTCGACCGCGCTCAGCGGCTGTCGTCGCGCGAGATCGACCGCCGCTGCTGTGAGCAGGGCGATGATGACGAGCGCCCACACCGGGCCGCCTGGCAGCCAGCTCGCGACCGTCCAGACCGATGTCGATTGCGACGCGAGCACGAGGCGGTTGCCTCGGACCTCGTCCAGCCAGCCTTGGGGCCACGCCGGTTGCGCTACCACGCTCGCCAGAAGCAGCAGGAGGGCGACGACGACGAACGCGACGATGAGCCGAACGGTTCGCCGGGACCACGTGCCGAAAACGACCGGCGCGAAGATGTGCGGCTTCAGCAGCAGCAGCACGGCCACGGCGCCGGCCGCAACCAATCGTTGTCGGTAGATGAGGTAGACGACGATCCCAACCGCGCCCAGCAGAAGGCCACCGAATTGCGCATTCATCGCGGTGTTCCACAGCGGCTGCGAGCCGAAGACGAGGAACAAGAGGTAAGGGACCCAGGCCGTCGGACCTCCGAGCACGCGCCAGATGAGCACCGTACCCAGCGCCGCGCCGGTGACGAGAAGGAGCTGCCAGATCGGCGCCGCGACCTCGAGAGGAAGGGCGGCCAGGGGGAGGAACGCGATGGCGGTCGTCAGCGGATACCCGTAGCGGCCGGGACAGAACGTGCCGCGCACATTGCCAAACGCGTCGACGTATTGACCCGACATCGCCCGCGTCCACGCCACCGTGTCGTACGGATCGCGACCGTCGAGCACGAAGCGCGCGCCGGTCCAGAAACACATGAAGTCACTCGTGTGCGGTGCGAAGGCCACGGCGACGCAGATCACAAATAAGGGGGCGACGATGAGTGCGCCGCCGAGCGCCCACAGCGCGAGCGCGACTCGGCGCCGTGTCACGCAAGATCCCAGTCAGCCACCAATACAACGCACGGTGCCGGAGGAGGGAGTCGAACCCTCACGGACCTTTCGGCCCAAGAGATTTTGAGTCTCTAACGTCTGCCATTTCGTCACTCCGGCGTGATCACATTCTAGGTTTCAAAAGCAGCCTGATGGCGGCCCGCGCGAGAGTCGGATTTGCGATCACGACCTGGCGCTCGTTCCACGCGGCGTCGCGACCGGTCTTCAGCGACAGCACCGACGCGCCCGCCTCGCGCGCGATGAGCGCAGGGCCCGCGACATCCCACGGTGAGAGGTACTCGTGGGCGAAGACGTCGAAGCGGCCCATTGCGACGTACGCGATCCCGAGCGCCGCCGAACCGACGTCGCGCATGCCGGCGCAGGCGGCCGCGAGAGCGACCGTACGCGGCCGCGCGCCTCGCATGACCCGGTAGGAGAGCGCCGCGACCGCCAGCGCTCGCGACAGCCGCGCGACGTCCGAGACGTGGATCGCCTCGCCGTTCAGTGTCGCGCCAGCTCCCTGTGAAGCGACGAAGGTTTCGCGCGTGCGCGGCGCGGAGATCGCCGCGGCGCGCGTTCTGCCATCTTCGACGTAGCCGAGCACGACGGCGTAGAAAGGGATCCCCCGGGAATAGTTGAGCGTGCCATCGATCGGGTCGACGACCCAGAGCCGCTCGGCCGACGCGAGGTCCTTCCGCGCGCTCTCTTCGGCGAGTACCGGAATGCTCCGGTCAAAAGCTGTGAGCTTCGCGAGGATCGCCCGCTCGGCCGCATGATCCGCGGCCGTGGCGAAGTTCGCGCGTCCTCGCTTCCGGGTGACCACCGCGGTGTCGGCGATCGCGATCGCCTCTCCGACCGCGACCGCGATCTCCGCGGCGACGTGCGCAAGCCGCGCGTAGCGCGTGCGGTCCCGCGGGTTAGGGCTGGCCTCCGCCATCGGTCGGGCAGAGTACCCGGACCTTGGCGAGGAGATCGTTCAGGTCGAACGGCTTGGAGATGACGTCCGTGATGCCACGCTCCTTGAACTCGGCCTCGAACTGCGGTGTGGCGGCGCTCACGAACAGCACGGGCATCTCCCGGATCTCAGTATCGGCGCGAACCCGGTCGAAGACCTCGAATCCGCTGAGTCCCGGCATCATGATGTCGAGGATGAGGAGGTCCGCGTGCACCTGACGGACGGTCTCGAGCACGATGGCCCCGTCAGACACCACCACCGCCTGGTAGCCGGCCTCGTCGTTGATCGAATCGCGGAGCAGCGTCGCGATCGGCTCGTCGTCCTCCCCGATCACGACGACCCTCTTCTTCAGGTCGTCCGACATGAGCACTCGGCAGCCTACCGAAATGGCATTGAGGCGGCAGGCGTCCGCTCGTGAAGGGTGCCTCCGGTGAAGCGAGCGCTCCGCTCGTGGAGCGGGCCCGCCAGGGGGACGCCCGTGCGTTCGAGCAGCTTGCCCGCGAGGTCGAGCGGCCGCTGTATCGGCATGCGGCGCGGATGGTCGGTCAGGTCGACGCTGAGGATGTGGTGCAAGACGCGCTCCTATCGGCGTGGCGATCGTTGTCGTCATTCGAGGGCAGCTCGTTCCGCGCCTGGATCTTTCGTATTGCGACCAATCGCGCGCTCGACCGCTTGCGCTCGCGCCGCCGGCACCCCGAGGTTCCCCTCGATCCTCCGACGGACGAGGACGACGATCGATCGTGGGCCGAGCCCCCGGCTCCCGGGCCCGATCTCGCCGAGATCGCCGGTGACCGCGAAGCATTCGTGATCGTCGAGGAGATCCTCGCCACCATCCCGGTGGAGCAGCGCGCGGCCCTGTTGCTCCGGGACGTCGAGGGCTTCGCCTACGAGGAGATCGCGGCGATCACGACGGTCGAAATCGGCACGGTCAAGTCGCGCATCCATCGGGGCCGTCTCGCGGTGCGCAACGCGCTCGTGGCTCGCGGCTGGAGGGGGCCGTCGGGATGAGGGAACCGTTCGGCGCGCGGGACGTCTTAGGGGAAGGAGGCTAGGCCGTGCATCCGTTCGCCGAGCTGTCCGCGTATCTTGACGGCGCGCTCGATCCCTCCGCGAAGGCGGCGGTCGAGACGCATCTGGACGCCTGCGCAGTCTGCCGAACCAGGCTCGCGGAGCTCCGTGGCACGGCGCGGCTCATCGCGGCGCTCCCGGCGCCGATTCCCTCGCGGTCGCTCGTGCCCCGTGTCTCCGTGCCGTTCTGGCTCGCCCCGATGCGCACGCTTTCGACCCTGGCCAGCGGTGCCGCGCTCTTCCTGTTCGTGGCTTCGGCAATCCTCGCCAGTGCCCCCCAGGGCACGAGCGGCGGCGCGGCCGGCCCCGCGGCGGCACCCGCGCCCAACGCGTCCCGAGCCGGTGGCCCGGCGGGGCCGACCGGTGCGGCCGACCAGCGGATCGCGGTCTCGGCATCGGCAGCGCCCGCCCCTGGCTTTGCGCTCGGAACCGCGACCCCGGCTCCCGAGGCGCAGCGGTCGACCCAGGACGCGACCAAGGCGGCGACGGGCACGGCAGCCCCGGCCGCGGGGCGTGGGGACAACGTCACGACGACGCCGGTGGCCGTCGCCTTTAGCGCTCCGGAGCGTCGGCAGCTCGGTCCGTCACCCTGGTTCTGGCTCGTCCTCGCGGTCGCCTTGGGCGTGCTCGCGTTCGCGCTCCAGCGGAGGCTTCGCGCGGCCTAACGGCGATACTCGTTACGTGACCGAACGCCTCGTCCTTCTCGATTCGAACAGCCTGATCTACCGGGCGTTCTTCGCCGTACCGCCGCTCACCACGACCAAAGGCGAGCTCGCCAACGCGACGTTCGGCTTCGCCTCGATCTTGCTCAAGTCGCTCGAGCAGACGACTCCACAGCACATCGCGGCGGCGTTCGATCTGCCGGTCCCGACCTTCCGGCACGAGCGCGAGGCCACCTATAAGGCGACCCGCCGCCCGATGCCCGACGAGCTCCGGCCGCAGTTCGAACGGGTGAAGCAGCTCCTCGAGAAGTTCGGCGTGCCTATGTATTCGCTCCCCGGATTCGAGGCGGATGACGTCATCGGGGCGCTCGCGCGACAGGCCGAGGCCAAAGGCCTCGAGACCATCATCGTCTCCGGCGACCTCGATCCTCTGCAGCTGGTCTCGCCGCGCGTGAAGCTGATGACCACCCGGCAAGGCTTCCAGAACACCGTGATCTACGACGAGGAGATGATCCGTCAGCGGTACGGGCTTCGACCGGACCAGATGGTCGACTTCAAAGCGCTCAAGGGTGACGCGACCGACAACATCCCGGGCGTTCCCGGAGTCGGCGACAAGACCGCAGCGAAGCTCATCGCGGAGCACGCGAATCTCGAGGGCGTCTACGCCGATCTCACCGGGTACACGCCGCGCCTGCGCGAAGCGTTGGTGGCGAACAGGGACCAGGTCTTCAAGAGCAGGGAGCTTGCAACCATCGTGACGGACCTGCCCGTGACACTCGAGCTCGAGCGCACCCGACGCAGCACATACGACCGCGCCGCGGTCCTCGAGCTCTTCCGCGATCTCGAGTTCC
>MNEO01000065.1 GCA_001917735.1 Chloroflexi bacterium 13_1_40CM_68_21
TATCTCAATGCCCCGCGGCTGATCGAGGTCGCGAAGCGCTCCGGATGCGACGCCGTTCATCCCGGATACGGCTTCCTCTCCGAGAACGCGGACTTCGCGCAAGCCGTGGTCGACGCGGGTCTTATCTTCATCGGCCCGCCGGCCGCGGTGCAGCGCGCGCTCGGCGAGAAGACCTCCGCCCGCCGCCTCGCGCGTGAGGCGAAGGTCCCGGTCGCAGAAGGGTCGGAGCCTCTGGGCGACGTTGCCGCGGCGCGCGACGCGGCCGCGCATATCGGGTATCCGCTCCTGCTCAAGCCGGCGGGCGGAGGCGGCGGAAAGGGCATGCGTCTTGTCGCGAAGGCGGACGAGCTCGATGCGGCGTGGCGCGGAGCCACCGGCGAGGCGACCGCGGCGTTCGGACAGCCGGCGCTCTACCTCGAGAAGGCCGTCGAGCTGCCGCGACACATCGAGGTGCAGATCTTTGGCGACGCCCGTGGCAAGGTCCTCTCGCTGGGCGAGCGGGACTGCTCGGTGCAGCGCCGACATCAAAAGCTCATCGAAGAGACGCCCGCACCGTCCATCGACGATGAGCTGCGGGACCGCCTTGGCGACGCCGCGGTGCGTATCGCAAAAGCGGCGGGCTACCAGAGCGCCGGCACGGTCGAGTTCTTGGTGGACGCGAAGCGACGGTTCTATTTCCTCGAGGTGAACACGCGCCTCCAGGTCGAGCACCCCGTGACCGAGATGGTCACCGGACTCGATCTGGTAGCGCTCCAGCTGCGGATCGCCGCGGGCGAGGGCCTTCCGTTCACGCAGCCGGACGTCGTCCGCCGCGGGGCGGCGATCGAATGCCGCATCACGGCCGAGGACCCCTTCGCTGGATTCCTGCCGGTGAGCGGGACCATCGCGCTGGTGCGAGAACCCAACGGACCGGGCGTGCGGGTCGATTCGGCGCTGTTCGTCGGAATGACCGTCCCGGACCAATACGACGCGCTGCTCGCGAAGGTGATCACACACGGACGCGATCGCACCGAAGCGATCACGCGAATGCGGCGCGCCCTCGGCGAGATGCGGATCGCCGGCATCCCCACGTCGCTGCCGTTCCACCGCCACGCGCTCTCCGAGCCGGACTTCGCGGCGGGCCGCTACCACACCGAATACATCGCCGAGCACTGGCCCCCCGCCGCGCGCCCCGACCTGCCGGACGGAGCCGCGGCAGCGGCGGCGCTCGTGGCGGTGCTGGCGACGCGATCGCGTTCCGAGCGCCGCCCGGTGGCCACGGTGGACTCCGCGTGGGCCCTTGCGGCCCGGAAAGACGCTCTCCGCTAGTGCGGTATGAGGTCTCGCTCGATGATCGGCGGGTCCGCGTCGAGATCACGCCGGACGGCGGCTTCACGATCGACGATCGGGCGGTCGCGGCCGACGTTCGCGAGACGGTACGCCACCGTCAGTGGTCGGTCGCGCTGGATGGTGAGAGTCATGAGGTGACGCTCCTCACCTATGACCCGATCCGAGTTGACGTGGACGGTCGCGAGGTTTCCTTGAGCGTCGTCGACGAGCGATCGCTGCGCGCACGGGGGAACACTGCGCGCCCCGGGACCGGCCGCTTCGAGCTGCGCGCGCCGATGCCGGGCCTCCTCAAGGCGGTGCATGTGAAGGAGGGCGACGTCGTGGAGCGCGAAGCTCCGCTCGTCACCCTCGAAGCGATGAAGATGGAGAACGAGCTCCGCGCGCCGGCCCCGGGCCGCGTCGTACGCATCGCCGCGACGGCTGGAACCAAGGTCGAAGGCGGATCGGTCCTCCTGGTGATCGTGGAATGAGCCGCCGCCGGAAACGGGGCATCGCGGCAGCGACGATCACGTTCCTCCTCGTCGCGAGCCTTGTGGTCGAAGGCCTCATCCTCGTCTACCGGCCGCTCGCGACGATCGACGGCGACTTTCGGCTGCTGGGCATCGACGAGCGTGGCGAGGTCCTCCGCGACAGCTACGGGGTGCCGCACATCCACGCCAAGACCGAGCACGACCTCTGGTATCTGCAGGGCTACGTCACCGCGCAGGATCGGCTCTTCCAGATGGATCTCTACCGTCGCGCCGGGAGCGGTCGCCTCGCCGAAGTGCTCGGCGAACCGGCGCTCGACGCGGATCGCCAGATGCGCACGTTCGGCCTCGCGCGCGTCGCCGCGCAGGAGCTGCCGTTGCTCCGCGAGGACACCCGCGCGGCGCTCGAGGCGTACGCGGACGGAGTCAACAAGTTCCTCGAGGGCCACGGCGAATCCCTGCCGATGGAGTTCATCTTCCTGGGATACCGACCGTATCAGTGGACGGCGGTGGATTCGATCGTGGTCGCCAAGCTTCAGGCCTACGACGCTGCCACCAATTACACGCAGGAGCTCCTTCGCGCGAGCCTTGCGAACCGCTTCGGCACCGGTGTGCTCGCGACGCTCATGCCCGATCCGTCTGGCCGCTCACAGGCGATCGACGAGCGAGCGTGGGCGGCCGTCGCGCCGCTCCTCTCGCCTGGCACATGGAGTCCCGGCACGCTCGCGCTCGATGCGATCCTCCCCGGTTCAGGGGAAGGCCTCGGTTCGAACTGCTGGGCCCTCGCCGGCTCGCGGACGGCGAGCGGCAAGCCGATCCTCGCCGGCGATCCGCACCTCGCCGTCCGCAATCCATCGATCTGGTACGAGGTCGGTCTCGAGGGGCCCGGGTACAGGCTCGTCGGCTTTTCCTTCGCGGGCCTCCCTGCGATCGCCATCGGCCACAACGACCGGATCGCCTGGAGCTTCACGTATGCGTACACGGACACGCAGGACCTCTTCGCCGAGCGTCAGGACGCTGCCGACCCTCGGCGCTACGAATACAAAGGGTCGTTCGAGGCCGCGACGGTCGTGCGCGAGACGATCGGGGTGAAGGGCCGCGCCGATCCGGTCACCCTGGACGTCACGATCACGCGGCACGGGCCGATCATCACGCCGATCCTCAAGGATCAGACTGCGCAGCTCGCCCTGCGCTGGACCGCGCTCGACCCCGGGCATCTCGTCGACTTCGTCTTCGCGCTCGCGCGGGCGCGGAGCTGGGGCGAATTCCGGGCCGCGGCGGCCGACTTCAACGGCGCGGCGGTCTCCGCGTGCTATGCGGACGTGGACGGCCACATCGGCTATCAGCTCGTCGGCCGGCTCCCCGCACGGAACGGCGACGGCCAGATGCCGGTCCCCGGATGGACCGGCGACTACGACTGGACCGGGATGCTGCCGGCGGAAACGAACCCGAGCGTCGCGGATCCGCCCTCCGGCATCGTCATCAACGCGAACGACCGCCCGACGCAGGATCCGCACGTCGTCGGCTACATGGGGGAGTGGGATCCGGGCTTCCGCGCAACCTACATCGCGCAGCGGCTCGCGGGCACGCAAAAGGCGGACCTCGCCGCGATGCGTGCCTTGCAGACCGACTTCGCGTCCCTGCCGGTCACGCGTTTTCGCGAGGCGATCCTCTCCGCGACCCCGAGCACGCAGATCGCCCGCGAGGCGCAGGCTGCCGTTCGCGCCTGGGACGGCACGCTCGGCGCCGATTCGCCCGCCGCCGCGATCTATGGAGCGTGGCTGGTTCGGATGTGTGATCGCGTCTTTCAGGACAAGCTCGGTGCGGCCCTCTACCGCGAGTACGCGGCCCGCGCGCGCATCACGTTCGCCCTGTATCAGCTCATGGGACGGCCGAACGACGCATGGTTCAGCGAGATCGGCGATCCAGCGGTGCGCGGTCGCGACGTGATCGTCGGGCGGGCGCTGGACGATGCGGCCAGAGACCTCGCATCGCGTTTTGGGAGCGATCCGACAAGTTGGCGCTGGGGCGACCTCCACACGATCACCTTCGCGCACCCGCTCGCGATCGGGCCGCTCGCGCTCCTGCTCAACATCGGACCGCTGAAGCGTCCGGGCGACGGCTACTCGGTGAACAACGAGGCGTATTTGATCACCGCGCCCTTCGCCGTCTCGAGCCACCCCTCGGAGCGGATGATCGCGGACCTCGCGGATCTGGACGCGTCGCTGTCGGTCACCCCCGAGGGCGAATCCGGCCAGCCCGGGTCGAAGTACTGGGGCGACCAGACGCGGCTCTGGGCCGCGGGCGACTACAAGCCGATGTCCTTCTCAAAGGATCGGCTCGGTCATCTCGACGGGACGCTCGTCTTCCGTCCGCGGTGAGCCGCGCGGCTCAGTGCCCTAAGCGCGCGGCGATCCGATCGGCGGCCTGCTGGCCCGTCGCGAGCGCGGACTCGCAGGCGACGCCGTCGAGCCAGTCGCCGGCGAGGTCAAGCGGCCTGTCCCATGCGGCGAGGCGGGTGCGGAGACCGGTGAGCTCCCCGAGCCTGCCCTTCGGAAACATGGCGATCCCTGTCGACCAGCGGATAAGGTGCGTGAACTCGGCGCTCTCCGCCGACCCGGGGAAGGCGTGTTCGAGTACGGCGCGCGCTCGCGCGCTCAGCGTGGCGTCGTCCGCCTCGACACAGAGGAATGTCGGCGTGTCGACGAAGTACACCGAGACCATTCCTTTGCCCGCTGGGCAGCGGCCCTCCGCGCGAAGGTGCTCGAGCTCCAGCACGCCGATCCCATCCGCGCTCCCTGTGGCGAACGCGTATCCGGCGTGCGGACAAACGGGGGGACGCCGCAGTGCGACATGCGCGCTCGCTACATGCGAGTAGCGCGTGCGGCTTGCGGGACGTGCGATCCACTCCGGCGCGTCGGGGTACAGCGTGGGGACCCGATCGCCTGGTACCGCGAGGATCGCCGCGTGCGCGTGGAGCGTCCTCCGCGATCCGGCTGCCCAGACGTCGACCTCGACCCCTGAGCCCGCAACGCGGACCAGGTCGACGCGCGCGCCGAGCTCTACCGGTACACGACGCGCGAGCGCTTCCGGGATCCGGTCGACGCCGCCGGCGACGTTCCAGAAGCCCGCGCCGAGCGTGTTCCAGAGGACCTGGAGGAAGGCGAGGCGCGAGGCTCTTCCCGGGGAACCGCCAAAGGCCGCGCGCAGGCCGGGCTCGAAGACGCGTGCAAGAAGCTCCTCGCCCCCGGCCCCGAGACGTGACATGTACTCGCCGACCGATTCGTCGTCGCGGGCGCGGGCGCGGTCGCTTCTCCCGTGAAGCAGCGAGGGACCGCCGCGCACGATGTCGGCGAGCACCCTGACGGCCGCCCACCGCGCGGCGCGCGAGAGCTGCGGGTCGAGAAGGAGATCGAGCGGTCGTTGCGCGCGGTAGCCGCGCTCCCCGCGCTCATCGCGAATGCCCAGCGAGAAGGGAGCGGGAGCAATGGGGAGGGAAAGCCGTCGCGCGAGCGTGCGCATGCCGTGGAACCGGTTGCCGAGGAGCGTCACGCCCGTGTCGATCGCGAAGCCATTGACGCGATCGGTCGTCATCCGTCCGCCGACCCGCGGACCTTCCTCGAGCACGAGCGGCCGAAGCCCGCGGTCCGCCAGTCGGAGCGCGGCCGCGAGACCCGCGATGCCGGCGCCGACGATCAGGACGTCGGGCTCGCCGCTAGGCACGGCGCCCGGCGATGAGATCCACCGCCGCGGAGGAGCGCGCGTACGTGACGTCCGTGAAATGCTCGCGCATGGTCGAAAGCCACTCCTGCCGCCGGGTCACGTGGTCGATGACCGGTCCGAAGATCACGAAGTTGTGCACGTCGGCGCCGTGCTCGAAGAGGAGCGCCCTTCCACCCGGCCGCAGGATCCGCTTCGCTTCGGCGAAGAGCTTCTCGCGGGGTCCGCCGTGAGGGATCTCGTGCGTGCCGAAGCCGAAGACGACGGCGTCGCAGCTCGCGGTCGGGATCGGGAGCGAGAACGCGCTCGCGCGAGCCGGGTGGATCCGCGGATTGGTGGTCGGGGCCGGCTCGAGGTCGCGAACGTCAGACACGGCGGCCTCGGCCGGAGGACCTTCGAGGTCCCAGCAGTCGATCGTGTGGATCGTGGAGCCTGGGAGCAGGTCCGCGAGGGCGAACGTCGTGCGATAGGTCCCGATGTGCAGATCGGCCACGACCATACCGTCGCGGACCCCGCCCTGTTCCAGCAGACGGCGGTAGTACGTCATCGAGGGGTGGCCGTACATGCGGTACAGCCCAAGGATCGAGTAGACGAGCAGCACCATTCCGACCCCCGCGAGGACGAACGCGGCGCTGACCAGGATCGGAATGCCGAGGAGCACGCCCGCCCCGCCGATCGGCAGACCGACGAGGAAGAACTTGAGGAAGATGCGCCAGTAGTCGCGCCGGCTCACATAGAGCGCGCGGCCCCAGTACCACCAGTGAGACGGTCGCCGATCGGACGTCGCGCGCGGATACCAGTGATGACGGGGGTTTGCGGTCATGCGGGCACCTTCCCTTTCACCGACGACGCGGAGATGAGGCCGGCTTCGCGCAGCGCGTCGAGGGCCGGTGTGATGACGCGCCCGACGCCCGGCAGGGTGACGAGGCGCAGGGCCGCGCAGAACACGTCGGCTGTCCGGCGCGCAAGTCGCTTCGTCCGGACCTGCTCGTCGGAGTCGTCGTGGATGAAGTACAGGATCAACCCGAGATGCGCGAGCCAGAGGGCGCGCGCCGCTGCTTCGAGGAGCGCCTTCGGGAGGCGTGATCCCTCGAGCGCGAGCGAGAACGCCGCCACCGCCTGCTCCCGCTGCGCGCGGGTCGCGGCGCTGAAGACGGACAGTTGATGGTCGCGCTCGCCGACGAATCGGAAGAGCCCACCGAGCAGCGCACGGTCCTCGCGAAGAATGTCGAGCTTTCCGAGCAGTGCCGCGCGAACCCGTACGACGACATCCGCCGACGACGCGCACGTCGCACGGACCAGCGCCGCGTGCTCGTCCTGCACGCGGTCGTAGAAGGCGTGGACCAGCGCCTCCTTTGAGGGGAAGTAGTAGTATCTGAAGAGTCCAAGCGCCACCTCCAGGATCCGGTCCCGTGTGGAGTCCCCACGCTCGGTCGGGCGGTGCTCCTGGCGCGAAGTTTCGAACATGTTCAAATCCTAATGACGGCCGGCGGTTCTGTCCAGCGTGGGACTTGGCAGTGAGACTGATCCGCTCCCCGAGCGTCAGTTCGGGAGCGTGGTCCTCCTCTTTCGGCGGTACGCCGCGCCGAGGGCCGCCACGGCCGCCGTCGCGAACGTCACGACGATCACGACAATGAGAGCCGTGGACGGCGGATCCTCGCGGGGTGCGCGTCCCGCGGGCAGGGCGACCGACGCGGGATCGAGCCCGCCCTGGAGCGTCCCCGAGCAGAGGTCCGTTTCGGCGCGGTCTCCGGACATGCGCGCGAAGACCATGTAGCGCTTCCCCACCAAGAACTCGAAGCCGCAGCTCGCGCCCGATCGCGCGCTCGAGACCCAGTACGTGCGTGTGGCGTCGCCCTTGTACACCGCGTCCACCGAGAAGCGGATGCTCATCGGATCCGCGCTCGAGAAGGTGAGGCCGGTGATCGGCGGCTCAATGACCGTCACGGTCCCCCCGAACACCACATCCGCTCGCGCGGCCTGCTGGGCTCCGGTCTGCGGCACGCAGGAACACGCGCTCGCGCGAACGCCGAGAGCGAGCGACAGGGTCGCGGCGAACATGGTGACCGCGAGAAACCGGGCCACGGTCCTGACGATAGCCCCGCGTACCATCGCCAACGTGCGAAAGAAGAGCCGCGACCGCGCCGAGTGGGAGCGCACCACCTACGCGGAGGCGACCAAACGGATCCCCGAGCGCGCGAAATTCGAGACGACATACGGCGCGCCGCTGCCGCCCCTCTTCGATGGCGACGCAGCCGATCCCGGGCTACCCGGCGAGCCGCCGTACATACGTGGCATCCAGCCGACGATGTACCGGGGCCGTCTCTGGACGATGCGCCAGTACGCCGGCTTCGGGACCGCCGAGGAGTCCAACGCGCGCTACCGCTACCTGCTCGAGCACGGTCAGACCGGGCTGTCGGTGGCGTTCGACCTTCCGACGCAGATGGGCTACGACGCGGACGATCCTCGTGTCGCGGGCGAGGTGGGCAAGGTCGGTGTGTCCATCAGCTCGCTCGAGGATTTCGCCCGACTCTTCGAGGGCATCCCGCTCGGCGAGGTCACGACCTCGATGACCATCAACGCGACCGCGGCGATCCTGCTCGCGATGTATGTCGCGGTCGGGAAGCGGCAGGGGATCAGCGCCGAACGAATCGGCGGGACGACGCAGAACGACATCCTCAAGGAATACATCGCGCGCGGGACGTACATCTTCCCGCCGCGTCCCTCGATGCGCCTGGCAACGGATCTCATCGCGTACTGCGCCGCGGGGCTGCCGCGCTGGAACCCGATCTCGATCAGCGGCTATCACATCCGCGAGGCCGGAGCCGACGCGGTGCAGGAGCTCGCCTTCACCTTTGCCGACGCGATCGCGTACGTGGACGCCGTGGTCGCGCGCGGCCTCGACGTCGAGCGCTTCGCGCCGCAGCTCTCCTTCTTCTTCGCGGCCCACTCGACGCTTCTCGAGGAGGTCGCGAAGTTCCGGGCCGCGCGCCGCATCTGGGCAGGAATCATGCGCGACCGCTACGGGGCGAAGTCGCCGGCGGCGCTCGCGCTGCGGTTCCACACCCAGACGATGGGCTCAACACTCACCGCGCAGCAGCCCCGGAACAACATCGTCCGCACGGCGATCGAAGCGCTCGCCGCGGTGCTCGGCGGGACCCAGTCGCTGCACACCAACGCGTACGACGAGGCGCTCGGGCTTCCGACCGAGGAGTCGGTGCGCATCGCGCTGCGGACGCAGCAGATCCTCGCCGAAGAGTCGGGCGTCGCGGAGACCATCGACCCGCTGGGCGGCGCGTACGCGATCGAGGCGTTGACGGCCGACATCGAGCAGCGCGCGCGGGCCGAGATCGCGGAGATCGATCGTATCGGCGGAGCTCTGGCGGGGATCGAGCGGGGCTATCAACAGCGAGCCATCGAGGACTCCGCGTACAAGCAGCAGCGGGCCGTCGAGAGCGGGGAGAAGGTGATCGTCGGCGTCAATGCGTATCGGGCTGAAGGCGAGCAGCCGGCGGTGCCCATCCTGCGCGTCGACGAAAAGGTGGTCGAGCGCCAGAAGACTCGCCTCGCCGAGCTTCGAGCTAAGCGCGACGCGGCGCGCGCGACGCGGGCCCGCGCCGATCTGGTCGACGCGGCCAGAGGCTCGGCGAACCTCGTCCCCCTGATCCTCGGCGCGGTCGAGGCGGACGTCACGCTCGGCGAGATCTGTTCCGATCTGCGCGAGGTGTTCGGCACGTACGTCCCGCCTCGCACATGAACCTGGGTCCGCTGCACCACATCGGCATCGCGGTCCCGCGGATAGAGGACGCGCTGCCCTTCTATCGCGACACGCTCGGCCTCCCCGCCGAGCCCGTGCGCGAGCTTGCGGACCAGCGAGTCCGGGTGACCTTTCTCGGCGGCGATCGACAGCGCATCGAGCTGATCGAGCCCGTCGATCGGGAGTCGGGTGTCGCGAAGTTCCTCGCGGAGCGGGGAAGGCCCACGCTCCATCACGTGTGCTACGTGGTCGACGATCTCGCGGCCACGCTCGCGAGGCTCGGGAGCGACGGCGTCGAGCTCATCGATCGGACGCCACGTCGCGGCGCGGAGGGCATGGTCGCGTTCATCCACCCACGGGCCTCGGGAGGTGTATTGATCGAGCTCATAGACCGCGCAAGCCTGCATGACGCGACGTGGGGGTCCGAGGAGCAGGGGCCCCTGGGCGCGGAGCGACGGCCCCCTCGACCGATACCATGAATGCGGTGCGACGGCGTCCGCGGATAGCCCTCACGATCGGCAAGGCGAACACGGCGCGCGCGTTGGCCGCTCGTGTGAACTATGTTGAGGCACTCGAACGGGCTCAGGCCGAGGTCGTGATCCTGGAACCTGGCAACACGATGCCTGAGGAGATCGAGGGTCTCTGCCTGGCGGGAGGTCCCGATATCTCCCCGGCCCGGTATGGAGATTCGGACCCACGGCATCTCGCGAGGGAGCCGGACCTCGAGCGCGACGATCTTGAGTTTGAGGCGATCCAGAGGGCGCTCCAGCTGGATATCCCGGTGCTTGGTATCTGCCGCGGCTTCCAGCTTGTGAACGTCGCGATGGGCGGCAAGCTCCTGCTCCACGTCGAGGGCCACGAACCACCGGAAGGGCCCGACTCGGTTCGTCTCCACACCGACGTACTCATCGACCCGCTTTCGAAGGTCGCGGCTGCGTGCGGGGGAAGGGCTCTGGTCGTCAATTCGCGGCACCATCAGGCGATCACCTCGAAGGAGCTGAGCCCCGCTGTCCGTGCGACGGCGCTGGTCGGGGATCTCGTCGAAGGATTCGAGTCGGACAAATACCGGTGGGTGGTGGGCGTGCAGTGGCACCCTGAGCGGATAGGGAAAGACAAGGGGATGTCCTCGGAAGTGGAAGGCATCTTCGGCGCCTTCGTCCAGGAGGCGGCGCGCACCACGACTCCGGCCCGGTGATCGTCTCGACCGGAGGGCAAGCTCCGGTCGAGGAAGCCCACGTCGGGCTCGGGAGGCCGCTTCGCGTCGCGCTCCTCCATGGCCGCGACGACGCCTCGCGACGCGTGGTCGCGCGCGTCGCGCTCGCCGCCGCGGCCCGCACGTGCGCGGTCGTGCCGACGGACGATCCACGCTCGTTCGGCGAGCTCGCGCAGTCCTTCCGGGATGCCGCGCCCGACGTGGTGCTTGTCGGCTCCGACCAAAAAGGGGTTGCGGCCATGGCCGAGCTGCTCGAGGCGCTCCGGCTGGGATGCGGCACGCAGCAGCCGGCCCCACGGATCTTCGTCATCGCCGATCCGCGCGTGGCCGAAGAGCTGCGGCCCCCCGCCGCCGGATTTCCGTTCGAGATGTCGAACGAGGTGGGGGAGATCGTGACTGCGCTCCGGGCGTTCCGCCGCGGCGCGCACAAGGATCTGACGCTGCGAGATGAGCTCATCGAGGACGCGGCGCGCTCACTCGCGTCGTCGATCGGCGCCGACGCGGTGGTCGTCGATGTCTCCGAAGCATCCACCTCGTGCGTGCTCGCGCGGGCCGATGGCCTCGAGGCCGCGCATATCGTGCCTCTGGGCCTGGGTGCGGCAGCGGATCACGTTGTGACGCGCGCGGGCCTCGATCGCGTGCGGCGGTGGCTACCTCGTGCCATCGACGCACCCGCGCTCCTCGAGCGCGTGTTCAACCGCGCCCTCTGGCCCGGCGCGCTCCCCGCGACCGAGGCTGCGCTCTCCCTCGAGATGGCGCTTGCGCGCGAGGCGATTGCCCACGCGCTTCGCGACGCCGAGTACGCGGGACTCGATGTGGCCGCGATGCGCGCCGCACCCGCGCTGCTCGTGACTGGCCGCGCAGCCTCGTTTCCGCGCGCCGCGCAGACGCTCCTCGTCGCCGTGGACGGTCTCGAGCCTTCCGGAATGACGACCGTCTTGCGCGAGCCCGACGAGGGCCGCGCGGAACGCATAGCGCTGGTCCTCTCGATACGGCCTCGCCGCTCTGCGACCGTGCGACTCACGCATGCCGGCGGCCACATGGAGCATCGCGTGGCGCTGGGATCGTTCACCCTCCTGCCGATCTCCGGCGATATCGAGGTCTCCGCCAAGGGTTCACCGATCAACGGGGTCGGTCACGGCGGCGCGCTCGGGGTTCTCATCGATGCCCGCGGCCGGCCGCTTCTTCTTCCGAACCGCGACGCCGAGCGGATTCCGACGGTGCTGCGGTGGCACGCCACGCTGCGCGCGCTGCCTTCCCAGGGCGCCGCGTGACCTGGCGGCACGCGCGCTGGACCGCGCAACATCCGCTGCCCATCGGCGTCGTCGAGCGGGCAAGCGTTGGGCGGGAGGTGAACGCGGGCGACGTGATCGCCGCGGGCGTCGCACTCGGCACGGCGATCCGTATGAAAGGTGCGCGGCGCATCGGCGTGGCGGCGGCCGATATGGAACGCGAGCTGCGCGTGGCGATCGGGACCGAGGTGACGGCAGGAACGCTCCTCGCACGGACCGGTCGACGGTTTCCGCGCGCGCTCACCGCGCCGATCGACGGACGGCTGCTGCATCTGACGGCTGACGGCGACGTCTTCATCGCGCCGGTCGTCGGTCGCTGGGTCGTGCGCTCGACGCTCGATGGCTCCGTGACGCGGTCGGACGAGGCGCTGGTGAGCGTCGAGGGCATGGCGTGGTGTATCGAGGGTGCCGCCGCGTACGGACCGGATGCGATCGGCGAGCTGACACTCGGCGTGGGTTCACCGACGGAGGATCTCGCGCCGTCGCGCGTCGACGTTCGTCTCGGCGGGCGGATCATGGTCGGCGGGGCTCGCGTCTCGGCGGAGGTGCTCACACGCGCGCATGCGTGCGGAGTGTCCGGGCTCGTCGCGGGAGGCGCGCCGGCCGCGGGCCTCCGGGACGTCTACGGCGAGACCGTGACCGCGTCGGGAGCTCCCAGCCGTGACGATCGACCTACGGTCATCTGCCTCATCGCGTTCGGCAGTGCGGCCCTCCCCGATCCGATCTATCGGCCGCTGGTCGCCCTCGCGGGCTCTCGCGCGGCGATCCACACGGCGTCGGCGCGGCTCTTCGTCTTCGCTCCGGCGAACGCCGGCGAGTTCGCGACCGACGAGCTCGATCTCGCGCTCGCACCGGACTACGCGAGCGTCCGCGCGCTTGGCGATCGGACGGTCGACGGTGAGGTCACGTTCCCAAGCGAGGTGCGCGCGGGCGCGATCCGCCACGGCGCCGAGGTCGTGCCTGCGGCGAACGTCCGCTCGTTCGACGCGAAGCGGTAGCCTCCGCCAGTGGGAAGGCGGGGACGCCGGCGCGCGCGGCGCGAGGCAAACGAGCAGGGCGGCCCGAAGATCGATCGGCGGGCGTCGCGCTCGGAAGAGAAGCGGCGGGAAGCATTCACGACGCAGCAGAGATCGCTCACGCGGCGGCGCACATTCGTCGGCGCGCTGGGTTTCATCCCACTCGTCGGCGCGCTCGGGTGCGGCAGCGGTGTCCAGCTCCTCTGCACGGTCCCGCAGGAGTGGTGGCTCGCCATCTGGGCGGCGCTCTTCGGGTCATTCCTCGGTCTTACCATTCGCATGATCCTTGAGCGTCGCAAGTTCGCGCGTGGAGCGGCGAGTGGGTGACCGCCGCGATCGGCGCGCCATCGATCTCGTAAGTCATTCATCTCTCCACACCGAACGCCTCGGCGAGCGTTTGGGCCGCTCGACGCGACCGAACGACGTCTTCGCGCTGTGGGGCGAGCTCGGCGCGGGAAAGACGGTGCTCGCCCGCGGGGTGGCCTCGGGACTCGGCATCGATCCGTCTGACATCTCGAGCCCGACGTTCATCATCTTTCGCGAGCACGGCGGTGGGCGATTGCCGTTCTTCCACGTGGACCTTTATCGCCTCGAAGGCGCGAACGTCGCCAACACCGGCTGGGAGGAGTGCCTCGAGGCGGGCGGCGTGACGGTGATCGAATGGCCCGATCGAGCCGGCGACGCGTTGCCCGACGACCGGCTCGATGTGCGCCTCGAACACATCGCCGATACGAAGCGGCGCGTCGTCATCTCGGCGACGGGTCGACGTTCGGAAAGATTCGTAGAGGAGCTGCGCAGCAGTGTTGTTGGCGCTTGACACGTCGACCGACTGGGCGTCGGTCGCGCTCTTCGACGGCCGCGACGTCCTCGGGGAGGAGACCTGGCGCGCGCAGCGGCGGCAAGGCGACGAGCTCTTCCCCGCGATCGAACGAATCCTGCTCTCCACGCGCACCACTCTTTCCGCGGTCACGCGCGTCGCCGTCGCCACCGGTCCCGGATCGTTCACCGGCCTGCGTGTCGCCATCGCCGCAGCGCAGGGGATCGCACGCGGGAACGGGTCGGATCTGGTGGGCGTCTCGACGCTCGACGTGCTCGCGTATCCCCATGCTCCTTCGAAGCTGCGCACCTGCCCGCTGCTCCCCGCCGGACGCGACCAGTACTACGCGGCCTTCTACCAGGAGCGGAATCGCAAGTGGATGCGCCGCTCGCCCCCCATGGTCGCGACCCTCGCCGAGATCTGCCGCCAGATCGGCACCCATACCCTGTTCGTCGGCGAGATCGACGCGGACGCCGAGCAGATGCTGCGCGACCTCCTCGGCCCCAAGGCCCTCTTCGCGTCACCGGCATCGCGCATGAGACGCGCAGGCTATCTCGCGGAGCTCGGTTGGAAAGAGCTCGAATCGACCCCACAGGTCAAGATGAGCCAGATCGAGCCGCTCTACGTCCGGCAGCCATCCATCCGCGTGTCCTTCGACCAGCCTTTCGGTCCACCGCCCGCCGATGCGCGCGCCCTCGGCCTCCCCAAGCGCGACTGATTCGGGGTACCGTCAGAAGATGGTCGCCACATTTCCCATCGTCATCGAGGACATGACCGTCGACGACGTCGACGGCGTGCAGGAGGTCGAGAGGGCTTCCTTCCCGGTTCCATGGCCCGCGAACGCGTTCCGCCACGAGCTCACGCAGAACAAGAACGCGCGCTACATCGTTGCGCGCGAGGGCGACCGGATCGTCGGCTACGCGGGCCTCTGGCTCATGGTCGACGAAGCCCACATCACCACCTTCGCCGTCCATCCGGATCTGCGCCGTCGGCGCATCGGCGAACGGATGCTTATCCGGGTCTTCGAGATGGCCGCGGCCCTCTCCGCCGAGTGGCTGACGCTCGAAGTGCGCGCATCCAATCTTGCCGCGCAGAAGCTCTACGAGAAATACGGATTCCGCCGCGCGGGCGTGCGCCGCCGGTACTACTCGGACAACAACGAGGACGCTCTCATCATGTGGACCGAGCGCCTGCGTGATCGAGCGGTTCGCGATCGTGTCCAAAAGCTGAAGGCCCAGCTCGAGGAGAGCGATTGAGGATCCTCGCGATCGAGACGTCGTGCGACGAGACCGGCGTCGCGATCGTCGAAGACGGCCGGCGCATCCGCTCGAACATCGTCGCATCGCAGCTCGTTCACCAGGACACCGGCGGCATCGTCCCGGAGGTCGCCGCCCGCGAGCACCTGCGCGCTGTCGATGCGCTGACCGAGAAGGCGCTGCGCGACGCGGGGCGCCAGCTCCAGGAGATCGATGCGGTCGCCGCGACGGTCGGCCCGGGGCTCATCGGCTGCCTCCTCGTGGGCGCGAACTACGCGCGCGGCCTCGCGCTGGCCGCCGGATTGCCGTTCGTCGGAGTGAATCATCTCGAGGGCCACGTGTACGCGAACTGGCTGTACGAGACGGAAGACATTCCGCCCGAGCCGGAGATCCCGGCCATCGTGCTCGTCGTGAGCGGCGCGCACAGCGACCTGGTGCTCATGGAGGCGCACCGCCGGTTCAGGCCGCTCGGGAGGACGATCGACGACGCGGCCGGCGAGGCGTTCGACAAGGTCGCGCGGCTCCTGCATCTCGGGTTCCCGGGCGGGCCGATCATCGAGCGCATCGCGAAGGAGGGCGACCCTAGCGCATTCCCGTTGCCGCGCGCGGCGCTCGCCGATCGGTTTGACTTCTCCTTCAGCGGGCTCAAGACCGCCGTGCTGCGGCTCGTGCGCGAGCTAGAGAAGAAGGGTGAGGTGCCCGTGGCGGACGTGGCCGCCTCGTTCCAGAAGGCGATCACCGAGATGCTCGCCGAGAAGACCGCGCGCGCGGCCGCAGAGCATGCCGTCGAGACCGTGCTGCTAGGCGGCGGGGTCGCCGCGAACCTCGCGCTTCGCGAGGAGATCGCGCGACGGATCGGTCACCCGCTGCACGTGCCGCCGCCACCCCTCTGCACCGATAACGGCGCGATGATCGGCGCTGCGGCGTTCTTCGCGCTGCGCCATCGTGGAACGGAGATCCCCGTCGCCGTGCGGAGCGACCTCAAGCTGGCGTAGTAGGGATCAGCGGCCAGCGGCACGGTACGGTGTATGACGTACGAGTCCACGCGGGAGGGCTTCGCATCGTGGCTGCCATCGGAATTTGCGAATTGAAGGCGAAGACCTCAGAGATCATCCGACGGCCTTCCCAAGGAGATGTTTCTCGTGACCCGGCGAGGCCGCCCGGTAGCAATTCGCCGGCATGCGCGAGCGGGCGCGGCGAGAGCACCGCGTAGGGAAGACAACCCCGACCGATTCCTCCGTCTAAGGGCCGGCGATTATCGGATCCCGTACGAAGTGGACGACGTTCGTCGTCGTGCTCATTGAGGGCATCGTCCCACGGAAGGATCTTGACAAGTGGCTACGCTCGAAGCGGTGACGAAGGAAGAGCTCGGAGCTGCGCTGGGCGACGCGCGCGCTCGCGCCAAGACCGACGGGTCAGGAAACGACGTGCCCGAGCTCGTGCTCCGGATCCTTGCCGCCGCGAGCGGGACCGAGACCGTGCGGGACGCGCTCAAGGACGTCAAGGCCGGTCGCGCTTTGCTGCGCTTCACGGATATCGGTCGCGCGATCGAATTTCAGGCCGGCGAAGGCAAGCTTCACGCCGAGATATCCGACGTGAAGGGACCCGGTCCCAAAGTCGACGCGACGAGCGCCACATGGCTCGGTCTCCTAGGCGGCACCCTCAAACCGTGGCTCGCGTTCACCCGCGGCATGGTGGTGTGCCGCGCAGGCCTCACCGAGCTCCGTTGGATGCAGCAGGTCGCGGAACGGCTGCAGAAGGCCTATGCGGATGACTCGCGGGATTAGATTTACGCCGATGGCAGACGCTGAGGCGGTCGCCCCACGACCCGGGCCGGACGACACCAACCTTCCAGACCAGCAGGTCAAGGTCCACCGCGCAGAGACAAAGACCAGGACGCCTGTCGAAGCGAAACGGGAGGGGCCGACCCTCGACGTGATCAAGAGCGACGAGCGCGTGAAGGTCTTCATCCGCTCGGCGAACCAGCAGACCGGCGCGATCGGGTACACCGAGCACGGCGAGCGGCACGCGAACACGTCGGCCGACGGCGCGCGCTTCATCCTCAAGTCCCTCGGCCACGACGCGCGTCGCTGCGAGATCGCCGCCGTCGCCGCGTATCTCCACGACATGGGCAACGTGGTCACGCGCGAGAAGCACGCACAGACCGGAGCGCTCCTTGCGAAGGACATCCTCATGGACCTGGGCTTTCCACTCGACGAGGTCGCGACGATGATGGGCGCGATCGCCAATCACGAAGAGGAGGAGGGCGGTCTCCCCGTGAGCGCCGTCTCAGCGGCGGTGATCATCGCCGACAAGAGCGATGTGCACCGCAGCCGCGTGCGCAATCCGAAGTCGACGTCATTCGACATCCACGACCGCGTCAATTACGCGGTTACGGCGTCGGAGATCAAGGTCAGCCGCAAGGAAAAGCTCATCACCCTCGAGCTCGCCGTCGACACGGAGGTCTCGCCGATCATGGAGTACTTCGAGATCTTCCTCCCGCGCATGATGCTGTCGCGGCGTGCGGCCGAATTCCTCCACTGCAATTTCGCGCTCGTCATCAACAACACCCGGCTCCTCTGATCAAGCAGCTCGTCCCTTCGGCTGCGCCTCCGCAGGGGCAGGGGCCCCTGGGCGCGTAGCGACCCGCTCGTCACTCCATTTCCTTTAGCTAGACTCGTCTCCTCACGATTCGGGGAGGCTCGATGCCCAGCATCCGTGCCCGCCGCCCATCCCGCGTGCGCAACGCCATCGCGGCCGGCGGCGTCGTCGTTCGGCAGCGCGATGGCAAGCGCGAGGTGGTCCTCGCCGGCCGCCACGCGGATGGGACGTGGGTATTCCCCAAGGGCACGCCCGACAGGGGCGAAGAGATCGAAGAGACCGCGCTGCGCGAGGTCGAGGAGGAGACCGGACTCAAGGTCCGGATCCTTCGGGACATCGGCAGCACCGACTACTGGTTCGCCGCCCCCGGGGAGCGCGTGCACAAGTTCGTTCACTTCTTTCTGATGGAGCCGACGGGTGGGGATGTGAGCGGTCACGATCACGAGTACGACGAGGTCCGGTGGGTTCCGGCCGACGAGGCCCGGCGGCTCCTCTCGTTCGACACCTACCGCGACATCCTGGACCGCGCCCTCGCCGCGGCGAGCGAGGCCGCCTAGTGACGACCGAGGCCCCGACGCTGCGGCGCACGCCGCTCTACGAGAGGCATGTCGCGCTCGGCGCGAAGATCGTTCCCTTCGCCGGGTACGAGATGCCGATCCAGTACGAGGGCATCGTCGCGGAGCATCGCGCGGTGCGCGGCCGCGCCGGGCTCTTCGACCTTTCGCACATGGGCGAGTTCTTTTTCACGGGCGGGGGAGCGCGTGCCGCCGTCGACCGTCTCGTTTCGAGCGACGTCGCGGGCCTCGCCAGCGGACAGGCGCGCTACGGACTCCTCTGCAACGAGCGCGGGACGATCGTCGACGACGTCATCGTCTACCGGACCGGCGAGGCGGAATACATGATGGTCGTGAACGCGGCGAACATCGCGAAAGATCGCGCGCACGTCCTCAGTCACCTTGCGGATGAGGTGACCTTCGGCGATCGCTCGACCGGGACGGCACTCGTCGCGATCCAGGGGCCGCGCGCCGCGGCGATCCTGGAAACGACGACGAAGGACGCCGTCGGCTCGTTGCCATCGTTCGGCGTGACGGGGGCCCGCGTGGCCGGCGTGCAGGCGACGGTAGCCCGCACCGGATACACGGGCGAAGATGGCTTCGAGGTGTTTGTCGCGAACGCCGACGCTGACCGCGTCTGGGAGGCGCTGCTCGCTGCTGGGCGCGACGCGGGGATCATGCCGATCGGCCTCGGCGCCCGCGACACGCTCCGCCTCGAGGCGCGGTTCTCGCTTTACGGCAATGAGATCGACGAGACGACCGACCCGATCGAGGCCGGGCTCGGCTGGACATGCAAGCTGGACAAGGAGTTCGTCGGCCGCGACCAGATCGACGCCAAGAAGGCGCAGGGACCGAGACGGAAGATCGCAGGGCTCGTCGTCGACGGGGGTGTGGCGCGGCATGGCCATGAGGTGACGTCGGCTGGCGAGGTCGTCGGACGGGTCACGAGCGGCACGTACGGCCCGACCGTCGAAAAGAACATCGCCCTGGCCTATGTCCCGACGGCCCTTTCGAAGGTCGGAACGGCGCTCGCGGTTCGCATCCGCGGCAGGGACGTTCCCGCTACGGTAGTGAAGACACCTTTTTTTCGGAGGCCCGAGTGAGCACCGTTCCCGACGATCTGCGCTATTCGAAGGAGCACGAGTGGGTGCGCGCCGACGGCGACGTGGCCACGATCGGCATCACGCATTTCGCGCAGGAGCAGCTGGGCGACGTCGTCTTCGTCGAGCTGCCCGAAAAAGGTTCGACGGTGCGCCAGTTCTCGAGCCTCGGAGTCGTCGAGTCGGTCAAGGCGGCCTCGGACATCTACGCGCCGCTCTCCGGCGAGGTGATCGAGCGGAACGTGAAGGTCATCGAGAAGCCGGAGCTTGTGAATACCGAGCCGTATGGGAACGGCTGGATGATCAAGGTCCGCCTCGCCGACAAGGGCGAGCTCAACCAGCTCCTCTCGCCCTCGGACTATCGCTCGCACATCGGCGAGACCGCCGGCGCCGGCGGTGACTAACTCAAACCCCTACTCGCCGCACACCGATGCCGACCGCGCGGCGATGCTGAAGCGCGTCGGGATCAAGAGCGTGGACGAGCTGCTCACCGCGATCCCGCGCGACGCGTTCCGCCCGAAGCTCGGTCTTCCTGCCGGCATGTCGGAGATCGAGGTTCAGGTGCATCTCGAATTGCTCGCTGCGAAGAACCGCCCCGCGGCGGCCGGCCCGTTCTTCATCGGCGGCCCGGTACAACGGCGCTACATCCCGGCTGCCGTTCCGGTGCTCGCCCTGCGCGGGGAGTTCCTCACCGCATATACGCCGTACCAGCCCGAGGTCAGCCAGGGGACGCTGCAGTCGATCTTCGAATACCAGTCGCTGATGTCCGAGCTCCTCGCGATGGACGTCGTCAACTCGTCGATGTACGAGGGTTCGACGGCCGTCGCGGAGGCGGCGTTCATGGCGGTGCGCGCGACCGGCCGAAAGAAGGTCGTGATCGCGCACGAGGTCTATTACCAGTTCCGCGCCACGCTCCAGACATATGCGAAGGGCCCCGACCTCGAGATCCTCGAAGTGCCGACCGACCAGCTCGCGGCGAACGCCGGGGGGTCGGCGTGCTTGATCGTTCAACACCCCGACTCGTTCGGCGCTCTCGTCGACGTACGTCCGATCGCGGACGCCGCGCATGCCTCGGGCGCGCTGTGCGTTCAGGTCACCGAGCCTCACGCGAACGCCTTGCTCGAGCCGCCCGGCGCGCTCGGCGCCGATATCGCGGTCGGCGAGGGGCAACCACTCGGCATTCCGATGTCACTCGGCGGCCCGCACCTCGGGATCTTCGCCGCGCGTGAGGCGCTCGTTCGCCAGATGCCTGGCCGGATCGTTGGCGAGACACGGGACGCGCGCGGCACTCGCGGCTTCGTGAACACGCTGCAGACACGGGAGCAGCACATCCGGCGTGAGAAGGCGACGAGCAACATCTGCACGAATGAGGCGCTCGCCGCCATCACCGCGGCCACGTATCTCGCGCTCATGGGTCCGACCGGGCTTCGCGCGGCTGCGCGTAATGGCGTCGCGAAGGCTCACGCTCTGGCCGCGAGGCTCTCCGCCGTCCCGGGGTGCGCCATCGGCACCGATGGGCCTTTCTTCGATCGTTTCCAGCTCCGTTCTCCGATGCTGGGCCGCGAGCTGAAGCGCGCCCTCGCGAAGGAGAACGTGCTCGTCGACGATGGGCTCCACCACGGAGGCCGCGACGGCATCCTCATCCAATGCACGGAGATGACCGGCGACGAGGACGCCGATGTCCTCGTCTCGGCGGTGCAGCGGATCACGGCAGGCGCGCGAGAGGCGGTCGCTACTCGATGACGGCGATCCGCACGCAGGTCGTTCCCGAGTCCGGCGTCAAGACCGCGGTCCCGGCGCTCGAGCCCCTGCTCAGCGAGATCCACGAAGCGGGTCGCGCCGGACGTCACGTTCGCGGGGCAGAAGAGGCCGACGCGCTCATACCGCAGCAATTCCGTAGGCGGACATCACTCGACCTGCCCGAGATCACCGAGCCGCAGGTGGTCCGCCATTTCACGCATCTTGCCCAGCTCAACTACGCGGTGGATACGGGGATGTACCCGCTCGGCTCGTGCACCATGAAGTACAACCCGAAGGTCAATGACCGGATCGCGTCGCTCGCCGGCTTCGCGGACATCCACCCGCGCCAGGACGACGACACCATTCAGGGCGCGCTGAGGCTCATGTTCGAGCTGCAGGATCTCCTCGCGAGGCTGACCGGCATGGACGCCGTGACGCTGCAGCCCGCGGCTGGAGCGCACGCGGAGTTCACCGCGCTCCTTCTGTTCAAGGCCTATCACGCCAAGCGAGGCGATGACGCCAAGCGGCGCCGGGTGATCGTCCCCGACTCCGCTCATGGAACGAACCCCGCGTCGGCGGCGATGAGCGGCTACGCCGTCACGACCGTGAAGAGCGATGCCCGCGGGAACATCGACCTCGCTTCTCTGAAGGAAGCCCTCGGCGACGACGTCGTTGGGCTCATGCTCACGAACCCCAACACGCTCGGCCTTTTCGAGGAGCGCCTGCGCGAGGTCTGCGACGCGGTGCACAAGGCGGGGGGCCTCGTCTACGGCGACGGCGCGAACATGAACGCGCTTCTCGGCGTCGCGCGTCCGGGCGATCTCGGCTTCGACTGCATTCACATAAACGTGCACAAGACGTTCTCGACACCGCACGGTGCGGGCGGACCGGGCGCGGGCCCGCTCTGCGTCAAGGCCAAGCTCGAGCCGTTCCTTCCGCATCCACGGATCAGCAAAGACTCCGACGGGTCGTACCGGCGTGGGCCGACTCCGCCCGACAGCATCGGTAGGGTCCGATCGTTCTTTGGGAACTTCGGAGTGCTCGTGCGCGCCTATACGTACATGAGGACCCTGGGTGAAGACGGGCTCGCGGAGGCGTCGAACGACGCGATCCTGGCGGCGAACTACCTGCTCGCCCAGCTCCGCGACTCGTACGACGTCGCGTTCGACCGACCGTGCATGCACGAGTTCGTGCTGTCGGCATCGCGGCAGAAGAAGCAGGGCGTGTCAGGGCTCGATATCGCCAAGGCGCTCATCGACGAGGGCTTTCACCCCCCGACCGTGTACTTCCCGCTCATCGTCCCGGAGGCGCTGATGATCGAGCCGACCGAGACCGAGCCGCGCGAGATCCTCGACGCGTTCGCCGCGGCGATGAATCGCATCGCCGAGCGCGCGAAGACCGACCCGTCGTCGGTGAAGGCGGCGCCCCAGCACGCCCCGCTCGCGCGCCTCGACGAGGTGAGCGCCGCGCGAAATCCGAGGCTTCGG
>MNEO01000040.1 GCA_001917735.1 Chloroflexi bacterium 13_1_40CM_68_21
TCGCCATCGACGATGCTTCGGCCGTTGCTGACCCAGTCTGCACGAGCAACGTCAGGTCGAGCCCGTAGAGGCTTTGCGCCTCTACCACGTAGCCACGCTCAGTTGCGGTAACAGTGGCCGATTGTTATCGCGTCGCGGGTCGCGGAGAGGGTCGCGCAGACGCGGGGGTCAAGCGCGCGGAAGTGATAACAGCTCGGCTCATTCAGGACGAGCGCGGGTGGCTCCGGCTGGCGGGTTAGAAAGGAGCGAGGATCGCCGGCCGGAGCGGAGTCGGCAAAGTTGATGTGTAGAGCGGCGGGACGTTCGGGTCCCGCCGCCCCATGCCGGTCATTCGCTAAGGCGAGGAAGCCGTGCCTTGCGGAACCCAGTTGCCGCCGACAACGCGGACCGTCGTCATCGTCGTGTACGTGGTGTCGCCGTTACGATCAAACGACCACGTTCCGAGGACACCGGAGAAATGCCTCGTCCCCTTCACGCTATCGCGCACAGCCTCGCGGTCGCTCGCGTCCTCGCCGAGATGCCTAAGTGCGGCGAGCACGACGGTCGTGGCCTCGTATGCGTAAATCGCGTAAATGCCGGGCTGCGCGTTGAAGCGGCTGGCGTAGCGCGCGGCCCAGTGCGCCTGCTGCGGCGTGTACACGGCGGGCACGACCTCGCCGACGGTCGCAAACGCGCCGTCGGCGGCAGAGCCGGCGGACTGGATGAAGGCCGGCGCCGCGATCCCCTCGGGCCCGATGATGCGGATGTTCGGCACGGCCGCTCGCACATCCCGCGCGACTCGGCCTGCATTGTCGGGTAGGAATCCCGCGTAGTAGAGGACGTCCGCGTTCGACTGCTGCACGCGCGTCGCGAGATCGGTGAATGTCTGGCTGGCTCCGATCGTCTCGCTCCCGACGAGCGCGAGCCCGAGCTGCGTGGCCTTGCCACTGAACGCGCTCGCGATCGTGTTGGCGTAAACGCTTCCCTCGGACACGAGGTACGCCCTCTGCGCGCCATCGTTTCTGGCGAGCGTCGCGCCGACGCCGCCCTGGACGTCGTCCGAAGGGATGTCTCGCGTGTAGTTCGGCTCGCAACCGTTCGGGTAATAGACCGCGGGTTCGCCCGGTGCGCCCGGCTTCGTGAGGCCGACATACGTGTTAGACGGCGAGATCATGACCAGGCCGGCCTGGCAAAGGACCGGGATCGACACTCTCGCCGCACCTGAATTGAACGGACCGATGTAAGCCACCACAGACCGATCGGCTGCGGCGGCGGTCGCGTTGGCCGCTTCCTGCGCGGGACTCCAGCTCTGCGCTGCCGAGGTGGAGTCATCCATCGAGATGTACTCGATCGTCAGGTCGCTCGCCCGGAAGTTCACTTCCTCGAGCGCCATCGTGATCGCGTTGACGACGCTTCGGGCGTCCACGGCGGAACCGCCTTGGAGCGGGAAGCTCGACACGATCTTCACGTGGTCGTGGCGCACCGGTGGCTGCGCGACGTTGCGGTTCGTGATCTGCACGACGAGATGGCATCGGTGCGTCCGCGCGTTGCCAGTGCCGCCGTCGCCGAACGAGCGGCCCAGTTGGAGCCCGAAGCGGTAGGTCGTTCCGGCATTGAGGTTCACGACGGCGGTGTACGACGTCGAAGCCCACTCCCCATCCGCGTCAGCGGTCGCCCGGTTCCAGCCGAAGCCGTCGGCTGTCCAGCTGGCGCCGCCGTTCGCGCTGTAGACGGAGACGACCGTGTACGTGAGTGGCCCATCGGCCTTCAATGCCACCCAGCTCGTGAGGAACGCCTGTTGCGCCGACGTCGCGGTGTAGTCGGCGGTGGCGCAGGTGATCGGGCCGGACGGATTCGCGCCGAGGTTGACCGGGCCCGGCGTGACCTCGCCCGATTCGAGGTACGTCGGCCGGTCGGCGAAGAGCGCCGACCACAGCGCCCCGAGACCGCCGTGATCATCGACGGCCACTGCGACGGACGACGAACCGATGACGAACGCCAGGCACGCGACGAGCCCAAAGCGTAGGACGGTACGGAGCGTGGGCATCTGCTTCCCTCCCCTAGTAAGCCAAAGCGGCAGGCGTCCGTAAGTTAGTTACTGAGCGCCCGGTTTTGTTATCGACTACCGCTCGCGGTGCTCGCCGCGAGCGACGTAACCCGCCGTCATCGCCGCTGAGGCGTTCCCGGCCAGGTTACTCGCCCGGTGTTAGCGCAGGAGTCGATGAGACGGCGACCAGGACTGGAATCCCTACATGCAGGCTGTTCTTCGAGACTCGGTCATGGCGGAGCGGCGGGGTCCTGAGCGGAAGACGGGACTCTATGTCCCCAATGTTGAAACAGTCCGGCTGGTAAGTGACGAACGCGGGTGGATCCGGCTGGCGGTTAGGGTGGACAACGACCCAGCAGCGACCGGGGTCTGACCTGCGGCTGCACGGCCCGCTTCGGAGGGCGCGCTTTCCTAGGCTCGACGTAGAGTCGTGGCGTGCCGGTCATCCCGAACCTGCTCGAGCGCGCCTTCTTTCGCGCCGGTCTCGGCCCGCGTCCGCTGGTCGACATCGCCGCCGCGGCCTCGTTCCGGGCGCTCCAGGCCGCCCTGCGGCTCGAGCTGTTCGAGCTGCTCGCGCGTGGCCCGAGGACTGCCGACGCGCTTGCGCGCGACCTGAATGCGGATCCCACAACGCTCGCAGCGTTACTCGACCTCCTCGAGGCGGCGGGGCACCTCCGCCGGCGGAACGGCGCATACGAGAACTCGCGCGATGCCTCACGGTGGCTCGTCCGCGACGCCAAGGGATCGAGTGCCGCGTTCGTCCAGCTTTGGACCGATGTCGTGTTCGACGAGTGGGACACCCTCGAGACCTCGCTGCAGAGTGGTCACCCCGCGGTTCACATGCACGAGTGGCTCACCGCTCGAGGCAAATGGCCGTTGTTCAACGCGGCGATGGCGGAATTCCCCCGCGGTGCCGCGGACGCTGTCGCGGCCGCCGTCGCACTGCCCGCTCGCGCGCGGTCGCTGCTCGATGTCGGGGGGAGCCACGGCTTGTACGCGATCGCGTTCTGCCGACGACATCCGGATCTACGCGCGACGATCTTCGACCTGCCTATGGCGCTTGAGCGGGCGCGCGACAATGTCGCGGCCGCCGGCCTAGGCGATCGGCTGGTGCTGCGCGCCGGCGATCTCACAGTCGACGATCTCGGCAAGGGCTATGACGCCACGCTCCTCTTCCAGCTCATCCACTACTACGGTGACGACGTCTTGCCGACGCTCCTGGGCAAGGTGCTCGCGGCGCTGCAGCCCGGAGGCAGCGTCGTTATCCTTGATCAGCTCACGCTCTCGCCACCGACACCAGCCGCGCGGGCGTTCCTGCGAACGCTGGCGCTCCAGTACCGCGTGAGCTTGGGCGGACGTTTGCGTCCGTTCGGCGACGTACGGCGGGTCCTGATCGATGCGGGTTACGTCGACGTGCGCCGCAAGCGCGTGCTGCGCGTGCCGGGCAATGAACTGGTGATCGCGCGACGGCCTGCCTGACCGCATCCACGCCGGCGCACGCTGCTCGTACCTTCAGTCCGCGGCCGGAGTGGGAGCCCTAGGTCGATGCGGTCCTTTGCCGGGGAGACCACAGAGTCGGTCGGTGACTCTGTTTCAACATCTGAGCCGAAACGCGGGACTCAAGCACGCGGACGTGCTAACTGCTCGGCTCGTTCAGGACGAGCACGTAATTACAACCGATTGTTACCGCAGCCATGCTCGCGGCGAGGATCACGAAAACGCGGTGGTCAGGCGTGCGGAAGGGGAACAGCTCGGCTCGTTCGGGACGGGCGCGGACGGCTCCGGCTGGCGGGATAGAAAGGAGCGAAGATCGGCCGGTTCTGCCGCCTTCCTTGGACGACTTCTCTCGATGCTCGACTTAGAGCCTTCGGTATCCCGCGAGGCGAAGATCGTGCTCTTGGTGCGACCTTCCGCTCGTCGCGTACCCGGACCTTCTCGTGGGCGCATCGTCATTGCTGCCGTGGTGCGGGCGGACTAGGCTCCGCCACGAGCGGACGCTCGGCGCGTCTGTGGAAGAGGAGGATATGGCCTCGCCGCTCGCACCCGACGATCGCTTCTGGTATCGACTCGCGTCGCGGTCGGCCCTGCTCACAGGTCTCGCGCTGATGCTCGTGATCGCGTTCTTCCCGTTCATCCAGGCAGCGAGCCGCGGCGGGTTGCCGAAGGAATTCGATCCGCTCGCCGTCTTCGCGCTACGGGAGCCCACCCTCTTCCGCTTGGTCCTGCTTGTGGATTCCTTCGCCTGGTTCGGGCTCGCTGGGTTCTTGCTCGCCTTCGCGGGACTCCTTGCGGGGAGGGCACCCGTGGCGGCGTCGATCGTGGCGATATGCGGCATCGCTCAGATCGTCGGCGTGATCGGCGCGATGGCACGCCGTGCGATACCCGACCTTGTAAGCGCGTACGCGGTAGCGGCCCCGGACCAGCAGGCTGTTCTGCTGCGCTCTTACCTCGACCTGCAGAACGTAGTGATGAGCCCGTTCAACGCGGGCTCCGCGCTTCGGATGGTCGCGTTCCTCGTCGTTGCCTGGGTCGCGTGGTCGATGCGCGACTTCCCGCGCTGGATTGCCGCTGGGTTCGGCGTTATCGGGCTGGTGGCCCTCCTGGCGTTCCTGACCACCCATTTTGGCACGCGGATCGAGGCGCTTAATAGTCTCCGGATCGCGCTCGAGGGCTTCTTCGCGCTCGCCATCGTGTGGGCGTTCTGGGGACGCGCGGCAGTGCCTGGGCTAGCGGTGCGTGCCGCGGCCGCCCTCTAGCGGGCAGCGCTACTTCCCGCAGAACTCCTTCTTGGCCCAAGAGAGCCAGTCCGCGTAGAACTTCTCGGCGTGCGACCGAGCGCCTTCGGCGAACCCGATCGCGGCTCGCGACGTACAAGGGACTCTTCGGCGGGAGCGCCAACCTCGCCCTCGTCCGCTAGGCCGCGAATAGAGTCCCGGTGGCGTGGCGCGAATCCGACCCGGAAAAGAGCGTGCGCTTCTTCGCGCCGCTGCTCAGCGACACCGGGCTGATGAAGACCATCCTCGACGATCTCCTCAAGACGCCCGATCTGCGCATCCTCGGCGAGCTCAAGACGGAGCTGAAGAAGTAGGTGCGCCTACGTCGTCGCGGCGGTCCCTAAGCCGTTGACCGGGTTGAGGACGCCAACAGAGCGGAAGAGGGGGGTCAGGCACGCGGAAGTGGTAACAGCCCGCCTTGTTCAAGGCGAGCGCGGCTGGTTGCGGCTGGCGAGCTGAGCCGACCGCATTCCCGCGAGATGGCCGCGCCGCTCTCAAGCACCGACCGCGCGTAAACGACGCGGCGCTCGCGCTCTTCAGATTCTCGCGCGGACGCCCGACCGACAGTTCGCTCTGGATACGCCGCCGTGCCGCCCCACCGCCTGGCCGGAATCACCGCCGAGGGCACGGCGACTGTCTTCAGCAGCCCTGAGGCAACTGGAGCGCCATTTGGCTGGATGCTGGCCAGATCGTGCTGTCGTAGAAGCACATCACTTCATTTTCGATGACGCTGTCGCCGAATCCGCCCGGCGGCGCGATCAGCAACGTGGACGAGGATGCCGTGAATGACGCAGCATCGTTGTCGATCCATAGCGCCGCGTGAGAAGAGCTCTCTCGTCGCACGATGAGGCCGCGCCCGGTGGCCGGGTCGTGAGCCGCGAACCAGGTGCCGTCCCAGTTATCGACCTGGCAGCCAAAGCCGCATGGCCCGGTGAACTCCTGCGCAAGCTGACTTCCGCTCGCGTTCGGATGGAGCACGACGAAGTAGCTAGTTGCGGGAAAGAGCCGGGGGATGTACGGCCGGATGTCGTAGTCCGAGGCGCCGGTACCGAACAGGAAGCGGCGCTGGACCCGGAACTTGTTGACGCTGGGACCACCATCAAAGAACTTGTATGTCGTTTCCACGTTGACGCCGGTGCCGCCGAACGAGCATGGCGACACGGACGAGATCGCGACGTGACTCCCGCCCGCGCTGCGCCAGGTTCCGGCGGAGTCGCCGACCAGCATGAACGGGAAGTGCCGCTCCGGCACGGTCCAGCTGTTCCCGAAGTACTCCTCGAACTTGCAGTCGGGCGGGAGCTGACGGTTCGGGCTACCGGTGTTCGTCACGCTGATCCCACGCCACGTGATCGAATCGATCTGCTCTGGATCAGCGGTGCTCCACATAAGGGAGAGCGCGCTTGTCGTCACCGATCTACGGGGACCAACGGTCGTCGCTGCTGCCACGCTGGCGCTGGCCATAACGAGCACGAGCGTCGCGGCGAATACCACGAGTCGCATCGTCCTTCCCCCAACACGCGTTTCCGCGCGCGCCAGACCTTGTTCTCGACACTGGGCGGCCCGACCGTCAAGGCTCCTGGCCGGTGCGGTATAGCAGAGTCATGACGCCCATATCCGGTCGGACGAGCGGGCTACGTCGTTCTGGCGACCCAGCCGCGACGACGAAGCCATCCGAACCGTTGACGTACCACTCGCGCCCCCAACTGGCAGCCGCTTCAATCGCTCCTCAGCGAAGATCCGCGCTGGTCACACCGTCGACGCGCTGAAGGGCGGCGGTGTGGAGCCTGTGTGAACGGGTTCTGGCGCGAAGCGGCAAGGGAGAACGCCTCGCCGCCCCCGTGACGACTCGGAGCGGAAGACGGGGGTCCAAAGACGCGGATCTGGTAACAGCTCGGCTCGTTCGCGGCGAGCGCGGATGGCTGCGCTTGGCGAGTCAGGGGGAACCAAAGTGCTGGCGCTGCGTGCGCTGGGTGATGGTCGAGGCCGCGGCCAGCGCAGCGCCGTGCGTGAAGAGGCGCGGGACCTCGAAGCGAGCCGAGGCCCGCCATTTCGCTAAGACGGAGAGCGCGGCTTGGCACTCGCGGCCGAACACCGAAAACTCACCTCAATGAGCGCTCGTCGCACGGCGGTGATGAGCTTGGTGTGGCATCCAATTTGGGGACCGTCGCGCAGCCCGGAGCCGCGGAGCGGATCGGTCACCTTCTGTGGCCTAGTTTGGCGATCCACCCCGCAGCCGCGAGGCTCCGCTACTCGTAGTGGAAGTTCGTCTTGAGCAGACCGCTCTTGCTAAACATGTACCGCACCGGCGAGCGCTTCGCTCCATCCTCGATCATCTTCCGGTCGTCGCCCGACAAATCTCCGCGGGCGGTGACGTCGACGGTGATCTGCTTCAAGGTGTTGTCCCAGTCGGAGGGTTCCTTCGCCCCCACGATCGGACCTGGATCGACGTCAGCGTGCGCTTTGACCTCAAGCCCGTCGAGCTTGACGCCGGTCCTGGCGCAATTGAGCACGATCGCCTCGGTGACGCACGAGGACAGCCCAAGAAGCGCCGCCTCGATCGGCTCGATGCGGTCGTCGGCCCCCTCAACACCGATAGCGTCTCCGACTTCCTTCCAGGAGCCCATCTGAACCGAGAAGTCCCGGGTCGGCTTCTCAATCGGCTGGCCCCCAAGCGTCCATCGGCCTACCTTCCCCAGGTTGCCGAGGCCCTTCTGCTCCCAGATGGTTCTGCTCTCGATCCCAAGCTCGAAGTTTTTCGGCGAGGACGCGTATTGCTCGTTGAACTTCTCCAACTGACGCGTATTGATGCCTTGGATTGGCATCGTCGCCACGTTTGCCATGTGCTCTCCCCCTTTTCTTCCCCTGAACGGCGCCCCGCGCTATCAGTAGCTTTACTCCGGGGCAATCTCGCCGGCGCCAAGCTGCTCGAGGATCCCTAGGTCGTGCTTTTCTTCAAGCCTCGTCAACGAGGCAGCGGCCAATGAGCCTGACGTGCTTGCTAGACACAGAACTACCCCCATTTCGCGAGTCGGACGCTGGCTCACTGGGGGCCTGGGAGGCACCTCGCCGGCACTGGGGCTCGGACGGTGCATCGGGTCCGGAGGAACGTCCTAGGTGTACTCCCGATCCGTAGGAACACAAGGCCCATTCAGTACGGTCGCTCCTGCTGTAGATCCGCTCCAATGAAGACCGCTCATCATCTGCGCAGGAGCGCACGCAAAGAATGGTTTGACCCCGCAAGGAGGGTGGGGCCAAGAAGACGGCGGCGCAGAAGTCGTCAGGAAGGCGCCGAAGACCTCGTCAAACTTCACGCGCGCGAACCACGGGCGACGCTCGAGAGGGCGACGAGTGGAGGGAACCAGTGACCACGTGTTCGAGGGCTTACCTCCAGGCTGACGCAGCGGCCCTCATCCCCGTTCACAGCAACTGCATTTCCCCATGCCCACCACTTCGGAGCGGAAGACGGGGGTCAAGCACGCGGAAGTCGTAACAGTTCGGGTCGTCCAGGAGGAGCACGGCTGGCTTCGGCTGGCGGGCTAACGCCGAGGGGCGCTCCGATCTACAGGGTGCGCGAACCGTTCGACGGAAATCGCGTCCGTGTCGCATTTCGCTCAACCGGCTGAACGCTCTGACAAGACAGGCCCAATCGGGACTCCGCCGCCTGAGCCATTGTCAAGGAAAGATCGCCACGAAAGCCGAATGTGTGATCGTGGCCTTCGCGCCTCGTTCATTCGCGCACATATGATCGGACTCGTCCCGGGTGGCGTTCTCGGAAGGAGCATCTATGAGCGATCGTGACGCGGGGGAGACGCGGCGGTTACGCGACGCAGTTGCACGGGTACTGCCGGCGCTCGAGTTGTTCATCCGCTATGAAGGTGAGGATCGCGCAGGTCGTGATCGCGACACCTGGCGCAGCGCTCTCGACCGCCCGTTGTCCGACCATGGAATTGGTCTCGAGAGCCTGCTCAAGGAGCTTGCGACGACCGTGATCCCGTACGGGCTGCGCAACGGCGCGCCCGGCTTCAGCGGTTGGATCACGACGTCGCCCACGACCGGACCAGCGGTCGCGGCGTTCGCCGCGGCTATCGCGGGTCGCAGCGCTGGTGGGTTCAACCCTTCAACTTCCTCGAAACAGTGGGGCTACGCTGGCTCGCGGAACTCTTGGGGCTACCAAGTTCATGGCAGGGAACGTTCAGCAGCGGCGGCTCGACGGCGAACCTTATTGCTCTCGGAGCGGCCCGTCAGCATGCGTTCGAGCGGCTGGGGATCGATCCAGCGCGCGACGGTCTCCCCGGCGCGCCGCGTTGGCGGGTCTATGCCTCGAGCGAGGTCCACCACGTCGTAACACGCGCGGCCGCGGTCCTTGGACTCGGCCGCACGAGCGTACGGACGATCGCGACGGACACGGTCGGGCGCATACGGACACCGGAGCTTCGTGCCGCGCTCGACGAGGACAGGCGCGCATCGATCCAGCCCGTCGCGATCGTCGCCACAGCGGGAACCGTGAACACGGGGGCCATCGACCCGATCTCCGAACTTGCGACGATCGCCGGCGAGCGGGAGATCTGGTTGCATGTCGATGGCGCGTATGGACTCTTCGGAAGGCTCGACGATCGGGTTGCACCACTGTACGAAGGACTTGAGATGGCCTCGTCTGTGGCTGTCGATCCACACAAGTGGCTCGCGGTACCGCTAGGGTGTGGGGCTACCTTCGTACGTGACCGCGCCCTTATGGGACGCGCATTCACCCTCGAGCCCGCCGAATATCTCGAGGGGGCCGCATCGCCCGGCGAGATCGGATCGGCGTTCGGTGAGTTCGGTGACCTGTACCACGAGTTCAACGTTGAGCAGTCCGCGCAGTCACGAGGTGTGACGGTCTGGGCTGCGCTCGCGGAGATCGGGCGCGACGGCATGCGTGCGAGGGTGTGTAGGCACAACGACTACGCGCGACAGGTCGAGCGGCGCGTCCGCGCGGACCCGCGCCTAGAGCTGCTCGCACCCGCGACGCTCTCCATCTGCTGTTTCCGATATCGCGCGCCGGACATGAGTGACGACGGACTCGATCGCCTCAACGCCAAGCTCGCGCAGAGGCTGAGGGATGAGACACCGTTCGTTCCTTCCACGACACGCGTCGGCGGCCGATTGGCCATCCGCCCGTGTTTCATCAATCCGCGAACAACACTCGTGGAGGTTGACGGCCTCGTCGATGCGGTGACGCGCATCGGGGACGAACTCTTGGTCGCGGTCTAGGTGCGCGAAGTCGTGCTCGGAGCGGAAGACGGGACTCTACGCCCCCAATGTTGAAACAACCGCACTGGCTCGCGATGAGCGCGGATGGCTCCGGCTGGGGGACTAACCCGTTGGCCGATTGTGAGACCCGTGACGTGCAGCTCAGGCGACAGTGGGGCGAGGCACGAGCTCGTGGTCCGGCAGTTTCCTCCATACCGACAGTGCCAGCAAACTCCACGAGGTGGCGACCACGAACATTGCGAGGTAGCCGTACATCCGAAGCAGAGTGCTCGGCGCGAGTCCGAGGTCCGTGCCAAACAGCAAGGTTGTCGCGGAGGGTCCGGCAAGGCCATAGAGGCCAGTCGGGCAGAAGACCGCGAGCAAGAGCGCACCGGTCCGCGAGAGCACATTCGCGCGGAACACCGCGATGCCGAAGATCAGCGCGCCGGCCCCAATGAAAGCGGGCGGAAGCAGCGGATGAAACGGGAGAGGCGTGCCGGGCACGAACGAAGTCCATGCGTAACGCGTCGCGAGAAATAAGTTGCCGACGAACGACATGCTCGCGCCGAGCGCGCCGAACGTGCCGGCTCTCGCGGCCGGCGCGATGGCGAGGAGGCCAACGGCGAAGAGGATGCCGTATGCGATCGAAATAAGGTTCAAGGCAGATGCGACACTCGGGTCGAGAGCAGGCACCTTATCCACGTCGGGGGAGCCAAGGTACGGACCTAGCGCCGCGGCTTGGACACCGAAACCGATAACGAGAAGGGCGCTCGCGACGAACGTCGCGAGTAGGAACCACCGGGCGAGCCCATTCATTTCATTCCCCTCGGACCGGCCAGCGCCGGCCCCGCCGCGGTGTCTTTGTCGCCATCGGGCCTTCAGCCAGACCGCATTCTAAGAGGGGGCGAAAAAGATCCCTTGCGCGCTTCAAGACGCGGATCGCGGCGTGGACTCGTCTGTTGGGAGGGCTTGGAACACCTGACGCGCATCGTGCAGACCTTTGAGCGTCTGAACACCGCGATCGGCGAACACGATCTCCGAACCGGCCACGAGCTCGCGGACGGTCGCAGAGACGAGCACCTCGTCCGCGTCGCCAAGCGTGGCTATGCGCGCCGCGATGACGACCGCGACCCCGCGGATCGCGCTGCCGTCCAGTTCCACTTCGCCCGCGTGGATCCCGACGCGCGCAGCGAGTCCGATCTCTCGATCGATGGCCGCGATCTCATGCGCGAACCGGATCGCCTCCGCGGGCGTGCTGAATGTCGCCAACAGGCCATCGCCGGCAGTGTCGACTTCTGCTCCACCACGCACGAGCAGCAGCTTTCGAATCTCTTCGTAGTGGCGCGCGAGCAGATCGCGCCAAGCCGCATCGCCGATGCGCGTCGCTACCTCCGTCGAGCGAACGAGATCGAGGAAAAGGATCGTGCGGAGCTCACGCCGGCCTGTCGTCGGCGGGCTCACTCGACCTTCTCGTCGGCCCGCGCGCAAGACTCGGGCACCCACTGTCTCGGCTCCAGCGTTCAGCGTGATCGAGCGGGCACTGGCATCGACATACCTGGTCCCGACCAGGGCGTAGGTCGCCGGCAGGACGAGGAGCTCGCCGGGGCGCGCCTGCTCCCTAGCGTTCGTCACTTGATTCACGAACTGACCGACGGCCGTGAAGTCATTGACCTCGCGGTGCCCGACTCGACCGACGAATGCGATGCCGGTCCCAACCGCGCCTGCGACGAGCGATTCCGTACCCCACAAGTCGGCGAACGAGCTGATGATCTCGAGACCGGCCTCGACCGCGCGGCGCTCATGGCCTTCCTCGTTGTACGGGGCACCGAAGAACGCGACGATCTCGTCGGCGAGCAGCTTGTCGACTGTGCCATCGCGTACGATCACGGCATTCGTCGCGAGCTCATAGAACCGACTTAACCGCTGCGCGACATCACCTGGCGGAAGCGAGGTCGCTGCCTCCTGAAATCCTGTGAGCCCGATAGCGAGGACCGATATCGCGACCTCTCGACCGAGAGGGTTGAACTCATATCAGGTCGTGCATAGTCGGGGATTCTTGTGCGAGGGTCGGATCAAGAAGAACTGGTGCAGGACCGAGAACGGTCCCGAGAACGGCGCCCAGCAGCGCTTACAACGAGTGTTCGAGGGCAACAGACGATTGAAACTCCGGTAGTAGGGCAGGATGCCGTTGATCCATGCCCATTCGCGCGGATTACGTAGCGGCATCGCAGCGTCGAGTATCGGGCCCCACTCAAGGCCAGCAAAAGACGCGGGGAATAATGACGAAATGACGGTCCGCGGCACAGGCACGCAGAATCCGCCCATGCCCGAAGAGCGCAAGCTGGTCAGCCTCGTTTTCGCGGACGTAGTCGGCTCCACCGCCTGGGGCGCGCAACATGACCCCGAGTTCGTCCGCCGCTCGATGGCGCGCTACTTCGCGCGAATGAAGGACATCGCCGAGACGCACGGCGGCACCGTCGAGAAGTTCATCGGGGACGCCGTCATGGTCGTCTTCGGAGTCCCACAGCTGCACGAGGACGACGCAGAGCGGGCGGTGCGCGCGGCGCTCGCGATGCGTGACGCGATCGCCGACCTCAACCGCGATCTCGGG
>MNEO01000087.1 GCA_001917735.1 Chloroflexi bacterium 13_1_40CM_68_21
GTCCGTGCTCGGCATGAAGCCGGATGACATCAAGGCGAAGTACACGCAGCCCTGGGTGAAGCCGGATCTCTTCGTCCCGATCAAGGCCATCCCCGTCTCGCAGATGGATGGGATCAAGGCGCGCCTGGGGGTCATCGAGGGTGTAGCGATACAGGCCACGCGCGTCCGCAGCTACCCGAGCGGTCTCGCGGCGCAGACGCTCGGCTACCTCGCCGAGGCCGGCGACGACGAGGCGAAGGCCAAGACCGCGCGGGGGGTGGAGGCCGGCGATCTGATCGGAAAGAAGGGCACCGGACTCGAGGCGACGCTCGACGACGAGCTCGGTGGCAGCTACGGGTGGCGTCTCGGCATCGTCGAGTCGGACGAGCGCCCGGTCGAGACACTCGCCGAGACCGCGCCCGTGCCCGGCCGCGACGTCGTCCTTTCGCTCGATCCGAAGCTGCAGCGCGCGGCCGAGACGGCGCTCGGCGATCAGAAGGGCGCGATCGTCGCGGAGGATCCCTGGAGCGGCGAGATCCTGGCGATCGCGAGCCGGCCGACCTTCGATCTCAACGCCTTCGTCTCCGGCGACAGCGCGGCCATCTCCCGTTACTCGGCCGATCCGAAGCAGCCGTTCTTCAACCGCGCCACGTTCGGCCAGTACCCGACGGGGTCATCGTTCAAGCCGGTCACGTCGACCGCCGCGCTGCGGACCGGCGTGTACAGGTGGGGCGACCGCATCGACTGCCCGCTCCGCTGGACCGGGTACGGTGAGCAATGGGCGCAGTTGAATCACGAGAGCGTCGCGCTTGGACTGATCGATCTGCGCACCGCGCTCGCACGGAGCTGCAACACCTTCTTCTACGAGATCGGCAAGCGCCTCAACGACCGCGATCCGAACATCCTCCCGAACACGGCGAAGAGCTTCGGCCTCGGGAAGGCGACGGACATCGACTTCGTGTTCGAGTCGCAGGGGATCGTGCCGAGCCCCGACTGGAAGAAGCAGCGCTTCACAAGTCCCGCGGACCAGGTGTGGAACCCGGGCGACGCGACGAACCTCGCGATCGGACAGGGCTTCCTTCTCGCCACGCCGCTACAGATGGCCAACTACGCGGCGGCGCTCGCGAACGACGGGATCGTGTGGAAGCCCCGGCTTGTCATCGAGGTGCGCGACCGTGACGGGAAGGTCACCAAGACGTTCCCGAAGACACAGGCCGGATCCGCGCTGTCGATCCCGACCGATCTCTCGCTCATCCGCGACGGCATGCATGCGGTGACGACCGACGCGGACGGGACCGTCTCCTCGGTCTACCGCACGTACGCGGTGAGCACCGCCGGCAAGAGCGGGACCGCCGAGACCTCGGTCCCCGGCAAGGTGGATGCGTGGTTCATCGGCTTCGCGACATTCGAGCAGCCATCCATCGCGATCGCCGCGGTGCTCGACGAGTACACCGAGCGGCCCGGCGTCTTCGGCTCGGTCGATTCGGCCATCGCCGCCAAAGCGGTCTTCGCCGCGAAGTTCGGAACGTGACGCGGGGCTACTCGGTGATCCGCACGGCGATCCACTGGACGGAGGCCGGCGCCGTCAACGTACCGGCGGGCATGCCGAACGCTGCCGAAGGCTCTGGCTCAACCGGCCCGGTCGGGCGGTAAACGGCGAGTCGAAGGTCACCGCTCGCGGCGTCATAACGCGCATCGCACCAACGGTCGAGCAGCCCCGCGATGGAGCGAGTCCCAGGTGCCGTGCGCAGCGAGAAGACCTCACGGTCGAGTGACGCGAACGCCTGCGCGTCGAACGGGACAAGGTCGGCGGGGTCGAGCGGCTCCTCGCCCAGCGCTCCGCCGTTCGCGTCGTACTCGCGAAAGGTCACCTTCCGCCCCGGGCTCCGGCCGATCACAAAGAAGCGCTCGCCCGAGGCGAACCAGTTCGCGTAGACGGGGTCGCGAGCATGAACGGACCACTCGCGCGATGCGGTGATGCGCCCCTCCCGATCGAGCAGGCTGAACCAGCCTTTGCCGATCACGGGAAGCGCCGCGCGCTTGGGTGACCAGAAGATTCCTTCTGGCCAGGTCGGAACGATCGGCCAGCGGATGCCCTTGCCGACGTGGCCGAGGAGGAGACGGCCGTCCTCTCGCAGCTTCTTGGTGGCGGGGTAAGCGAACGCTCCTCCGTCCGGTGACCAGGGCGCGAGCGGCGCGACGGCGAGCGCGTACGGGAGCTTCGTTCCTTTGCCCTTCGGACCGACGAGCTTCGCCTTCCAGCAGCTCGCGCCCATCGCGTACTCGCTCCCCTCGCTGAAGGCGAGCGTGAAACCACCGTTCGGACTCGGATAGCTCCTCCTCGCCCACTCGTCCGCGGGAGGAGGTTCGATGTGGTGCGGCTCGCCGATCCGGACCACATGCATATCCTGACGCTCGGTCCCGTAGACTTTTCACCGTCCCAACCCTGACCGACGTCCCGGCTACGCGTCGCCTCGATAACGGGCTCGTGATGCACGCGCTCGAGGCGAGGCACGCGCCTGTCGTCTCGCTCTGGGTCTGGTACCAGGTCGGCGGGCGCAACGAAGTTCCGGGCACGACCGGGATGTCCCACTTCCTCGAGCACATGCTGTTCAAGGGCACGCCAGCGCACCCGAAAGGTGATCTGGACAAGCTCCTCGCGCGATACGGAGCGCTCTGGAACGCCTTCACCAGCGAGGACGTGACCTGCTACTTCGAGACGGTGCCTAAAGAGCGCTATCCCGTCGCGCTCGAGCTCGAGGCCGACCGCATGCGCAACGCGCTCATCTCACCGGAAGAGACCGAGGCCGAGCGGAACGTCATCGTGAGCGAACGCGAGGGTCTCGAGAACGATCCGTCGTTCCTTCTCGGCGAGCAGCTACAGCGGGTGGCGTTCTCGCGGCATACCTACGGGCAGGGCGTCATCGGCAGCAAAGAAGAGATCAAGCTGATGACCCGGGACGGGCTCTACGCGCACTACCGCCGTCACTACGCACCGAACAACGCGTACTTCATCGTCGCGGGCGACGCGCCGGCGAGCGAGCTGCTCGACCGCGCCGCGGTGGCGTTCGGACCTCTGGGCGCGGAGGTGCCGGCCGAGCCTCCGCGAGCGCCCGAGCCGCCGCAATACGGCGAGAAGCGCGTGATCGTTCGCCGCGCCGGCGGCGCGCTGCCGATCTTGCAGATCGGCTATCACGCGCCCTGCGCGAGCGATCCGCGAGCGCCGGCGCTGTCGATGCTTGCCGTCGCGCTGGCGGGCGCGACCGCGGGAGGGGGAGAGACCGCATCGGGCCGTTCGTCTCGGCTCTATCGAGCGCTCGTCGATACGGGACTCGCTACGGCGGTGGATGCGTCCTTCCAGCTCATGAAGGACCCCTACCTGTTCGTCGTCGAGGCGCACCTTCGGTCGGGCGTGACGCACGAGCAGGTCGAGCGTGTGATCCTCGACGAGCTCGCGCGCACCGCGCGCGAAGCCCTTACCGATGATGAGTTCGCACGCACCCGGCGGCAGATGCTTTCGGCGAGCGCGTTCATGACCGACACGATCACCTGGCGCGCATTCCGCTTCGGCCAGCTGCTCGCGACGGGAGCGGCGAGCTCGCTCTCCGAGTGGTATGACCGGCTCGCTGCGGTCACCGCCGAGGAGATCCGCGCCGCGGCCGAAGCCGTCTTCCAGGAGAAGGGCCGGGTCGTCGGATGGTTCGTCCCGGAGGCGCGGTGAACGTACAGCGCCACCGCCTGCCGAACGGTCTGCGTATCGCCGTCGCGCCGATCAGCGGTCTTCGGTCCGTCGCGACCCTCCTCGCGGTCGAAGCCGGGCAATGGTTCGAGCCCGCCGGTCGTCCTGGCATCGCGCGCCTCTGCGCGCTGGCGATGCTGCGCGGCACGACCAAACGAGACGCCAAGAGCTGGGCCGACGCCCTCGACGCCATCGGCGCCGCCGCGCGTCTCGACGTCGGGCCCCACGCGGCCACCTTTAGCGCGCAGTCGCTCGCGGATGACGTCGGCGAGCTGCTCGCGCTCATGGCCGAGGCCGTAATCACTCCGGCGTTCGCCCCGAAAGAGGTCGAGCTCGTGCGGCAGCAGACGGTCGCTCAGCTCGAAGAGGATTCGCGCAACACGCGGGCTGTCGCCGAGCGAGTGTGGCGGGAGCTCGTCTACCCGCCCGCGCACCCCTTCCACGCCCGGCCGATCGGTGATCCAGCGGTGGTACGGGCCGCGACGGCGGAGGAGCTTCGCGGGCATCACGGGCGGGCGATCCGTCCGGACGGCGCGGTCCTCGTCGTCGCGGGCGGCGTCGAGGCGGCGCGCCTTTTCGCGGAAGCCGAACGCGCCTTCGCGGACTGGTCCGCGCGCGGTCAGCGCGAATCGCGGAGCGTTCCCAGCGCGTCCCTCGGCGGCACGGTCCGGCGGATCGAGATGGTGCCCGATAAGACCCAGAGCGACGTTGTCTTGGGGTGGCCCGGGCTGCCGCGGACAGATCCGCGCTTCGTGGCCGCGCGCGTGACGAACATGGTGTTCGCGGCGGACACGTTCGCGAGCCGCGCCGGTCACGTTGTGCGCGACGAGCTCGGGCTCGCCTACTACGTCTTCAGCACGATCGGCACGTCGCGCGGTCAATCGCCGTGGACGGTACGGATGGGGGTCAACCCCATCAACGTCGAGCGCGCCGTCAGCGTGACCCTCGACGAGCTGCGCAAGATCGTCGCCGGCAAGGTTTCGGAGGACGATCTCGAGCTCGCGCAGGACAAGCTCGTGGGCGAGCTCGACGTCGCTCGCGAGAGTCCCGGCGGGGTCGCGTCGCTCATGCTCGAGGGCGAGGTCTTCGAGCTTGGGCCTGACCACGTGGAGCGGTACCCGCGCGAGCTCCGAGCGGTGACGCTCGACCAAGTCATCGACACAGCACGCAGCTTTCTCCCGCCCGACCGTCACGCCCTCGCGATCGCCGGCCCGCCCCTCCCGGAGGCGGACTGAGCCTTCCCGCGGCCACGCGCTCGCGGCTCGACCGCGCCCGCGAGGTCCACATCGAGACGCGTTCACCGAAGGGCCGCACCCACAGCGTGCCGATCTGGGTCGTCGTCGACGGCGACGACGCGTTCGTCCGCACCTACCGCGGGAAGACCTCGCGCTGGTACCGCGAGCTCCTGGCCGGTCCGGGCGCGCTGGTCCTCAACGGAAAGCGCGTGCCCGTCCGCGCGGTGCCGGCGACCGATCCGGGGTCGATCAAGCGCACCTCAGACGGCTACCGCAAGAAGTACCGAAAGAGCGGATCGCTCGACGCGATGCTGCGCCGCTCGGTGTTGCCCACCACACTGCGTCTCGAGCCGGCGTGATCGGCCTGCGGCGTGCGATGACGGGCCTGCCGTCGCAGTTCGGACAGGCACTCCGTCACATGGCGAGTGTGTCCGGGGCTACGCCCGGCTCAGCGGGAGCCGCCCTCCTGCTTGTCGAAGCGGTCGGAGAGCTGCTTCAGATCGTCGAGCCGGGCCTTCCACCGCCGATCCAGATCCGCGATGGCGCTCTGTGGCGAGCTTGGCGTCAGCTTGGCGTACTGGCCGGTGATGCTCGCGGCGTCGCGGAAGTTCTTCGTCAGTCCGGCGCGGTACCAATCGAGGCGGCCCGGTACGGCGGTGTTGCTCACGTTGTCCGCTATGAGCGTGTACAACGCTGAGGCCTGCCCCATGTCGTTCGAATCGCGATCCGTCCAGGCGCCCGCGCGATCGAACACGCCGGTGACCAGGCCGCTCGCCTGGTCCACCACCTTGGCGTTGGCGTCGATCATCGTGTTCCACTTGTCGCGCTCCGTCACCTGCTGCGCGCCGAGGGTCTCGCTCATGAGCACGAAACCGGCCGAGAGGACACCCACCGCGATGAGCCCGATCAAGGTCATGAGCTGGCCTGCCCGCCGGGCACCGGATGGAACGGTCAAATACCGGACGAGCCCGCGCACCAGCTGGAATCCGCCGAACAGGAGCGGGCCCCAGGCGAGGAAGTAGGTCCCTTCGGAGAACGCGTAGGTCCCCGCGGTGACGAGACCGCCGCCCGCGAACCAGAGCCCGCCGTTGCGAGCGTCCTTGAAAGCGCTGTGGGATTCGTCGGCCGAGTCGGCGCCCATCTCCTGCACGAGGGCGGCCAGCTGCGTGTCGTAGGCGCTCCGCTTCTCGGGGTCGACGAGCGTCGCGAGCGCCTCGTCGAGCGTCGCGCGGATCTGCCCCGCGTTGGCCGGCGGTGAGTCGTTCAACCGCAGCACGTCGCGGCCGTACGCCGAACGGATCTCCATCTCGCTCGCGTTGCGGGGAACGCCCAACAGGTCGTAATAGCCGGCCACGGCTCGCGATCCTGCCACCGGGTCTATCGCGCCGGAAGACGCACACCTCGCTCTGAGACCTCAACGAGACCCTCCGCGGCGAGCGCGCGGACGAGCCGTGGCACGCGGGTATCGATCACCTCGCGTCGAAGGGCTTGCGACGTCACGCCGTGCGGCTTGTCGCGGAGCGCGCGAACGATCGCGCCTCGTACGCGCCGATCGCTCGTTGCGAAAGGCGACTGCTGTCGCCGCACGACATCGTCGGCGCCCGTGTACGCGCAGATCGGACGCAGCGGACATGCATCGCAGCGCGGGCGCCGAGCGAGGCAGATCGTCGCGCCGATGTCCATGAGCGCGTGATGCCATCTCGCGGGCTGGCGACGCGACCCCACTCGCTTGTCGAGCTGGATAGCCTCACGCTCGCTTGCGGTCCGGCCAAAGATCGCGCGGCCGAGCACGCGGCGGATGTTCGTGTCGGCGAATGCCGTGGCATCACCGTGAGCAAAGCAGGCCACGGCGGACGCGGTGTAGGCGCCGACGCCCGGGAGCTCGTCGAGCGTGGTCTCGTCGCGCGGCAGGCCGTCGGGACGGAGCCGCGCGATGCGGTGCAGATCGCGGGCGCGCCTGTTGTAGCCGAGGCCTGACCACTCCCGCAGCACGTCGCCGAGCGAAGCACGGGCCAGAGCGCGCAGCGTTGGAAAGCGCTTCAGGAATCGCGTATATGCGGGCAGAACGCGAGATACCTGCGTCTGCTGGAGCATGACTTCGCTGACGAGAACGCGGTACGGGTCGGCTGTGCGCCGCCAGGGAAGGTCGCGACCAAAGCCGCGGTACCAGGAAAGGACGCGAGATCGGAACCGCGCCGGGGACGGGGGGCGAGGGGGGCGGGCAGCGCGGGGGTCGGGGGGCAGAGCCCCCCGAGTTTGTTGGTACAATTCGGCGCACAGAACAGTACGCCCGGTTGAGTGCTGAGGGCCTTCGGCCTTCAGCGCTTTTCATTCGAGGGCACGCACGGTCAAGATCCGTGCTGAGAGCGGAGGCTCCGATGAACAATCTCGAGAAACCTGTCTACGTCTCCGCGGATGGCCTCAAGAAGATCCAGGCCGAGCTCGAAGAGCTCAAGGCGAGCGGCCGCCAGAAGGTGGCCGAGCGCATCCACGCGGCGATGGAGTTCGGGGACTTTACGGAGAACTCCGAGCTCGAGCAAGCGAAAAACGATCAGGCCTTCCTCGAGGGGCGCATCCTGACCCTCGAGCAGATGGTCAAGAACGCGCAGATCATCGACGAGAAGACGCACCACGAGATGGTCGAGATCGGCAGTCACGTGATGGTCGAGGCCGACGGCTCGAAGGAGCAGTACGTCATCGTCGGGTCAGCGGAGGCCGCACCAGCGGAGGGGCGGATCTCGAACGAATCACCGGTCGGCAAAGCGCTCATGGGTCACCGCGCAGGGGAGACGGTCCGGCTGGTCGTTCCGGCCGGCGCGGTGGAGATGAAGATCCTCGCCGTAAGTTGACTTCCGGGCACGAGGCGGCCTTCTGGGCTGACGAGGAGCAGAGGCTCCTTCAGCCGGGAAGGCCGCACGTCGTACGAGATTCGAAAACCCCGTCAGGGCCGTCCACCATCGGATCGCTTCGCGGTCCGGTCATCAGCGACGCGCTTTACCGCACTTTCAAGGGCGCGGGCCTCGATGTGCGCTTCGTCTACACGATCGACGACTACGACCCGATGGACTCGCAGTCCATGAGGGAGCGCGCAGGAATGGCCGAGCACATGGGGAAGCCGCTCTGCGCGATCCCATCGCCCGATCCCTCGGTCGCGAGCGATTTCGCCGACTACCACGCGGCTCGCTTCATCGCGCTCTTCGCGGGCCTTGGCATCGCACCCGAGTTCCACCGCATGCGCGATCTCTATCGGTCAGGTGCGCTCGATCGTCAGATCGACCTCGTCCTGCGCAACGCCGAGACGATCCGCACGATCCACAAGCGGGTCGCGAACGTCGATCATCCAGCGGACTGGCTTCCGGTCTCCGTCATCTGCGAGAACTGCGGTCGCATCGGCACAACGCTCGCGACCGACTACGACGGTCACACGGTCGCGTACGTATGCAAGACCGACTACGTCGATTGGGCCGAGGGCTGCGGCCATGGCGGGCGGATCTCGCCCTTCAAGGGGAACAGCAAGCTGCTCTGGAACGAGCAATGGTGCGCGCAATGGGATCACTTCGGCGTCACCTACGAGGAGGGCGGCAAGGACCTTCTCACCGCCGGCGGATCGCGCGATCGCTCGAACGCGATCTACCGCGAGGTATTCGGGAAGGAGCCTCCGGCCGGGCTCGCGCACGAGTTCTTCAACTTCGGCGGCAAGAAGATGGCGACCTCGAAGGGCCTCGGTGCGACGGCTGTCGAGATCGCCGAGATCTATCCGCCGGAAATGACGCGCTTCCTCATGCTGCGGACCCATCCCGGCCGGCACATCGAGTTCGACCCGGCAGGAATGACGCTGCCCCGCTTGGTGGACGAGTACGACCGCTTCGCCGACGCCTATCTCGTTGATCCCGAGAGCGACATGGGCAAGACCTGGCGCCTCTCGCAGGTCTCACCGGACCCCGCGCCGCCAGGCTTCCGGGTGCGCTTTCAGATCCTCGCCGACTGGCTTCAGATCCCGAGCATCTCGCCGGAGCGGGAGGCCGAAAAGCGCAAGGGTTCGCCGCTCACCGAGTCGGAGCTCCGCGATCTCCGTCGCCGGCTCGATCTGGCCCGCGCGTGGCTCGACCGCTGGGCCCCGGAGGAGGCCAAGTTCGCGGTCCGCGAGACGGCGCCGGAGGTCGAGCTCACGCCCGCGCAACGCCGATACCTCCTCGCCATCCGAAGTCTCATCGGCAAAGTGCACGATGCCGAGGAGATGCAGAACGAGCTCTACGAATGCGCGAAGAAGTGCGGCTTCCTGACCGCCGAGGGCAAGGTCTCGCGGGATGCTTTTTCGGCGATCTACCTCGCGTTCATCGGTAGGCCGAACGGCCCGCGCGCCGGCATGCTCCTGACCTCACTCGAACGTGCCTTCGTCCTCCGAAGGCTCGACGAGATGGGGCGCGAATGAACGGAAAACTCCCCGTCGCGATCCTCTGGCACATGCACCAACCCTACTACAAGCATCCCCAGACGAGCGAGTTCGTGCTCCCCTGGGTGCGCCTCCACGCATCGAAGGACTACCTGCACATGGCGCGGCTCGCGCAGGAGTTCCCGGGAGTGAAAGTGAACTTCACGATGGTGCCGAGCCTGCGCGACCAGCTCGAGGATTACGCGCGCGGCGCCGACGACGAGGACACGCGCCTCACCATGCGCACCGTCGATGGCGTCCTGACCGACGAGGAGAAGGAACACATGCTGCGGCGCTTCTTCTCGATCCATCACGGGAACGTCATCCACCGCTATCAGGAGTACCGCCGGCTGCTGCAGCTCGCGATGGCCACCGGCGATCGTCACGAGCTCCTCTCGGACGACTACTTCGTCGACCTCGCGCTCTGGTTCAACCTCGCCTGGATCGATCCAGACGACATCCGTTCCGATCAGCGTCTCGTCGAGCTCGCCGACAAAGGCGCGCGTTTCACCCGCGAGGACGTCCGCTACGTCATCGGGCGGCAACGGTTCATGGCGTCGGGCGTGCCGCACCTCTATCACCGGCTCGAGCGTGATGGCCAGGTCGAGATCCTGACAACCCCGTACTACCACCCGATCCTCCCGCTCCTCATCGACTCGCGCGCCGCGCTCCGCGCCGATCCGGCGGCCCAGCTACCGGATCCACCGTTCGCCTATCCGGACGACGCCGCGTTCCAGCTCGAGGAGGCGATCGCCTCGCACGAGCGAGCGTTCGGGGCGAAGCCGCGCGGGGTCTGGCCGTCGGAAGGGGCGATCTCGCCCGAGGCCGCGGACGCGATCCAGAAGGCCGGGCTCGCCTGGTTCGCCTCGGACGAAGGGGTCCTCGCGCGGTCGGTGAACGTCGAGCTCAAACGCGACGAGGTCGGCGCGCTTCTCGAGCCCGGGCTCCTCTACCGGCCGTACCGCCTGCGGAACGGCGTATCGGCGATATTCCGCGATCGCGAGCTCAGCGACCGCATCGGCTTCGTCTACGGCGACATGAAACCGGAGGACGCGGTCGGCGACATGTTCGCGAAGCTCGAGCGGGCTCGCGACCGACTTCCGGATCAGGGCGGACCGTATCTCGCGGCGATCATCCTCGATGGCGAGAACGCGTGGGAGCAGTACCCGAACAACGGCAACGACTTCCTCCGTACGCTCTACGGAAAGCTTCAGGCGGACGAGCGGTTCGAGACCGTACGCATCTCGGAGTTCCTCGAGAAGAGTCCGCCGACCATCGAGCTGCCCAACCTGCACACCGGCTCCTGGATCGAAGCGAGCCTGCGGGTCTGGATCGGCGAGCCGGCGCATCAGCGTGCCTGGGGCGCCCTCGAGCGCACCCGGAGATTCGCGCAAGAGCAGTGGGGCTCGCTGCGCTATATGCCCAAGAGCGTCCGGCAGCCACTCATGGTCGCCGAGGGGAGCGACTGGTTCTGGTGGTACTCGAGCCGGAACTCCTCCCCGGAGGACGCCGTGTTCGACGAGCTCTTCCGCGCCAACCTCGAGGTGGTCTGGTGGTTCGCGGGCGCCGAGCCGCCGGACGAGATCCGCTCGCCGCTCATGGACGAGCGCCGCATCGCCGCCACCGCGCAGCGCAGCGGTGTCATGCTTCCCGGTACGGGTGAGCGCTACGGCTAGCGCGGGGCGGATCTTGCCGGGCGGGCTCGGGTATCTGCGGCCGCCGGCCGAGATCGAGCTCGCCGCGTACGGCGTGGACCTGCGCGGTCTACGCGTCGCGGATATTGGCGCGGGCGAAGGCCGACTCGCGCTGGGCGCGGCCCGTCGCGCCGAGAGCGTCCTCGCGATCGACCCAGATCGTTCGGCGCTCGCTCGAGGGCGCGCGGAGGCGAAGCGCTTGGGCCTGGGGAACGTCAGGTTCCGCGAGGGATCAGCGCAGTCGCTCGAGGTGCGCGACGCGTCGTTCGACGTCGTGCTCATGTCGTGGACGCTCTGATGAGTGGTACGCAAGGGCATGGTCGATGCCCTCGAGGAAGCGAGACGGATCCTCGTGGATCGAGGAGCACTCGTCGACGCGCGACCTGATTCGCGCGTAGCGGCGCGGATCCGCTCAGGGACCGACCGCGGTCGGGTCATCGGAACGATCGGCACCCAGCGGGAGACGAAGGCCGACGATCAGCTATCGGATCGTGCCGTCCGTCAGGTGCTACGGCGCGGGCTCTTCCGCTCGCGCCGGCGCGGTCGGATGTGGCACGCGATTCCCTTCGAAGACCGCGCTGAGCTTCAGGATTACCTCGACGACCACCTGCGGTTCTCACATCGGGTGAGCTGGCGCGTTCCTGCGGCGAAACGCGGCGGCCGGCTCGTCGTGGAGCGAGCGGTCCGCTTCGAGATCCTCGAGCGCGCTTAGCTCATCAGCGCGAAGGCCGTCTCCCAAGCCGCTTCGTAGCCATCGAGAATGCGTGGCCAGACGAAACGCTTCGCGGTGGCACGCCCGTCCGTGCGGATCGCGCGGACGATCTCCGGCCGCGCACGAAGCGACTGGTGGGTCGCGAGTAGCTCGCGCGGATCGTCGCTCTGCATGACCACGGCGTTGCCCAACGGAACGGCGTAGTCCTCTCCGGTGCGGCCGACATAGGCGACGCCGCCGGAGGCCATGACCTCGAGACCGACCAGACCGAAAGGCTCTCGCTCCGAGTTCGCGAGAACGCCGTCGGCCGCCTGGTACAGCGCGCGGAGCGTCCGCTCGGGGATGAAGTAGTCGAGGAAGAGGATGTCCGCGTCGCTCGAGGCGACCGCGCCAGCCAGGTCGCGTGTCGCCGCCTCGGCGGAGAGCGCGATCCGCTTGACCTCCAAGCCCCGCACGCGGATCCGTGCGCCGACCGTATCCGCGTACGGGCTGCGGCTGCCGCGCATGAGGAGGCGGGGACGCGCTCCGGCGTCGCGCATCGCGGCGATCGCATCGATGGCCCAGAGCCAGCGCTTATCCGCGTCGAACCGAGCGACCTTCACGAACGTCGGCCGCTCTCCGAAAGCCGCACGTAGCGGGGTGGCCTCGGTCGGCGGCAGGGTCTTGAGCCAGCGTTCGGCGATGCCGTTGGGCAGCACCGCCGCGTCGAGGTCGAGCAGGTTGAGCTGGGCCCGCATGTACCGGGAGACCGTCGTGATCGAGGCGGCGCGGCGCAGAAGCTCCAGGTCGACGCGTTCGAGGCCGTAGGTGTTGTTGGCATTCCAGAGGATGGCGGCTGCGCCGCGGGCCAGTGCTCTCAGGATCGCGGCGGTGCCGATCGCGGCGTTCGCGGTTTGCCAGTCCTCGAAGAGGAGGACGGTGCGCCGGCCGGCCACAGCCGACGCGATCACGAGATCCGCGATCCGTGGCGGGACCGTGCGCGAGAAGTCACGCCATTTGCCGTCCTCGCCGTCGTAGACGTCGCGCGGATGATGAGCGCTGATCCATTGCCCCCAGCGCTCGAGCACGAGACGGCCTTCGAAGCGCTCCTCGAGGGCGGGGAGCTTCGGGTCCCCGACGAAGAGCTGGTGGACGTGATATCCGCGGTCCACGAGCGCTTCGGCGAGATCGGTCATCCGCGTCGCGAGTCCACCGACGAACGAATACCGGTCGGGTCCCTCGAAGGCGACGAGCACGACGTCGTACACAGGCGAGCACGGATAATGGCACGCGCTCCGATGACACCCCTTCAACGCATCCGAGAGAACCCGGGCGAAGTTCGCGCGACGTTGGCCGCCCGCGGCTTCGACGCGCCCCTCGATCAGATCATCGAGCTCGACAAGAGAGCACGGGAGCTGCGACGCCAGCTCGAGGAGCAGAGCGCCGAACGAAACAAGGCGAGCCGCGGGGGTCCGCCGAGCGACGAGGTCAAGGCGCGGATGCGCGAGGTGGGCGACCGCATCAAGACCATCTCCGTCGAGCTGAACGCGCTCGAGGCGGACCGCGACGAGAAGCTCCTCTGGATCCCGAACGTGATCGACCCGCGCGTCCCGAAGGGCAAGGACGAGCACGACAACAAGGTCGTCCGCCAGGACGCGCCGAAGAAGCTCTCGCTCACGCCGCGCCCGCACTGGGAGATCGGAGAGGCTCTGGGCATCCTCGACATACCGCGCGGAACTAAGCTCTCAGGTTCCCGCTTCTACGTGCTTCGCGGCGCCGGCGCGGCGTTGCAGCGCGCCCTCATCGCCTGGATGATCGACCTCAAGATCGAAGCCGGGTTCACCGAGATCTATCCGCCGTTCCTCACCCGCCGCGATACGCTCGTGGCGACGGGTCAGCTTCCGCACTTCGACGCGAACCTCTACCGCGATACGCAGGATGACCTCTGGCTCATCCCGACCGCCGAGCCGCAGCTCGTCGCGTTGCACCGCGACGAGGTGCTCGAGGCCACGCAGCTGCCCCGCCGCTATGTCGCATACACCGCGTGCTTCCGGAGGGAGCACATGAGTGCGGGCCGTGATGTGCGCGGAATAAAACGCGGCCACGAGTTCGACAAGGTCGAGATGGTCGTGATCTGCGCGCCAGAAGATTCGCCCAAGTGGCTCGATCGGATGAGCGATCTTGCCGTCGAGGTGCTCGACAAGCTCGAGCTGCCTGTGCGCGTGACCGAGCGGTGCACCGGTGATCTCGGGTTCAACGCGATGCGCGGTTTCGACATCGATGCGTGGGGTCCGGCGTCGAACGAGTGGCTCGAGGTCTCCTCAGCGTCGGACTGCGGTTCGTTTCAGGCGGAGCGGTCGAGCATCCGCTTCCGGCGTGAGACCGGCGGCAAGTCAGAGCACGTGCATACCTTGAACGCGTCGGGGGTCGCGCTGCCGCGACTGATGATCGCGATCATGGAGAACTACCAGCAGAAAGACGGATCGCTCGAGATCCCGAAGGCGTCGCAGACGCGCGAGCGCCGCCACCCCGACGACGGTCAATGCCGTACCGGGCGGCACCAGCATGAGCGAGCGCGGCCAGTACTCCGTCCAGTTGAAGCGGATCGCACCGACAAAGGTCGTGAAGTCCTCCGGCATCACGCTCACTAGTCCGACGAGAGCGAACGCGCCGGCGAGGGCAAGAGGCCGGAGCGGGCCGCGCCATCGCCAAGCGAGCACGACGCCCGCCATGATCGCCTGCGCGGCAACGAGGGCGACGTGAGTCGCGGCCGGCCCGAACACGTTGTAGGGCGCGAGCCGAGGATCCACCGGTCCCCCCACGAACACCAGTAGCAGCGAGGCGAGACTGTACGCACCGGCCGCCTCGAGAAACGCGTTCGTGCCCTCCTCGCCCCGCGCGATCAGCGGTCCGGCGAGCGAACCGGCGACGACCCCGACGGCGCTGGGCACCTGCCAGAGCGCGAGCTGATCGGCGCTGACGGCGATGAAATAGAACGAGCTTCCTTGGATCGCGCGCTCGTAAAACGCCTCCCCGCCGACCGTGATCGTCGCGCCGGCAGCGAGGTATGCGGTGAAGGCAGCCACGCAGGGCGGACCGCCCGCGGCCCGCGCGACCGCCCCACCTGCGAAGGCGCCGACGGCCATCGCGCTCCAGAGCGGCGTCACGCGATCGCCGAAATCGACGAACGAATAGATCGGCGCGCTCAAGCTGTGAGATCGAGCCAACGACGAACCCCGCGCCGACCGCGGCGAGCAAAGCCCACAGAGGACGCGTCGTCGAGATGAGGTTCTCCCGCATGACCGCTAGGCCCACACGGCCTGCGCCGCTACGCGGTTTGAGCGCGCCCGGTCACGTCGAGCTCCTGGATGCGGCGCTTGGCGCGCTCGGCCAGGTAGGTCGGCCCGAGCTTCTCGAACACCGCCAGCGCTTCGGTGCATTCCTTCCGAGCCCCCATGACGTCGCCGCGAGCCGCAAGCAGCCGCGCCGACGCGGCACGGATCTCGGCGGTCTCGACGGGCAGCGCGAGACGGAACGCGTGCTCCAGGCCCTCCGTGCGCCGGGCGTCGGCGATCGCGAGGTCGCCGGTCGCGCAGGCCACCTCGACGAGCGTCGCAGCGATGCCTGCACCGCAGCGGCGGCACTCGTGCGCGGTCGCCGCGGCGTACGCCGCGGCAGCATGTTGCTGCGCGTCCTCGAGCGCGCCTTGGAGCATCGCCAGGCGCGCCAGATCGGCCGCGATCCGCGCCGCGACGTGCGCTCGCGCCGGGGAGCGCTCCGCCAGAGCGCGGGCCTCCGCCAGCGTCGCGGCAGCACCGGCGAAATCGCCGCGTTCGATCGCGAGCGAACCGAGCACGAGGAGGGTCGACGCCGGGTCGGGCGGCTGTTGACCTTGCGCGAGGGGATCGGCGAGCCCGAGCGCGCGCTGTAGCGTCGTCTCCGCCTCCGAGAAGCGGCCCTGGCCGAAGAACACGCGGCCGAGCGCCCGCAACGCGCCGGCCTCGCCGGCGACGTTCCCGAGGCGCGATTCGGCGCCGAGGAGCTGGTTCGCGAGATCCTCTGCTGAGACGAGATCGCCGCGATCGAGCGCGGCGTAAGTGAGCGTCGTCAGGGCGCGCGCCAGGCCGGACAGGTCGCCGATCGCGTTCGCGTGCTCGACACAGCGCTCCGTCGCGCGAAGCGATTCGTCAGCGGATCCGGCGTCGGCGGCGAACACGGCCACAGCCTCTTCCGCTTCGAGAGCGAGCGCCCGATCGTTCGCCGCGAGAGCCTCCTTGACCGCGGTCCGTCCGACGTTCAGCGCTTCAGCGGGTCGCTCGTCGGAGCGCGCGAGGAAGGCTTTGGCGAGGGTGAGCTCGGCGCGCTCGCGGCCTTCCGCGGGCGTGATTCGATCCGCTTCCGCGAGGTGCTCCGCCGAACGCTGCGTCTCCCGTGACCGCGCGGCGAGCTCGCCGGCCCGGCGGTGCAGCCCGGCGCGGAGCGCGTCGTCCGTGGGCCCGGCGACGAGTCCTTCTTCGGCCATCGCGAGCGCGTCCGCTCGTCGGAGTCCCCGCGCGGCGTCACATGCTTGAAGGAGGGCGCGCGCGCGCTCGTCGCCGCCACCTCCCGGCAATCGCCGCGCGAGCTCGGCGGCCGAGCGGAAGTGATGGAGTGCGTCCTCCAGGGCGTACAGCGAAGCAGCACGGTCGCCGGCGCGCATCGCGTACGCGATGGCGCGCGGGATCTGTCCCGAGCTGGCGAAATGGTGGGCCAGGAGCTCGGGCTGCTGGGCCGCGACCTCGGGCATCAGGCTCTCGATGACCTCGCCGATCCGGCGGTGAAGCTCCTCGCGGTGGCGGGGGCCGATGGATTCGTAGACGAACTCGCGCAGCAGCGATTGGCGAAAGCGGTAATCCCCGTGAGTGGTGGACTCGAGCAGGCCGCGCGCGGCAAGAGCGCCCAGGGTCTCGTCCACGTCCACACCCTGCCCGAAGAGCGCGCGCATCAGCGTCGGATCGGAAGCTCGCGCGGCGACCGCCGCCGCGTGCAAGACGCGCCGCTCGGGCGCGTTCGCCTGCTCGGCGCGACGAAGCAGCAGCATCGGTAGTCCATCAGGCAGGGTGCTCATCCGGCTCACGTCGGCGAGTGGGCTCGCGCTTTCGCGCTCCACCACGACGCCGGTGCTCACGAGCCAGCGGGATGCCTCTTCCAGATACGTGGGACTGCCGGCAGCGCGCGCGACGACGTCGTCGATCGCTTCCTGAGGAAGCGCACCCGCCGGGAGGAGCGCCTGGAGCAGCGTGCCGCTGGAGGTCGCATCGAGAGCGGGAAGTCGTATCTGGAGATGCCCGCGACTTGTGGTCCACGGCGGCGTGAGTTCGGGACGGTAGGTGGTGATCACCAGGGCGGTCGCGTTGGCGAACGCGGGCGCAAGCGCCGCGAGCAGCTCCTGCGATGCGCTGTCCGCCCACTGCACGTCGCTGAGCGCGAGGATGACGGGCTGCGTGCGCGCCACGCGCAGGATGAGATCGCGGATGGCGCGGTCGAGCAGCTTGCGGCGCGTGTCGCCGGAGAGTGGGGGAAGCGTCAGGCCGTACCCGAGAGCCGCGAGCACGAGCTTCGTGGCCTCGGGGTCCATGCCGGGGAGGGTCTCGCTCAGCGTGCGGTGAGCGATCTCCGTCGGGGCGGACGTACCGATCGCGAGGGCGCGTCGGAGAAGGTCCGCGATCGCACCGTATGCGCGGTGCTGGTCATAGGGGGAGCACCTGGCGCGTGCGACGCGCGCGCCGAGGGCGCGCGGATCGGCGAGTAGCTCGTCGACGAGCCTGTTCTTTCCGAGGCCGGCCTCTCCGACGATCGAGACGATGCGACCCTTGCTCGCGAGCGTGTCGTCGAGGGCACCCATGAGCAGGCCGATCTCGCCGTCCCGGCCCACGAGTGGTGTGCGGCGGCGGTCGCTCGCCACCGCCGTCTCCTCGCGCAACAGGCGCCACGCCACGAGCGGTGCGCTCTTGCCTTTGGCCGCGACGGGTGGGTGCGGCTCATAGGTGAAGAGGCCTGGCGCGAGCCGGTACGTGGCGTCGCCGACCAGCACCTCGCCCGGTTCGGCGGCTTGCTCGAGGCGCGCGGCGACGTTGACCGCATCGCCGAGCACGCCGAACTCGCTCTCCTTGTCGCCGATCGCGCCCGCCATCGCGAGGCCGGTATTGACACCGACGCGAAGTGCGAGGTAGCGGCCGGTCCGTTCCGCGATCCGCGCGTTCTCGCGGTCCAGCGCGCCGAGGATGGCGAGCGCTGCGCGTTGCGCGCGTTCGGGGTGATCCGCTTCATCGCCGACCGCGCCGAAGACCGCGACCACCGCGTCGCCGATGTATTTCTCGATGAGTCCGCCCGTCGCGCGGATCTCTGCCGCGATCGCGTCCCACGCGGTGCGCATGTTCTCGTGCAGCTCTTCAGGATCGAGCCGCTCGGCGAGGGCGGTGAAACCGGAGATGTCCGCGAAGAGGACCGTGACCTGCCTCGTCGCGCCCGCGACCGCCTCCGGAGCAAGAAGGCGGGTGCCGCATTTCCCGCAGTAACTGAACTCGACCGGCATCTCTGCCGCGCACTTGGGACAGGCGACGGTCGCTCCCCGCATGTGAACGCGGCGAAGCCTAGTGCGTCACCTGTGATGGTTGGTGTCGGCGTGGTGTGTTACGAACTCACCCATTCAGGTGAATCCGGGACTGCTCGACCCGCGGTGGCGCGGCCTGACCATCGGACTCGTCCTCAACATCACGTTCGTCGCGTTCGAAGCGCTCGCGATCGCGACGATCATGCCGCTCGTCGCCGAAGACCTTGCCGGGCTCACGCTTTATGGCTGGGTCTTTAGCGCGTTCCTGCTGGCCGATCTCGCGGGGATCGTGGTCGCTGGCGAGCTCGCCGATCGTCACGGACCAGCGCTCCCCTACGGAGTCGGCCTGGTCCTGTTCGCGGTGGGGCTTCTTGCCGGCGGACTCGCGCCCTCGATGGAGGTGCTCGTCGCGGCACGCGCGATCCAGGGTTTCGGCGCAGGCGCCGTCCCTGCGGCGTCGTACGTCGTGATCGGCCGCACGTTCCCCGAGGGGTTACGGCCGCGGATGTTCGCGATCCTCTCGACCGCGTGGGTCGTACCCGGCATCGCCGGGCCCGCGCTGGCGGCGTTCGTCGCCGATCACGTGGGCTGGCGCTCGGTGTTCCTCGGACTCCTGCCGGTCGTGGCCATCGCCGGTGGGCTCGCGTTCCGCGAGGTCCGTCGAGTGCCGGGCCATCCCGATCGAGTCGCGCGCCGCGTCGTGCCCGATGCGCTCGCGGTCGCGGCGGGCGCGGCCACTTTCCTCGGCGGGCTGCAGGCGCGGGATGTCCTCGTGACGCCCGCCCTTCTGGCCCTCGGCCTGGTGATCGGCGTTCCCGCGCTCCGCCGGCTGCTTCCCGCGGGAACGTTGAGTGCGCGCGCCGGTCTTCCGTCCGCCGTGCTCGCGCGCGGTCTCCTGACCTTCGCCTTCTTCGGCGCGGACGTGTACGTGCCGCTCACTGTGACCTCGCTTCGCGGCGAGAGCGTGCTGCTCTCGGGGATAGCCCTGACCGCGGGGACCGTCGCGTGGACGACAGGCGCGTGGATCCAGGAGCGAACTGTCCTCCGCGTCGGCGCCGCGCCACTCGTGCGCAACGGATTCGTCCTCGTCGCGGTCGGCATCGCGGGCATGGTCCTCGTGCTCTCGGCGATCGTGCCGGCGTGGGTGTCGGTGATCGCCTGGGGCATAGCGGGTCTGGGGATCGGCATGGCGTACTCGTCGATCTCGCTGACGGTGCTTGGACACGCGCCCGTTGGGAGCGAGGGCGCGACAGCCTCTGCGATGCAGCTGAGCGACATCCTGGGGAGCGCACTCGGCACCGGGGTCGCGGCGGTCGCCGTGGCGTTGGCGGTCGCCGGGAACGGCAGCGCGGGGGGTGGTGTGGCGCTTGCCGATGGTCTCGCTGGCGCGAGCGCGATCGCCGGGATCGTTATCGCGGGGCGTCTACGCGCGTGACCGGCGTGGGTCTCAGTCCGCGTCCGGGGTTCGGCCCTCCTGATCCTTCGCGCGGCCTCGGGCTTTCGGCGGGCCCTCGCGGCGGTTGAAGCTTACGAGGTTGACTCCGCCGTTCAGCATCATCGATTGGCCCTCGAACACGACGCCTTTTTCGATGCTGAGCGACGGCGCAGCGAGGTCGCCCTTCACGCGCGCCGGCTTGTGGAGCTCGATCGATTCGCTGGCCTTGATGTTGCCGACGACCTCGCCGTTGACCACGACCGATCCGCAATTGATATTGGCGGAGACTTTCGCGGTCTCGCCGACGATGAGCAGGTCGGTGGTCGTGATCTCGCCGGTGAACGTACCTTCGATCCGCACCTGTCCCTTGAAGCTCAGCTTGCCCTCGACGACCGAGCCTGGGCCGAGCAAAGCGTTGAGACCGGTGTCGCTTGGGCTCTGCGGCTCCCGCATCGGGTTTCCCTCCAGTGGACCCGGACCTCGCGGCGCTCCCCTCCGGGCCGGGGTCTCGCGTCTGGAGTGAACGCAGGCTGGGGGGCGACGCTACGGGCACACAGGCACACGTCTCGGGATGTGGGCAGGTCAACGGATCCACGAGACCGGGTCCTGCCGACCGCGGCCCAACCCGCGGTTTGACAGCCGCGGGCCTCCGGCGTATTAAACCAGGTAGTTAAGTAACCGGAGTAACGATGTCGCCCGACCAGCTGAGCCTCACCTTTGGCGCTCTCGCCGATCCGACACGGCGCGCGATCCTCGCGCGCCTGGCATCGGGCGAGGCGTCGGTCACCGAGCTCGCGAAGCCCTTCGACATGAGCCTGCCAGCCGTATCGAAGCACCTCAAGGTGCTCGAAAATGCGGGGCTGATCTCGCGCGGGCGCGACGCCCAGTGGCGCCCGGCGCGGCTCGAGGCGGACCGGCTCCGTGAGGCCTCGAAGTGGATGGAGCGCTACCGAATCTTTTGGGAGCAAAGCCTCGATCGTCTTGGCGAGCATTTGCGCGAACTGCAGCGGGAGGAAAAAAGGCATGGCCGCAGGAAGTAGCGTGATCGCACCGGAGCGCACCCTCGTTACGACGCGCGTCTTCGACGCACCGCGTAAGCGTGTGTACGAAGCGTGGACCGATCCGAAGCAGCTGGCGCGGTGGTTCCCCCCCGAAGGATTCACCGCTCCGGTCTGCCAGCTGGACGTGCGGGTCGGTGGGGCGATCCGCATCGACATGAAGGGACCGGACGGCGAGCCTTTCAACGGCGCGCTCTTCCCGGGCAAGGGCGTCTATCGCGAGGTCGTGCCGAACGAGCGGCTCGCCTTCACGCTCACGCCCGAGATTGGAGGCCGGGCCATGCCGACCGTGCTCATGACGGTCCAGTTCGAAGACCAGGCCGGCAAGACGAAGCTCACGATCCAGCAGACCCTCGACTCCGTCGCGGACTACGAAGAGATGGTGAAGACGGGCATGGAGCAGGGGATCGCGGAGAGCCTCGGCAAGCTCGCCGGCGTGCTGTCGGGGCGGAGCACCGATCGCGGGGTCACCGTCTCGGGGCGCACGCTCACGCTCACGCGGGTCTACAGCGCGCCACGCGAGATCGTGTGGACTGCGTACACGGATCCGAAGCACATCGTGAAGTGGATGTTCGCGAGCGACTGGGAGGCACCGTTCGCGGAGACGGATGTTCGTCCGGGTGGCGCGTTTCGCGTGGGCATGCGTCCGGCCGACCACAGCGAGGAGGGCTTCACCTTCGACGGTGTCTACCGCGAGGTCGTTCGGCCCGAGCGGATCGTCCAGGTGGCCGCAGACGGTCGCGTGGTGACGACGACATTCGAAGAGGTCCTCGGAGGGACCAGGCTCACGCTCTCACTCGAGATGGCAGAGGCTGAGGAGCAAGAGCGAACGGGCTGGGGCCAGATCCTCGATAACCTCGCGACGCTCGTCGCGACCCTGCCCCGGGGTCGGTGAGGGCCTGACATGGCGAGGGTGATCGTGTCTTAACGATGTCCCTGACGGCTTCATCGCCGGACCGAATGCGATTTCGAGCACCCGCTCGGGACACGGGACGGCATGAAGCTCTTCGACTGGTACTCGAGCGGCGCGACCCGCGAGCACGGCGACGAGCGGTTCAAGCCCAAGGAAAGAACCGCGAGGTCGTCGAAGAGATGTTCGCGACCGCTGGGGCGAGTCTCACCGGCAGGCGGACATATGACCGCCGGCGGGTGGAATGGCACGCACCCCGTCAACGGCGTACCGGTCGTCGTTCTCACGCGTCGCGCCCCGAAGAAAGTGCCCAAGGGGAAATCGACGTTCACGTTCACCGATGACCCCGAAGATGCGGTGAAGAATCGCCAAGCGAGCGGCCGGGGACATGGACATTGACGTGGCCGGCGCGAGTGTGGCTCAGCAGTGCATCGGAGACGGCGTCCGGCTGTTCGAGCATCTCGGGAACGAGTCGATCAAACTAGTGCAGCTCAAGGCCATCGACACGCCCGAGGCAACACACCTCCGTTACCGATTTCTACAAGAGAGGTAGACCTCGATGAGCACCCAAACGATCCCATCGTTGGACGGCGTTGCCGGTCGCGTGATTCGGCCGGACGACACCGAGTACGACAAGGCGCGCACCTCGTTCTACGGCGGGGTCGACCGCCGGCCGGCGGCCATCGTCCGCGTCGCAGATGCGAACGACGTCTCACGGGTGATCTCGCTCGTGCGTGAAAGCGGGACCGAGTTCGTCGTTCGCAGCGGTGGGCACGGCGTCGCGGGCTATGCGTTGCCGAATGACGGGATCGTCCTCGATCTCCGGGACATGCGGGCC
>MNEO01000030.1 GCA_001917735.1 Chloroflexi bacterium 13_1_40CM_68_21
AGTCGAGCCCGCGGGCGGTCGAGGAGTCCGTGTACGAGGTCGTCGGCGGCGCGTATCGGAAGGCGAACATCACCACGCTCGAGCTGCGGTTCAACCCGATGAAGCGGAACCGCGGCGGCGAACGGGATCTCGACCACATCATCATGGCGTCGATTCGCGGTTTCGACCGGGCGCTCCTCGAGTATCCGGTGAAGGGCGGACTGATCTTCTGTCTCGACCGCACGTTCGACGAGCGTCTAAACACGATCCTCGTCGAGAAGGCGATCGCCTACCGGCATCGCGGGGTCGTGGGCGTCGACATCGCCGGCCCCAGGCACCCGGAGTTCCACTACCGCGACTACGCCGCCCTCTTCAAGAAGGCGCGCAAGGCCGGGCTCGGCATCACCGTGCATGCGGGGGAGGAAGAAGGCTGGGAGAGCGTTGACGAAGCGCTCCGCTACCTCGAGCCGGATCGCATCGGTCACGGCATCCACGCCGCGCAGGACCGCGACCTCTGCAAGCGTCTCGCGGAACGCGGCGTCCTCCTCGAGATCTGCCCGTCGTCGAACCTCGACACGAAAGTGGTCAAGGATGCCGACGAGCTCGGCGAGTACATCGCGACGTTCAAGAAACACAAGGTCCGCTTCTCGTTCAACACCGACGGCCCGGAGATGCTCGAGACGACGCTCCGCGAGGAGCTCCGCCTCGCCCTCCGCAGCGGCTGGGTGACGAAGGAGGAGCTCGCGGAATGCGGTGCCTGGGCGAAGGAGGCCTCGTTCGTGCGGAGGAACGGCACGCCATGAACCCGACGCAGGCCGCTTACATCCGGCTGCTGCTGATCTGTGCCGCGTTCGCGGCGGGCGAGACGGCGGCCCGGGCGCTCGGGGCCTACTCGGTCGGGACGATCGTCGGCGCGATCCTGGGTGCGGCGGTGTACGTCTTAACGCAGGACATCGATCGTCCGGGTCGCGGCGGTCGCCGTCGCGGCGAGATCAAGTACTGGCGCGGGCAGCGCATCGACGACGATGAGGGCCCGCGCCGCTGGAACTGACCCGGGAGGGTCATTTCCCGGCCTCGACCTCCTCCTTCGCCGGTGCGGGCTTATGCGCGGTCGCCTCGGTGCCGGGCTTCACGCCGGGGATCGCGCCGAACGACGCGGCGCGCATCCCGTCCATCTCAGCCGCGTTGTCGTGACGCATCACGAAGGGCGCCAGGGCCCAGACGATCGCGCGGAGCGGCTCAGGATCGGCGATGCGCATCCCGAGGCGCGCGGTGACGAATCTCAAGTATTCGTTCGGCCACACGAGCGTGCGGACCTCGACGCGTTGGGTCGCGCGCTCCGGCACGTGCGCGGCATGTGTCAAGGCGAAGCCGGCCTCGGTCCCGTCCGTGGACGTCCACGAGACGATCGCGTCCATCGGCTCGCAGGCCTGGCCGCAGGAATCGCACACGAGGTCGTACTCGGCCACTTCTCCGTACGATATCCGTGATGACCGAGCGGTACGGGTCCTGGGGCCGCATCCTCCGGGTGGACCTCACGTCGCGGACGACATCCGTCGAGGAGATGGACGAGGCGACGTTCCGCCGCAACCCGGGCGGTCGCGCGATGATCGCCCACTACCTACTGAAGGAGCTGCCCCGCGGGGCCGATCCGCTCGGCCCCGAGAACATCCTGGTCTTCGCCATGGGCGTGCTGACCGGCACGCCGCTCTCCGGCGCGTCGCGGCACGCCGTCGGCGCGAAATCGCCGCTCACGGACGCCTTCGGCGAGGCCGAGGTCGGCGGTTTCTGGGGAGCCGAGCTCAAACGGGCGGGGTGGGACGGGATCGTGGTGAAGGGCGCCGCGACGGCCCCGGTCTACATCTACATCAGGGACGACCAGGTCGAGATCCGCGACGCGGCGCACCTCTGGGGCCTCGAGATCATGGACACCGAGGACAAGCTCAAGGCCGAGGTGGGCGAGCGGCTCGCGCGCGTGTGCGAGATCGGGCCTGCGGGCGAGAAGTGCGTGAAGATCGCCGGGATCGTCAACGACTACAAGGACATCGCCGGACGTGCGGGCCTCGGCGCGGTGATGGGGTCGAAGAAGCTCAAGGCGATCGTCGTGCGGGGCTCGAAGAACCTCCCGCTCGCGGATGCGCCGAAGGTGAAGGAGATCGGTCGCTGGGTCGCGGACACGTTACAGGAGAACCACTGGGCCTTCCACAACTTCGGCACCGGTATGGGCCTCGATGGGTACACCAAGGTCGGCGGCATGGCCGTCCGCAACTACGAGGGCGGTCCCTTCGATCGCGCGGCGGACATCAGCGCCGAGGCGCTCGTCGAGAAGGGCTATCGCATCAAGATGGAGGCCTGCTGGGCGTGCACGGTCCGCTGCAAGAAGGTCGTGAAGCTCGAGCAGCCGTACCAGATCGATCCGAAATACGGCGGTCCCGAGTTCGAGTCCATCGCCGCGATGGGTTCGGATTGCGGGATCGGCGATCTCGCCGTGGTCGCGAAAGCGAACGAGCGGTGCAACGCGCTCGGGGTGGACACCATCTCATTCGGCGCCACCGTCGCGTGGGCCATGGATCTCCATCGGCGCGGGATCCTTCCCGACGCGCAGATCGACGGCGTGCCGCTCGAGTTCGGCAGCGGCAAAGCGCTGCTGGTGGCGCTCGAAGCCATCGCTCAGCGGCATGGCCTGGGCGACGTCCTGGCCGAGGGTTCGGCTCGCGCCGCCGAGCGGCTGGGCGGCAAGGAGTTCCTCACCACCGTCAAAGGCCTCGAGATCGCTATGCACGATCCGCGGCAGCGCACCGAGTACGGCAAGCAGGTCCGCATCAGCTACGCGACGAGCCCCTCCGGCGGCGACCATCTGAATGCGAACCTCCCGTCGCGGAGCGCGCGCAACACCGTCGGCATGTGCTTCTTCCTGAAGTACGACGACCCCAAGCTCACCGACATCGTCAATGCGGTCACGGGGTGGGGGATGACCGCCGCGGAGCTCGCCGAGATTGGCGAGCGCTCGCTCAGTCTCGCGCGACTCTTCAACATCCGCGAAGGTTTTGGCGTCGACGATGATCGGCTACCGGGACAGGTCACGAAGCCGCACGCCACCGGTCCGCTCTCGAAGGTGCGCCTCGATCCCGACGACCTCGCTGGTCAGATCCGCGCCTACTACGCCGCGCGCGGTTGGAACGACAACGGCGTCCCCCTGCCCGACACGCTCGCGCGGCTCCAAATCGCCGAATACGCCTAGCGCGATCCGTGCGTCCCCGCTTTACACATTCACGCCGCTACGGGAAGAGGACCTCGATCGAATCCGCGGCTGGTTACTCGAGCCCCACGTGCGGCGGTGGTGGGATGACGGCGTGCGCACGCCCTATCCCGACGCCGTGCTCGAACGGTATCGCGCGGCGATGCGCGGCGAGCTACCTACGTATCGGTACATGGCGTACGTCGAGGGCGCGCATGCGGGGATGTTCCAGCACTACCGGATCGCCGACTGGCCCGAATACGAAGGTGCTCTCGCGCTCAATGAAGATGCGATCGGCGCCGATCTCTTCATCGGCGAGCCTGAGCTCATCGGGCATGGTCACGGCCCCGAGATGCTCCGAATGTTCCTGGGGGTCGCGTTCCCCTTCTATTGGAAACTGGGAATCGCTATCAAGACTTGCGTCATCGGTCCCTCGGTCAACAACACTTCGGCGATCCGAGCCTGCGAGAAGGCGGGCTTCCGCTTCGTGCGCGCGGTCTCCGTCCCAGGCGAACCGGATCTGGAGCATTTGATGCGTTTGACGAGCGACCAACTAGGTCCGTTCGCTGGGTGACTCCGCTGCATGGATGCTGCATCCAACCCACTGGTGAAAGGGTGGACGTCGCGCGCCGCCATCTGGGATGATTCGTCGACCGATGGGGCTGCTCGAAGGGAAGAAGGCGCTCGTCATGGGCGTCGGCAACAAGCGGAGTATCGCGTGGGGGATTGCGACCGCGTTCCAACGCGAAGGCGCGGACCTCGCGTTCAACTACGCGACGGACCGGCTCAAGGACAACGTCGTCGAGCTCGTGGCGACCCTTCCCGACCACGAGAGGATCCCGCTCATGCCGTGCGACGTGTCGAAGCAGGAAGAGATCGACGCATTCTTCGCCGAGATCGGTCTGCGCTGGGGCAAGCTCGACGTCCTGGTCCACTCGATCGCCTTTGCCGCGATCGAGGATCTCAAAGGCCGCTTCCATGAGATCAGCCGCGACGGTCTGAAGACCGCGATCGACATCAGCGCGTACTCCCTCGTGGCGCTCGCACGCGCGGCCCTACCGCTGTTCGAGAAGGCCGGCGGCGGATCGGTGATGAGCCTGACCTTCAACGCCGTCGACCGCGTCGTGCCGAGCTACAACTCGATGGCCATGGCCAAAGCCGTCCTCGAGGCCGAGACGCGCTACCTCGCGGCCGACCTCGGGCCGCACAACGTGCGGGTCAACGCGATCTCGGCGGGCCCGCTCAAGACGCTCGCGGGGAGCGCCGTGAAAGGCATCTCGGCGGCGCGCGACCTCATGGAGGCGAAGGCGCCCCTCCGCCGCAACATCACACAGGAAGAGGTCGGGAACGTCGCGGTGTTCCTCGCATCGGAGTGGTCGCGCGCGGTGACCGGCGCGACCATCTTCGCCGACAACGGCTTCAACATCCTCGGCGTCACCGAGTGACCGATCCGCGCTTTTGTGCGCGATGCGGAACGGCGCTGGCACCGTCGACCGACCCCGAGCACAAACCCGAGTGCCCCGCCTGCGGATGGTTCCGACCGACGAACGCGCTTCCCGTCGTCCTCGTGCTCGCGCGGACGGAGAGCGGAAAGATCCTCTACACGCGCCAGCCGGGATGGCCGGACGGCGCCTGGGGACTCGTATCGGGCTACGTCGAGGTGGGCGAGACGGCTGAGCAAGCCTCGGTGCGCGAGGTCGACGAGGAGTCGGGACTGGCCGCGCGCCTGCCTCGTCTGGTGCGGACCCTCCCGTTCGGAGATCTGTTGCTCATCTGCGTCGAGGTCGATGTCGACGACCTCGCTCCGCGCGCCGGCTCGGATGTGGAGGCGGTTCGTCTTCGTCGGCCGGAGCTCGGCCTCACGCCCGCGGATTGGCCGGCCCGCACGTTCATCGAGGCTCAGTTCGAAAGCTTGAGCTCGTAGCCACCCCAGCTGTCGACGATCACGTATCCGAGGGACGTATTGAGCGCGACCATCCCAAGGTTCGAAGTGGCCGTACTCGTATGGATCTCGCGATAGCCATGCGCTCGCGCCCAGGCGTGCACGCGAAGCTTCAGTAGACGAGCGATCCCCCTGCGCCGGTATTCCGGTAAGACCGCCGTGATGACGATCCGGAGCTCGTCCTCGGCCGAGCGGCGGACCGCGGAGCAGCCCACGAGGCGCTCGCCGTCGCGGGCGAGGAAGTACGCGTCGGGGAGAGCGTTCGGCGCGTCGACGATCTCGCGCCGCCAGTCGTCGAACGGTCGCGCCATCACGTGGCCGAGCGTCGGCTGATCGAGTCGCGCATCGGTGTAGAGCTCGTGGGTCCGGCGGAGCCCGTCGTCGCCGGCCCGTAGACGAAGCTGCGCGAGTGTCTCGACCGCGATCCCGCATGAGGCGACGGTCTTCTCGGCCGCGGCGAGCGGCAGCGGTGCGGTCGCGAGCGCGAGGACCTGTTCGTACGAGCGGATGACCTCGACGAAGCCGCGCTTGACCATGAACGGCTGGCACGCTGTCGCATCGCCCATCCAGAGGCACGCGACCAGCGCGGCCCGCTCCTCCAGCTCCGCGCGCAGGTGCTCCCAGATCGCATACCCGGCACCGTGACGGCGCCGCGCGGGCTCGATCGCGAGCCGAACGAAGTAGCGGCGAGGTTCGTACCGGCTCGGTTCGTGGTAGATCTCGCCGTAGCCGATCGGCGCATCTTCCTCGTCGACGGCGACGACACGGACCTTCTCGAAGCGCGAATGATCCCATCGCCGGTCGTGCGCACGCGCTTCGTCGGCCGTCACCGGCTCGCGCTCTCCCGTCCGCTTGATGCGCGCGAACGCCGTGTAGTCGGAATCGCGGAATGGCCGCACGCGGATGCTCACACGCGGAGGCCAGGCAGGATGCCGGCGCGGTGCATGTGCCGGAGCGTTTCGAGCTCCTCTCCGAGCGTGGTGTTCGGACCGTGACCGGGATAGACCCTTGTCGCTTCGGGAAGCTTTGTCAGGCGCTCGAGGCTGCGCTCCATCTGCTCACGGTCGCCGCCCGGCAGGTCCCAACGTCCGGTGCTGCCCTTGAAGATCACGTCCCCTGAGAACAGCACGCCCTCACGCTCAACGTAGAAACACGTCGAGCCTTCGGTATGACCGGGCGTGTGCAGCGCGCTGATCTCTAGATCGGCCACATAGCGGAGCGCTCCCTCGTCGAAGAGATCGTCGGCGTCGCACGGAAGGATCTTGAACTCTGTCGGTGGGCGTTTCGGCCCGAGACGGTAGGCATCGAGACGGTGGATCGCCAGACGCGCGCGTGTCGCTTCCTTTACCGCGGCGTTGCCGTAGATGTGATCGGGATGGCCGTGGGTGTTTAGGATCTCGACGACTCGCAGGTCGTGCTCTTTCGCCGCGGCGATCAGCTCGCGCTCGCCCATCGACGGATCGATGATCAGCGCATCGCGACGTTCGTCGTGGACGAGGTACGTCCCGTTGTCGTACGGCGGGACACGCCATTCAAGGATCCGCACGTGGCGAAGGTAACGCTAGAGTTGGCCTCGTGCGCGAGATCCCGATCGAGAACACCGCGCCCCCCATCAGCGTGCGTCAGGGTCGACCGGCCATCCTCGCGAAGCGGCATCTGGTGAGCTCATGCCATTACCTCGCGACGTTCGCCGGTGTGCGGATGTTCGAACGGGGCGGCAACGCCGTCGACGCCGGCGTCGCCGCCGGGATCGCGCTCAATGTCGTGGAACGGCACCTCACGGACTTCGGCGGGGTGGCGCCGATCATCGTGTACCGGCCGGGCATGGCCGGACCGGAGACCATCGACGGTCTCGGCCACTGGCCGGCGTCGCTCGACCTCGATACGTACCGCTCGCGACACGGCGACGACATGCCCATCGGCGTCGCGCGGTCGGTCACGCCGGCTGCCGCGGATGCCTGGCTCACCGCGCTCGCGCGTCATGGACGGCTGTCGCTCGCGGAGGTCCTCGCGCCATCGATCGAGCTCTGTGACGGCTTCCCCGTCTTCCCGCGGCTCGTGGCGGCGATCGAGCGACTCGAGGAGCGGCTTCGTCACTGGCCAACCAGCGCGGCGGTTTTCCTGCCGAATGGCCGGCCGCCTCGCGTCGGCGAGATCCTGGTGCAGCGGGAGCTCGGCGGACTCTTCCGCCGCCTCGCGACGATCGAACGTGCCAACGCGGGCGCCGGACGGGCGGACGCGATCATGGCGGCGCGCGACGCGATCTACGACGGGGACATCGCGCGGGAGATCGCGGACTTCATGCGCGAGGCCGGCGGCGCGATCACCAAAGACGACCTGCGTGCGCAGCGCGTGCGCATCGAGGCGCCGGTGCACTCGTCTTACCGTGGCATTGACGTATACGCGTGCGGCGCATGGTCGCAGGGCCCCCTCGTGCCGATGACGCTGAACCTGCTCGAGGGCTACGACGTCGCATCGCTCGGTCCGGGATCGCTCGAGTTCCTGCACCGCTACACGGAGGCGTTCAAGCTCGCGGCGGCCGACCGCGAGGGCTTCTTCGGCGATCCGGAGCAGGTCGATGTCCCGATCAATGGGCTCCTCGACAAGAGGTACGCGGAGCAGCGGCGCGCGCTGATCGATGACGAGCGTGCCTATCCGGAGCTTCCGCCCCCCGGCGATCCCTGGCCGTTCGAGGGTCGCGGCGGCCAGGCCGGCCATCGCGCGCGTGTCGCCGAAGGAGTGGGTGCGCCGGATACCTCGTTCGCGTGCGCGATGGATGCCGACGGGAACGCGTTCGCGGCGACGCCGTCCGACCCGGGTCTTGGCGCACCGCTCGTGCGGGGCCTCGGGATGATCGTCTCGACGCGGGGCGCCCAGCTTTGGACCACGCCGGGCCATCCCTCGGCGATCGCTCCGAAGAAGCGGCCGCGCCTCACGCCGAATCCGGCGCTGCTCATGAAGGACGGCCGCGCGCTGATGCCGTTCGGCTGCCCGGGCGAGGACGCGCAGAGCCAGGCGATGGTGCAGGTCGTCTGCAACATCGTTGACTTCGGGATGAACACGCAGGCGGCGATCGAAGCGCCGCGCGTCATCTCGCGCTCTTTCCCGTGGACGTTCCACCCGCACGCATACGAGCCGGGCGTGCTGACGGTGGAGGGCCGCATCCCGCCTGAGGTGCGCGAGGGTCTCGCGAAGCGCGGGCACGTCATTCGCGAACTCCCGGACTTCTCTCCCGCCGCCGCAGGTGTCTGCGCAGTGCGGCGGCTCGACACGGGCACGCTCGAGGGCGGCGCCGATCCACGACGTGAGAGCTACGCGGCGGGCTGGTGATGGACGCGACCGAGCGGGCCTGGCGCGCGGAGTTCCCGATCACCGAGCGGCTCGTCTATCTGAACAACTGCTCGCTCACGCCCCTCCACGAACGTGGCCGAAAACGGATCGAGCGCTTCGCCCAAGAGTGGAGCGATTGGGGCGGGCGCGCGTGGTACGACCACTGGATCGGCGAGTACGAGACGCTGCGCGAGGAGCTTGCGGGCGTCCTGGGCGCTTCGCCCGACGAAGTCGCGATCGAGCCGAACGTCTCGGCGGGCCTCGTCGGGATCGCGAGCACGTTCGACTACGCGAAGCGACCGAAGGTGATCGTGACCGATCTCGACTTCCCGACCGACGGCCACGCGTTCCTTGCGGTCGCCGACCGCGGCGCTCGTGTCGAGTTCGTGCGCAGCCCGGATCGCGTCCGCGTGCCGCTGGAGCTGTTCGAGCGCGCCGTGGACGAACGCACCGCCGCGGTGTGCACCGGGCACGTGTACTTCACGACAGGTTGGATCCAGGATGTCCGTGCACTAGCCGAGATCTGCCACCGTAAGGGCGCCGCGCTGATCGTCGACGCCTACCAATCCATCGGAGCGATCCCGTTCGATGTCGGCGCGAGCGGCGTCGACTACCTCGTCGGGGGCACGCTCAAGTGGCTCATGGGGGGTCCGGGGATCGCGTTCCTGTACGCGCGGCGCGCGGTGGCGGACCGCGCCCGTCCGAGCGCGGTTGGCTGGTGGGGCGTGAAGGATCCGTTCGCGTTCGATGTCGAGCATCTCGATTACGGGACCGGGGCACACCGCTTCGAGTACGGCACGCCTTCGGTCGCGGCGATCTATGCGGCGCGCGCGGGCATCTCGCTCCTCGCCGACGTCGGGATCGAGACGGTGCGCGAGCGGCACATGCGGCTCTCGCAGCGGCTCGTCGATGGTGCGCTCGAGCAGGGCTGGACCGTCAGATGCCCGCGCGATGCGTCCGAGCGCAGTCCGATCGTCACGCTCGAGCATCCCGACCCGGCCTCCGCGGTGACCGCGTTGCGCGCCGCCGGGGTCATCTGCGACAACCGTCCTGGATTGATCCGGCTCTCACCGCACTACTTCAACACGCTCGAGGAAATGGACCGGGCGCTCGAGGTCCTGGCGCCACTTCGCGTCGCGCCCGCGATCGCCTGAGCGGAACTCTGCACTCGCGCCGGCTCCTCGGATGGTCGTTGCTCATCGCGTTCCTTGCGATCCTGAGCTACGGCGCGCGCCTCTCCGGCCGGTTCGGAACCCTTCCGAGCGACACATTCTTCAAGTACGCGACGGCGATCGAGGCGATCGCGACCGACGCGGTCTTCCTGCTCATCGTTCTCGCCATCGCATGGGGTCTCCCGATCCGGGAGACCTTCGCTCTCCGCGCGCCGCCTTCTTGGCGGCGCGCCGCGATCATCGGAGCG
>MNEO01000009.1 GCA_001917735.1 Chloroflexi bacterium 13_1_40CM_68_21
GACGGCGTCTTCAAGCCCGACGGAGGCTCGATGTTCGGCGTCATCCCCAAGCCGCTCTGGGAGAAGGTCAAGCCCGCCGACGAGCGCAATCGCGTTGCCATGGACATGAATTGCTTGCTCATTCGCGATGCGGACCACGTCGTCGTGGTCGAGACGGGCGCCGGCACAAAGCTTCCCGCGAAGCAGCGCGAGATCTTTGGCATCGAGACGCCCCGCCTCCTTGAGGAGCTGAAGGCCCGAGGGGTCGGGCCGGCCCAGGTCACGCTCGTGGTCAACACGCACCTGCACTTCGATCACTCGGGCGGAAACACATACCGCGACGGTGACAAGATCGTTCCCACGTTCCCGCGCGCGAGCTACGTGTTCCAGCGCCTCGAGTGGGAGGATGCGATGCAGGCGAACGAGCGGACGCGCGGCTCATATCAGCCCGATGACTACGCGCCGCTCGACGCCGCCGGGAAGCTCGAGCTCATCGATGAGTCGGTCGAGATCCTGCCCGGTGTGCGGCTGGATCGCGTCCACGGTCACACCCGTGGCACGCAGACGGTGCGCGTGAGCGATCGCGGTGAGACGCTCTTTTTTTCGAGCGACTTCATGCCCGACCGCCACCACCTGCCCCTTCCGTGGATCTCCGCCTTCGACCTCTTCCCGCTCGACACGCTCGCCGCGAAGAGGCTCATCCTCCGCCGCGCCATCGATGAGCGCTGGATCGTGGGGTTCACTCACGATCTGCCGCTGCTGGGGCGCATCTCTGAATCCGCTGGCAAGTACCGCTTTGACGAGGTGGCCGACTGACCGATCTGCCAAAGGGCGCGTCGACGGTCATCGTCGGCGGCGGGGTCCTCGGTGTCGCGACGGCCTTCTTCCTGGGCGAGCGTGGCGAGCGCGATGTGCTCGTCCTCGAGAAAGATCGGCTCGGATCGGGAACGACCAAGGGCGGCCTGGGCGGGATTCGGCATCAGTTCGTCGACGAGCTCGATATCCGCTTGTCGCAGCTCGCGACGGCGTTCTGGCACAACTTCGAAGACCGCACCGGCTCGCGGCACGATTTCCGCGAGCGCGGCTATCTCTTTATCGCGAATACTCAAGAGGGCGTCGCCGAGCTGCGTGAGCCCCTCCCGCTCTACGAGCGCCTCAAGGTGCCCGTCGAGATGGTCGGCCGCGTCGAGATCGCCGAGCTCGTGCCAGGGATGCGAGTCGACGATCTCGCAGGTGGCCGCTTCTGCGGACGCGACGGCTATGGCGATCCCCTGGTCGCGCTCGCGGGCTTCGCGGCATCCGCGCACCTCGCCGGCGTCACCTTCCGCGAAGGCGAGGCGGTCGTGTCGCTGCTCCGCGAGGGCGACCGCGTGACCGGCGTGCGCACGAGCTCCGGAAGCGTTCGCGCCGAGCGGGTGCTCGTCGCCACCGGCTGCTGGTCGTCCACGCTCTGCGCGACCGCGTCGGTCGCGGTCCCGATCTGGCCGTACCGTCGCTCGATCATGGAGTCGGCGCCCATCCCGCAGCTGGCGAACATACCGATGACCATCGAATGGGAGTCGGGGTTCCACTTTCGGCCGAAGGGCAGGGCCCAGCGCTTCGCGATGCCGAATCTCACCGCAGACGGCGGCGTGGAGAAGGGCCCGGCAGGTCCGCCCTCGGCGTATCCCGGCGACTTCGCGCCGCTCGAGGTGCCAGCGTCGCTCGAGCCGTGGGTTCGCGCGCGCGCGGCGTGGCGGCACCCCGCGTTCGCCGACCTGCGCATCGTCGATTCCTGGTCCTGCTACTACGAGATGACGCCGGACGACCACCCGATCGTCGGTGCCGTTCCCGGGGTCGCGGGACTGTATGTCGCCGCGGGATTCTCGGGCCACGGGTTCATGCACGCGCCCGCGACGGCGCAGCTCGTCGTCGAGGAGATGCTCGACGGCCGCGCGCGGACGATCGACATCTCGGACCTCTCGCTCGAGCGCTTTCAAACGGGGCGCCGCCCCTTTAAGGCGACGGTGCTGTGAACGTTCGGGTCCTCCACGGGACCGCACGGGCGGCCGACGCGACTGGCCACGCGGTCATCATCGATGTCTTCCGCGCGTTCACGACCGCCGCGTTCTGCATCGCCGCGGGGGCGAAGGAGATAGTCCTGGTGGCGAGCCATGAGGAGGCCCTCGCGATGAAGTCCAAGGACGCGGCACTATTCCTCACCGGGGAGATCGGTGGTCGACCAATCCCGGGTTTCGACGCGGGGAACTCACCCACGGTGATCGAGCGGCTCGACCTCACCGGTCGACGGGTCGTGCAGCGCACCAGCTCGGGCACGCAGGCGGTGGTCGCCGCGAGCGCGAGGGCGGACGCACTTCTGGCCGCGTCGTTCGTTGTCGCGGAGGCGACCGTGCGCTACCTGCGGGCTCGCGCGCGCGACGTCACGCTCGTAGCTACGGACCAGCCCGCCGACGACGGAACCGGGCACGAGGACGAGCTCTGCGCCGGCTATCTGGAGGCGCTCCTACGTGGCGAGCCCGTCGATGTCGGCGCGATCGTCGATGAGATCTGGCGCCGCGAGGTCTACGACTGGCCGGACTGGTTTCCGCGGCGCGATGCCGAGCTCGCGAGCCAGGTCGATCGCTTCACGTTCGCGCTGCCGGTGCATCGCGAGAACGGCCTGTTGATCGCGCGGCCGGTCTTCTCCTAACCCGCCCGCCAGCTCGTGCCGCCGTGCACCTGCACCGGGAATCCGCTCGGCCCCATCGCGCCCGGCAGAGGTCCTTCTTCTCCTGGCCGCGCGAACCCCGCGATCCGCTCCGCGAGCCGGCCGCCCTCGCTGAGCTCGTCCATGGCCTGGTCGAGATGCTTGTCGGTGACGCGCACCGCGCCCGCACCGTCGCCGTCGATCGCGCCGAATACCGTGGCGTTGCGAAGGAGCTCCTTGATGTACGCGGGGCTCGCGCCTTCGGTCCTCGCGATGAACCGGTCGAGATCGGCGACCTCGAGCCGGAGGCCGCGCCCGTAGAGCCCGAACAGCCTCCGGCGTGCGTCGGCGTCGGGGAGCGGCAGCGGAACCGCGAGGTCGACGCGGCCGGGCCGCGCCGCTAGCGCGGGCTCGAGGATGTCCGGCCGGTTCGTCGTGAGCACGAAGAGCACGTCGACGTCGTCGCGCAACCCGTCCATCTCGTTGAGCAGCTCGAAGAGCATGGGCTGCGTCTGCATGCCCGGCATGCCGCGCTCCTGAGCGATGAGGTCGACGTCCTCGACGACCACCATGCTCGGGGCGAGGATGCGTGCCATCTGCGCGACGGCGCCGATGAACCCGAGGCCGCGCCCGGTCGTGAGCAGGACGGTCCGGCCCTGCATGCGTCCCGCGAGGTACATCACGGTGAGCGTCTTGCCGGTGCCGGGCGATCCATAGAGCAGGAGACCGCGTTTGATCGGGCGGCCGGCCGCGATGAGCCGCTCGGCGTGCTCGCTGAACGCGATCGCGTGCCGGTCGATACGTTCGAGGATGCCGCCCGGGAGGATCACGTCGTCACGGGCCACCGTCGGCAGCTTGTGGAAGGTGATGATCGTCTGGGGCCCGAAACCGAATTGCTGCGGGCCAAGCGAGACGATCTTGCCGCGGTAGACGTTGCGCTCGCCCATGAGCTTGGTGATCTCGGCCAGGAACCGTTGCGCGCTCGCGCGCTCCGGGGCCATCACTTCGACGCGCGCACGGGCCCTGGTCGGCCCCATGTTGTCGTTCGGCCCAGAGACGAACGCGACGAGCGGCGCGCCCTCGGCCTTCATGAGGTAGAGCCCGAACTGCACGACCGGAAGCACGCGGTCGCCGTCGAGGTGGAAATTCACCCAGTCGACGGGGCCCTCGGCCAGACGGAGGCTGTACGGGGAGGTCCCGCGGTTCACGAAGTCCGAGAGGCCGAGACCCCAGTTCCGCTTGTTCTCGGCCGCGAGACCGATGAGCTCGGCGCTGTTGCCGGGACGCTCAAGGTACGCGTCCATCGCGACCTGTAGATTCGGCTGCTGAAAGCGCTCGAACTCCTCCGAGATCACCGGCATGCGCATCGGCTCGCTCCCGAGATGGTCGCGAAGCCGCTTGAGCAGCGGACCTTCTGGCACCTCCGCCCGGTTGACGATGTCGTCGAGGAAGCGCTTGAAGAGCAGGCCGAATTCCTCCGGCGAGATCCGATCCTTCATGAAGGCGAGCGTATCGCCTGACGGGCGAGCGAGCCGCTTGTGCCTTTGCGGGTTAGGCCGCGCCCTCCGGAAGCGGCTGTCCTTCGGCCATCCGGAGCGTCGCGACACGAACACCGGCGAGGATCACGACCCCGCCGAGGAGCTGCAACGGCTGCGGCCGGTCGCCCAGGAAGACGACCGCCATGGCGAGCGTGAGGATCGGGACGAAGTACGAGGACATCGCGGCGATCCCCGCGCCGACCCGCCGCACCACCCAGTAGAAGAGCGTGAAGCTGCCGACCGTCACGACGATGGCGAGGTACAGCGCATCGATCCATACACCGGCGCTCCAGCCGCGAACGTCGCGGTACCCCTGCTCGAGGAACCCGAAGGGCAGGAGCAGCAGAGCGCCGATGGGCGCAGCGAGGATCACGACAGCGAGCGGGGAACGAGTGCGCAGCGTGAGCGTCCCGAGCGCGGTGTAGATCGCCCAGCACACCGCACCGGCGAGCATCAGCAGGTCGCCCAGGAGCCGCTGTCCCGAGAGCTCACCGCCGCTCTGTCCGGCCGCGATCACCAGCGCGGCCCCGATCGACGCGAGTACAAAGCCCGCGATCTTCGTGGGGCCGAGATGCTCGCCGAAGAACGATGCGGCGATCGCCGTGAGGACCGGGATCGTCGTCGGAACGATGAGTGCGGCATCGGAGGCCGGCGCCATGGTCAGTCCGACGAAGACGAACGCGTTGTACCCGAGGTAGCCGAAGACCGCCGAGAGGACGATCGGCGCGAGACCGCCCGATCCGATCGGGGTGCGTGTCGCGAGCGCGATCGCCCCGAGCGCCATCGCCGCGATGATGAAGCGCACCGCGGAGAACTCGAGCGGTGGCGCGCTCGTCACCCCGAGCTTTCCCGCAATCCATCCTCCGCTCCACGCGAGCGCGACGCAGAACGCCGCGAGCGGCGTAACGAGCGAGCGCGGCATCCGGGAACGATACGTGGCACTCTGCGTCGATGTTGCGTGTACTCGTCACCGGCATCACGGGCTTCGCGGGCAGTCATGTTGCCGAACAGCTCGTCTCGAGTGGTGACGAGGTCCACGGCCTCGCACACGAGGATCCGCCGTTCGCCAATCTCGTCGCGATCCTGGATCGCGTCCGAATCTACGCAGGAGACATCACGCGCCTCGATGACCTGCGGTCGGCGCTAGCGGCGTCGCGGCCTGACGCGGTCGTGCATCTCGCGGGACAGGCCGTGCCCACGCTCGCGAGCGCAGATCCGATCGCGGCCGTTCGCGTCAATGTGCTGGGCACATCCGCTCTCCTCACCGCGCTCGAGGAGCGGCCGAAGACGCGCCTGGTCATCGCGTCGAGCGCGGACGTTTACGGTGCGCCCGAGCGGATCCCGGTCGCTGAAGATGCGCCGCTCCGTCCCGCGAACGTCTACGCGGCGACGAAGGTCGCCGCCGAAGCCCTGACGCGAGAGTTCGGCGCGCGGCACGGCGCGCCCGTCGTGATCCTCCGCGCGGCGAACCAGAACGGTCCCCGGCAGCACCCCGGCCTCGCGGCCTCCGCGTTCGCGAAGCAGATCGCCGCGGCCGAAGTGGGAATCACGGAGCCCGTCGTCCGCCATGGCCGGCTCGACGCGGAGCGGGACTTCCTCGATGTCCGCGACATGGCGCGCGCCTACGTGGCCGCGCTCGCGCTCGACGAGAGCGGCACGTTCAACGTGGGGACCGGCCGAGCCGTCGCGATCGCGGAGATCCTCGACACGCTCATCGGCCTCGCGCGCATCCCGGTGCGCGCCGAGCTCGACCCGGGGAGGGTCCGCGGAGGAGATCCGACGAGACTCGCGCTGGACGCGACGCACTTTCGCCAACGGACCGGTTGGTCGCCCCGGATCGGCCTCGTCGACTCGCTTCGCGATACGCTCGACTTCTGGCGGTCCGCCGTCAGACAGGGAGCCCCCGCTTGAAGATCGTCTTCGGCACCGACGGCTGGCGCGCGCGCATCGCGGAGGAGTACACCTTCGACGCCGTCCGCGTATGCGCCCAATCCGTCGCCGAATGGGTCGCCAGGAACGGCGGCGCCGACCGCGGGGTGGTCATCGGCTACGATCGCCGGTTCGCGTCCGAGCATTTTGCCGCGGCGGCGGCCGAGGTGGTCGCCGCCCACGACGTCAACGTGCACCTCGCCACTGCGGCGGCGCCGACGCAGTCCTTTTCGTGGGCGACGATGCGGCGAAAGGCAAAGGCGGGCATAGTCATCACCGCGAGCCACAACCCTTGGACGGACAACGGATTCAAAGTCAAAGCCGAGACCGGTGCGGCCGCGGCGCCGGCGATGCTCGCAGAGCTCGAAGCGGTCATCCATCCGCTGGAGGCTCATCCCGAGCGGGTCCGCCGGATGACGCTCGACGACGCCAAGAAGAAAGGTCGCATCGAGTACTTCGACCCGGCTCCGGATTACCTGACGCACGTCGCCGAGCTCTTCGATCTCGAGGCCTTCCGTTCCGCCGGCTACACGGTGGTGTGCGAGACGCTCTTCGGGAGCGCGAGCGGCTATTTCCCGAAGCTCATCGGCGGCGGAAAGACGAAGGTTATCGAGCTCCATGGTGAGCGCAACCCCTACTTCGGCGGCGTGAATCCGGAGCCGATCCCGCCGAACATCGAGGAATTCCTTCGGCGCATCCCGGCCGTGCGCGCCGATGTCGGCCTCGCGGTCGATGGCGACGCCGACCGTGCGGGTCTCGCCGACGAGCAGGGTCGCTTCGTGACGACGCTCACGCTCTACGCGCTGCTCATGTGGTACCTGCTCGAGGTCCGGGGCCTCCGCAAGCCGGTCGTGAAGACGGTGAACATGACCTCGATGATCGACCGCCTCGGCGCCAAGTACGGCGTCGAGGTGTACGAGGTGCCCGTCGGTTTCAAGTACATCGGCCCGAAGATGCAGGAGACGGGCGCGATGATGGGCGGGGAGGAATCGGGCGGTTTCGGATTCGCGATGCATCTGCCCGAGCGCGACGGGATCGTCGCTGACCTCTTCTTCCTCGACTTCATGCTGAAGACGAAGAAGACGCCGTCGGCGCTCATCGCCGAGCTCATGCGGATGGTGGGTCCTTCTCACTACATGCGACGCGACATGCACTTCGACGCGGCGTCGTACGAGAAGGAGAAGCTCCGCATCATGGCCGCGCTCGGCTCGGCGGCGCCGGAGAAGCTCGGCGGGCATCCGGTGGTCAGGATCGTGCAGCTCGACACGAAGGACGGCGCGAAGTTCTTCCTCGACGACGGCTCCTGGCTGCTCATTCGATTGTCCGGCACGGAGCCGCTCGTACGCGTGTACGCGGAGACGAAAGAGGAGCGCGAGCTCGGCCCGCTCCTCGACGCGGGCGAAAAGATGGTCAGAGGAGCGTAAATATGGCGACGATGATGCTCGACACAACCGTGATCGAGTCGGTGGAGCGGATCCGCGCGGCCGACCCCGAGGACATGCTCGGCCGGATCAAGGAGCTCGGCAAACAAATGCGCGACGCCTGGAGCATCGCGAGCCGGGCGACGCTTCCCCCGGCCTACGGCGACGTCCGCTCGATCGTCGTCGCGGGCATGGGCGGCTCCGCGATCGGTGGCGACCTCGCCGCGGCACTGCTCGCCGACGAGCTCAAGGTGCCGATGTCCGTGCACCGCGACTACGGACTGCCGGCCTACGTGGGCCGGGACTCGCTCGTGATCGTATCGAGCTACTCCGGAAACACCGAGGAAACGCTCTCGAGCTTCGAGGAAGCGCGCAAACGCGGCGCGAAGGTCCTCGCGCTCACCACCGGTGGCAAGCTCGCGGACCTCGCGCGTGCGTCCAACTACCCGGTGATCACGTTCAGCTACAAAGCGCGACCGCGCGCCACCCTCGGCTACTCCCTCGGTCTCGTGCTCGGCGGGCTCTCACGCCTCGGCTTCGTTCGCGATCTCGCGGACGACATCGACGCTGCACTGGGCGATGTCTCGAGGCTCGAGGAGCGCGTCCATGAAGGTGCGAAGACGAACGACGCGAAGAAGCTCGCGATCGAGCTCTTCGGGCGTGTCCCCTTCGCCTACGGGGCCGGGGTGATGGGGGTGATGGCGCGGCGCGTCAAGGGTCAGTGGAACGAGAACGCCAAGAACTGGTCGGCGTTCGATGTGATGAGCGAGCTCAACCACAACGCGGTTGTCGGCTTCCCCAACCCGCCGATAGCGAAGGAGGCGATCACGGTCCTCTTCCTGCGCAGCGACCGCGACAACCCCCGGCACAAGCTGCGCTTCGAGGTGACCCGCGAGCTACTCGATCGGGCCCGGATCCCGCACCGCACGCTGCAGTTCGCTGGACGCAACATGCTCTCCGAGGTCCTGCAGATGGTCCTCTTCACCGACTACGTCTCCTTCTATGTGGCGCTCCTGAACGGTGCGGACCCGTCGCCGAACGACTCCATCGACTATCTGAAGGATCGCCTGGCAAGGGGGAGCTGAGCGACGAGCGGGTGCTTCGCACTCAGGGGCCCCTGCCCCTCTCCGCGAGGAGCGAATCCGTCAGCCTTGAGCCCGCGGCGAGTCACGGAGGCGAAGCCGACGGAACGAGCTGCTTGAGCAAGGGGAGCTGAGCGACGAACGTCCCGCGACCGAACTTGGACGGCCGCGTGCCATTCCGCTACTGCCCTCGCGACGGCACGCTGCTCGTTCCGACGCGGATCGACGGGCGCGATCGGCCGGCCTGCCCGGTCTGCGGCTTCGCGGACTTCATGCATCTCCAGATCGGCGCGAACACCCTGGTCGAGCGTGACGGCGGCGTGCTCCTTGTCCGCCTGAATTACGGCCCGCGCGACGGGCGCTGGGCGCTTCCCGGCGGGCTCATGGAGAACGACGAGACCCCCGAACAAGCCGCGCGACGCGAGACCGCCGAGGAGACCGGGTTCGACGTCGCGCTCGACGGCCTGCTCGCGACCTGGGGCCGTCCGGGATTTCCGCTGCTCGTCGTGATCTACCGCGCGCACATCGTCTCGGGCGACCTGCGCGTCGCGCCGGACGAGGCATCGGAGGCGGCGTTCTTCCCGAAAGACCGGCTCCCGCCGCTCGAGGAGCTGGCGTGGCCGTCCACCGCGCACGCGCTCGACGCGTGGCGCGCCTACGAGCCTCCGCGTCCCTGACCCGCCTGGATCGCCTCGACGAGCATCGGCTGGCGCCAGGCGAAGATCACCGCCGCGAGGCCCATCGCCGTGAGGGCAGCCGCCGCGGGAAAGACCAGGAACACGTCGATTGACGCGACCACGCTGCCGATGGCCGGTCCGATCACGAACCCCATGTTCACCGGAACGTAGGCGAACGTCATCACACGCCCCCTGGTCGAAGCGCCGGCCGACGTGGAGAGCATCGTGAACGAGACGCTGAAGAGTCCCGCCGCGAGACTGTTGACCAGTGTCCATGCGACGGTGAACGTCGTCAGGTCGCGAGTGAAGAACGGCAGGAGCCAGACCACGGCGAGCACCGCGCAACCGGCGAAGAGCGTGCGCGAATGCCCGAACCGATCGGCGAGAGCCCCGATCACGGGCGACGCGACGAAGATGCCAAGACCGCCCGCGCCGAGGACGATACCCACGGCGGTCGCCGGGTCGCCGCCGTTGTAGAGGCGCGCGACGACCAGCGGCACGTAGATGTAGGCGAGCATCCAGCCCGCGAAGAGCAGGAAGAGCGCGGGAAAGAGAGCGCGTAGCCGCGGCGAGCGCAGGATGAGCAGGACGCCATCGGCGGCCATGCGCGGAAGCGACCCCCCGGATCCGCGCGCGACGAAGCCGTCCCGGTACCCGAAAGTCAGCATCACCACGACCGCGATCAGGGCCGCCGCGTCGACAACCATGAGCGCCGGAAAACCGAACCGGTCCACCACCGGACCGCCCATGAGCGGCCCGAGGAATCCGCCGAGCGGGTTCGCGCCATTAGCGACCCCGAAGGCGAACGCGACCCGACTGGGTGGCGCGTGCTCGGCCAGCGTCGCGAGGATCAAACCGGTGTTCCCCAGCCCGAGCGACTGGAACGCACGGGCGAACGTGAAGACCCATACGTTCGGCGCGACCGCTGTGAGCGCGAGCGCGATGAAGGCGGCGAGGAAGGAACGGATGATCAGCGGCTTGCGCCCGTAGCGATCGGCGAGCGCTCCCCAGAAGGGCAGGAACGGCAGCCCGACGAAGCTCGAGAGGGACGTGATCGCTCCGACCCAGAACGGGACCGCGCTCTCGGCGACGCCGAGCCTCGGGAGGTACAGCGGCGTGAACGCCGTGACCTGGCCGTACGCGACGACTTCGATGAAGCCGGCGACGCTGAAGAGGACGACCATCCGGACCCAACCGGACGCCGCGTTGTTCAGGCGGGAACTCGCTCCTTCGCCGCCGCGGCGAAGATCGGCAGCGCCTTGTCGCCGAACCGCATGAAGAATTCGAGGAGGCGCATGCGCGCCGCGAGAAGCCCGTTCACGTTGCGAGAAATGGCCCGCATTTCCAAGGTGTTTCGAAGGATATGCCGCGGGGATAGACTCGGCACATCCGGCGAAGCCGGGAACAACGGGAGTGTGGAGGATCTCATGTACTCGAGCCTCATCTCCAAGATCGAGAAGGCGAAGCGTTACGCCGAAGAGCCCGAACGGATCAGCTTCAGGAGCTTCGAGGTCGCGTTCCGCGGTGATAACGGCACGCACGCCGTCTCGCTCAAGGGCGATGACTGGACCTGCGAGTGCGAGCATTTCCGCACGTCTGGGCTCTGCGCCCATGTGATGACGTTGCAGCGAATGTTTGGTGCACATCTCACAGACAACGCGCGGTACACCCAGGAGCACGTCCCAGCCTGACCTCTAGCGCACAACTGAATTAGGCGGGGTTCCAGCGAAGCCGGTGTAAGTCCGGCAGTGTCCCGCAACCGTGACGGACAAAAGGTCCGAACTCGGGTCGCCTGGAGCATCCGCACGCGGCCTACACGCCTTCGCGAGAAAGGGGTGCGCCAGATGCGGTACCGAGCACGGTTCCTTGCGTTCGTCGCGGTCCTTCTCTTTCTTCTTCCTGCCTGCGGCGCCGCAACCCAGGTCGTTCCGGGTCCGAGCACCACGCCGACGCCGTACCCGCTCACCGTCACCGACGACCGCGGCAAGCAGATCACGTTCGCCGCTCCGGTCGCTCGCATCGTCTCCGTCGCACCAAGCGCCACGGAGATCGTCTTCGCCCTAGGGGCGGGCGACCGGCTGGTCGGGGTCGACGACTTCTCGGATTTCCCTGCTGAGGCGAAGGCGCTTCCGAAGGTCGGCGGCTTCCGGACGAGCCCGGAGAAGATCCTTTCGTTCCAGCCGGACCTGATCCTCGCGATCACCACCGGAAACCTCGCACCGGCGCTCGAGGCGCAGGGTCAGCGTGTCGTCGTCTTCGAGCCACCGGATATCGACGGCGTCTACAAGAACATCGAGCTCTTGGGCAGGATCCTGGATCGCGAAGGGGCGGCGCGCGACCTCACCCAGCGCATGCGCGCGCGGATCGGTGCTGTCGCGGATCGCGCGAGGACCGCTGCGAGCAAGCCTCGCGTGCTCCACGAGATCGATGCGAGCGACCCGACCAAGATCTATGTCGCGGGGCCGGGCAACTTCATCGACGCGATGATCACCATCGCCGGAGGGACGAACGTCGCCGCGTCGGCGCAGTCGAAGTTCCCTCAGCTCTCCGTCGAGGAGATCATCCGCTCGAATCCTGAGGTCATCGTCCTGTCCGATGCGACCTTTGGTGCGTCGCCCGACGTGGTGGCCGCGCGTCCCGGCTGGTCCGCGATCGATGCGGTGAGAAGGAGTCGCGTATATCCGATCAACCCGGACATCGTGAGCCGCCCCGGGCCGCGCCTCGCGGATGCGGTCGAGGCGTACGCGAAGCTGCTGCACCCGGAGCTTTTCCCCTGAATCTGGGCGCTCCCTTCGTCGCTGTCGGGCTCCTCACCATCGCCCCGGTCCCGACCAGCACGTTCGGGTCGGGTAGCCTGCGTCACGCCTCCGCGTTCTTCCCGATCGTCGGGGTTCTCCTGGGCGCTGCCGCGGCGGCCCTCGACGCGCTGCTGCGGCTCGCTCTTCCGATCCCGGTCGCGACCGTCGTGGATCTCGCGTTCCTGGCGATCGCGAGTGGGGGCCTCCACCTCGACGGTCTCGCCGATGCGACCGACGGTCTCTTCGCCGGCGGTGACCGCGAGAGGCGGCTCGCTGCGATGCGCGACAGCCGGACCGGGGCGTTCGGCGTCGTCGCCGTGGGCTTGGTGTTGCTCCTGGAATTCTCAGCGCTCTCGAGCATCCCGCCCGCCGAGCGCGCGGTCGCGCTCGTCGTCGCTGTGATGTCGTCGCGCTGGGCGATGTCGCTGGCCGTATGGTCGGTCCCAGCGGCGCGGGTCGAAGGGCTCGGCGCCGCCTTCGCGCGGCAGGTCGCGGCAATCGACATCGTCTTCGCGAGCGCGACCATGGGCCTGATCGTCGGCGCGCTCGCGCCGGCCGCGGCGGTCGCGGCCGTCGTTCTCGTTGCGCTTGTGGTGGCGGTCGCCGTGGGCGCGCTGTCGCGAGCTCGCGTGGGTGGACTCACCGGCGACGTCTACGGGGCGATCGGAGAGCTGGTTTTCGCCTGCGAGCTCGCGGCGCTGTCGGCGCCCGCGTTCTGAGTATGTGGCGATGGCTGGCGGCCCTGGCCCTCGACCTGATGTGGGGTGAGCCGCCGCTCTGGGCCCATCCCGTCGTGCTGGTGGGTCGCGTGATCGCGGCGCTGGAACGCGTCGCGCCTTCATCGCCTCGGGCCGCGCTGATGCACGGCGCCCTCCTCGTCGCGCTCCCGGCGGCAGGCGCGGCGCTCGCCGGCGCGACGGCGGCTCGGCCGCGGCCGAGCCTGTTGCGCGCGTGTTTCGCGGTCTGGCTCCTCAAGACGACGTTCGCGTTGCGCGACTTGGACCGCGCCGCGTTGCGTGTGGAGCGCGCGCTGCGCGACCACGATGTTGATCAGGCGCGTAACGAGCTGCGGTCGCTCGTCTCGCGTCAGACGGCCGACTTAGATGAGCAGCTTGTCGCGTCCGCGGCGATCGAGTCGGTGGCCGAGAACCTGTGTGACTCGTACGTCGCGCCGCTCTTTTGGTACCGGCTCGGCGGGTTGCCGGCGGCGCTCGCGTACCGCGTCGTCAACACCGCCGACGCGATGGTCGGCTACAGGGGTCGGTACGAGTTCCTCGGAAAAGTCGCGGCCCGTCTCGACGACCTGCTGAACTATGTCCCCGCGCGGCTCTCCGCGATTGCGCTCGCGTCGGCGGCGCCGCTCGTGCGCGCGCGATCCACCACGGCACTGACCGGTGGCGCCCGAGAGCACGCGCGCACCGCGAGCCCGAACGCTGGATGGCCGATGGCCACCGCCGCCGCCGCACTTGCCGTACGTCTCGAGAAGTCTGGCCACTATCGCTTTGGCTCGGGGGATCTCCCGACCGTTGAGGACGTCGGTCGGGCTCGTCTGCTCTTGTACGGCGCGGCGTTCGTGACGACTCTCGTCGGGCTCGGGCTGGACGGCCGCGATGGCTGAGTCGGCGCGCGATGTGGCGCACGGCGGCGCGCCCCGGGGTTGGCTTGACTTCAGCGCGAATCTCGATCCTTTCGGTGTGTCACCCGACGTGCGCGCCGCGGTGGTGGCGTCGCGTTACGACACCTACGGTGAGCTGGACCCGCGCCCCGCGGAAAGACGTCTGGCCTCCGACGCGGGAGTTCCTCGGTCGTGGGTGATGCTGACCGCTGGCGCCACCGAGGCGCTCCGGCTCGCGGCGCAGGCCCTGCTCGAGCCGGGCCAAAAAGCGCTCGTGCTCGGACCGACGTACGGCGAGTACGCACGCCTCGCCTCGTTGCAGGGCGCGGAGGTGGTGGAAGTGCGTCCCAAGAGCGCGCGCCTCGTGCCTCGGGTCGCGGCCTTCGTCACGCAGCTCGCTTCGGGGAGGTTCCGGCTCGCGTTCGTGTGCGATCCGAACAACCCGACCGGCGTGCGGCTCGCGCGCTCGCGGCTGCGAACGATCGTGGACGCGCCGCCGGCGCCGACCATCATCGTGCTCGACCAGTCATTCGCGCCGTTCTCGGGCGAGACGCTGCCGGTCGCGGAGATCGTTCGCAGCGGTCGGGTCCTAGTGGTCCGTTCCCTCACGAAGCGGCTCGCCGCGCCAGGCCTCCGCGTTGGCTACGTCGTCGCCGCGCCTGTTCTCCTTGACGCGCTCCGCGAAGTACGCGATCCATGGCCACTCTCCGCACAGGCGTGCGCGGCGGCGGCCACCGCGTCGTGGTCCCTTCCGGCCGAGGGACGCGCGACCCTTGCGACGTGGCGGCGCCGGCTCGCGGTGTCGCTGCGCGACCTGGGGCTCGCGCCGCGACCGAGCGTTGCAAACTTCCTTCTCGTCGAAGTAGGCCCATGCGCGGAGCGGCTCGTGCACGCGCTCGCGTGCCGACGGATCGCCGTGCGCTGGTGCGCCAGCTTTGGCCTTCCTGGCCACGTGCGCGTCGCCGTACGCCCGCCCGACGACCAAGATCGGCTCGTCCACGCCCTGCGCGACGCGCGTCTCGAGGTGCGCTGGTGAGGCCGCTCGCGCGCTGCGTCATGGTGCAAGGGACGGCATCCGGGGTCGGCAAGAGCGTCGTCGCGACCGCGCTCTGTCGCGTCCTTCGCGATGCCGGCTTCCGCGTCGCTCCGTTCAAGGCGCAGAACATGTCGCTCAACGCCGCTGTCACGTCCGCAGGCGAAGAGATCGGGCGCGCGCAGGCGGCACAGGCTGAAGCGGCGGGGATCGAGCCGCGCGCGACGATGAACCCGATCCTCCTCAAGCCGGAAGGCGAATCCCGCAGCCAGCTCGTCGTCCTCGGCCGGGCCCGCGGGAGCCTCGCGGCGCGCGAGTACTGGACGCGACGGAGCGCGCTCTGGCCCGTCGTGACCAAGGCGCTGACGGAGCTGCGCCGTGAGTTCGATGTCGTGGTCATCGAAGGCGCGGGAAGCCCTGCCGAGGTGAATCTCCGACGTACCGAGATCGCAAATATGCGCGTTGCCCTCGTGTCCGACGCCGCGGTGTTGCTCGTCGCCGACATCGAGCCGGGTGGCGTCTTCGCTCAGGTGCTGGGCACGCTCGGTCTGCTCCGCCCGCGCGAGCGCGCCCTGGTGCGAGGCGTCATCGTGAACAAATTCCGCGGCGACCCGGCGCTCTTCGCATCCGGAGTCCGCTATCTGCGCCGGGTGTCTGGCACTCCGGTTCTCGGCGTGCTGCCGTATCTCGATGAGATGCCGGTGCCCTCCGAGGATTCGCTTTCCCTCGATCTCCCTTCGCGCGACGGCCCGCTCGATGTGGCGGTGGTGCGGTATCCGCGGATCAGCAACTTCGACGACTTCAGTGCACTCGCCAGCGCCGGCGCTCGCGTGCGCTTCGTCAGGCGCTCTCATGAGCTTGGCGTCCCCGATCTCGTGATCCTCCCCGGGAGCAAGGCGACGGTCGCTGACCTCGAATGGCTGCGCGCCACGGGCATCGCCGCTCGCGTGATCGCTCTCGTGGACGCGGG
>MNEO01000025.1 GCA_001917735.1 Chloroflexi bacterium 13_1_40CM_68_21
ACGTATCCGAATAGGTACAGGAGCACGCTTCAGGAGCGTGTGTCGAAAGACATGAGGGTTCGACTCCCTCCGTCGGCACTGAGGTTGCGCCGCTCGTAGTCCTCCCAGATCTGCCACTTGCGCACCAGCCGCGGAGCACTTGGGTCGACGTAGAAAAGGCGAAGTAGTGCGATGGAAGCGTACTTCCCATACTCGAGGCGATACATGTCGTGCTTAGGCGGCCGCTTGAACGTATCCACACGCCCTGAGCTGCCCATAAGCGCGTGAAGTCGGCTTCGAAGCCAGTCGACGTGCAGACGACTCGCCGAGTGGAATTGCACATGGAGGCGCTCGTACATGTATGTCGGGTACAGCTTCCGCGTAGGCGCATGGACAAAGTTGACGATGCTTCCATCGCCATCCATCAACCCACGCGCGAGCGGAGCGACAAACTTGTCAGGGACACTGAGCGCGCCTAGGGTCAGGCTCTTCCGCGGCGTTAAGCCGACCGATCGGAACCACTCGTACAACTGTGAGTCGTGAAACTGAGTAACAAAGACGACTCCACCCGTGCGGGTGCGCGCGGTCCGAACTTTGTTGCTGCGGCCAAGAACCGCGAGATACGTCTCCACTAATTGGCGATCTTCCGACTTGAAGTTAAGCGCTCGCCGGCCCGTGATGAGACATCCGTCCGTGGCCGTGAGCCCAACGATGTAAGCCATATCCTCAGACCATTCGAGAGGGAGCGTCGTTTGCCCCGCGAGAGGCCAGTCACACTCCTCGAAAGGCGTGCGCCGCTGGTACTGCATCCCGCGATGAGCCGCGGCGGCACGGGCGACGCGTGGATCCGTCGCCGCCGTCAAACCTTTCGCCCAACCCTTTCCCACACGCGCATCTACGCACAGGCACGCGTGCGAGGGAAGACGCCTAAATGTTTCACCCCTGTCGTCAAAAATGACGACAGCGCTGTCATCGGCGAGGCGCGGTCCGCACGTACCAGTCCTCGACATTCCAGAAACGCTCGCGCGGATCGGTGAGCGGCGCGATCCGCAGGCCCTGCACCAGGCGGCTCTGCGCATAGAGGTAGTCGCTGAAATAGAGGTACACGACGGGCACCTCGGTCGAGATCGCCTGGAACACCGGCGCGTAGAGCTCGCGCCGCGCGGTCTCATCGAACGTGCGCCGCGCTTCCTCGAGCTTCCGGTCGATCGGCAGCGTCGAGTACCCGGAGAAGTTGTGCCCGGGATCGCTCACCTCCGTCGAGTGGAAGAAGGAGTACGGGTCCGGGTCGCCCGAGACCGCGATCTCAACGAGGAGCGCGTCGAAGCTCCGTTGACGCGCAGCCGAATCGACGAGCTCGCCGAACGGCATCGTCCGGACAGTCACCTTCATCCCGACCGCGTTCAGGTCTCTCTGGATCGAAGCGGCGGCGGTCGTGCGCGCGGGTTCGTCGGACGTCGTGACGGTGAACGCCAGCTTCTGCCCGCCCTTGTCGCGCACACCATCGCCGTCGTGGTCCTTCCACCCGGCGTCGTCGAGGAGTGCCTTCGCGTTCTCGACCGAATACGTGTAACGGGTCACGTCCTTCACATACGCCCACGATGTCGAAGGCACGAACTCGTCGGCGACGGTGCCGCGGCCGTCCGCCGCCTGCAGCAACACCCGGCCGCGATCGATCGCGGTCGCGATCGCCTGCCGGACGGCGCGGTCACGGAAGACGGTCTTTTCGGGCCGTACGTTCAGGAACAACGCGACGAAGTTGTCGGTCGGCATGCTGTACAGGAAGACGTTCTTCAAGGTGCGCGCGCGCTCGGCATCCGGGTTGGACAGACCCGCGACCCCATCGAGCTCCCCGCGTGAGAGCGCGAGGAGCGCTTCGCTCGCGTCCGGATAGAAGCGGAGGATGACGCGGTCGAGATAGGGCCTCGCCCGCTCAGGGCGGGCCCGGTAAAAGTCGTCGTTCCGGGTGAGTACGACCTGACGACTGTCGACATCGATCACGCGGAATGGTCCTGTTCCGATCGGCCGCACATTGAAGGTTTGGCGCGCGAGCTCCGCATAGGGAACGTTGCCGAGAAGGTGCGCCGGAAGCAGCGGGACCGTGGTGCTTTGGGCGAACGGCCCGTACACATCCGGCAGGGTGAAGCGAACCCCGCGGTCGTCGAGCCGCTCGACGGTCACGCCGCGGAACGCGTCGCTGTACGGTCCGACATAGCCCCGGTCCTGCAGCAGCCTGACCGTGTAGACGACGTCCTCGGCGGTGACGGGCTGGCCGTCCTGCCATCTGGCGTCCTCGCGGATGTCGAACGTCCACACGCGGCCGTTGCTCTCCGTGCGGAACCCCGCCGCGAGATCCGGCACGATCGCCCCGTTCTGGTCATAGCGCGTGAGTCCGCTGAACGCGAGCCGCACAACGTCCTCGTCGACATCGGTCGCCGCAATGACCGGATTGAGGTACTGCGGGACACCGGCAACGCCCTCGACATAGGTCCCGCCGTACGCCGGGCCACCACTGCCCGGGCTCTCTTTGGCGATGATGGCCGCGACGCTGGCCAGGACGAGCAGCCCGACGAGGGCGACGACGATGAACTTGTCGCGACCGGTCACCTACCCGGCGGCAGCCTTCGCGCCCCACAGCGAAATGGCGACGAATAGGACGATGAGGATGACGGTCAGGCGGAAGAGCGTGCGCTCGAGCCCGCGGCGGCTGCGGTACGCGGTCGATTCCCCACCGAACGTCGAGGAGAGACCGGTGCCGCGGGCCTGAAGCAGGATGGAGGTCGCCACCGCGATGGCGATGATGAGCTGGCTGACCTGAAGTGGATCCATCGAAAGAAAGTCTAGCGGTCAGCGAGGCTCATAGACCCACACTTGGCCGGCGTGAAACGCCAGCCGGTAACGATCCCGCACCGCGCACACGAGGACGCTGGCCCAACGCTGCCGCTCGAACGCCGGGGCCGCGTCGAGATGGTCAAGATCCACCTCGGCGAGGATGGCGTCGATCCGCCCATCGCGGACCTGGTTGACAATCGGATCGGCGTCGATGACGCCGCGCTCGACGAGACGCGACCAAAGAAAGAGATCGTCCACGACCGACGGGATCCCGGTTTTGGCGAGAAGGCCGGCGTCCTCCAGCAGGTAGCGACCATCCACATGGACGGAGATAGCGATCGTGCCTCCACGAAGCGGATCAGACCACGCACCCGTGGTCGGAACGCGGCCCGGCACAACGCGAAGCGGGTCGAGCACGAGGGTTCCCACGGCGAGCTGCGCGAGCAGGGCGAGCGGAATGAGGACGTGCGCGCTGAGCCTCGGCGCGATCGCCGCGATCGACAGCATGATCGCGACCGTCAGATCGAGCAGGTAATTGATCGTCGCGCCCTCGCGCCCGCCAGCGATGAGGATCCCGAGCGCGCCGACGACGTACGCGGCTCGCGCGCCGCCGACTCCTCCGGAGAGCACGGCGATCAGCGCGGGCACGCCGACGACCACCGCCGCTAGAAGGACGAGCGGCAGCCACTGCTCGAGCGACCAGGAGAGTGCGTTCCAGGTGACGACATGGCGCCATACGTCCGGCACCGAATCCAGGTAGACGGTGATCGCCGCGGCGAGCGTGGCGACCGACGCGCCGAGGACGAAGCGCGCGAAGGCCGGGCGATCGGCCCGCGCGAGCCAGACCGCGAGAGCCAGCGCTGGGATGAACGCGGTCGGTTTGGCGAAGCCAGCGAAGAGCAGGGCGAAGCCCGCGACACTGGCGAGGTCTCGGCGGCGATCGAGCGTCGCCACGCCGGCGACCGTCAGCGCGAGCGCGAGAAGGTCGGGCTTCACCGCGGGTCCCCAGACCATCACCGGAGCGAGCGCGAGCCAGCCCACCGCTAGCCCTGCCGCCGGGAGCCAGCCGGCTGACCGTGCGGACAGGAAGACCATTGCCGCGACCGAGAGCGTGGCAAGGATGCTTACGATCCTGCCCGTGACGAAGGCGTCGCCCACCGAGGCGACATGGAAGTACAGCGGTGGATAGTTCGCGGCGACGAAGCGCTGAGGGTCGAGGTCGAGGTAGGCGACCCCGTCGCGCGCCAGGCGCGCCGCATTCGCGACCGCGCCTTCGCCGTACAGGACGGGCGAGCGCGCGACGAGGGCAGTGAGCCAGGTGACCACCGCATACGCAGCGAGCGCCGCGGCGACAAACGCGTACGAGCCCCACGCGAGCGTCGCGCGCGAACGCATCAGCCCGCGCGCCGCGCCAGTAGCGAGCGTCCGGTCATGCGCTCCGGGACAGGCAGCCCGAGGAGCTCGAGCAGCGTCGGCGCGACGTCCGCGAGCGCGCCGTCGTGGATCGCAAAGCGCGCGGCGGCGTCCCTAGCGATGAAGATGACCGGCACCGGGTTCGTGTTGTGCTGGGTGTTCGGCTGGCCGTCGGGAAACGCCATCTCCTCCGCGTTGCCGTGATCCGCGGTGAGGAGGACGCAGCCACCAGCGGAAAGCGTCGCGTCGACGATCTCGCCGACCGCGCCATCGGTCGCTTCCATCGCCTTCACCGTGGCGGCGAAGTCACCCGTGTGCCCGACCATGTCCGGGTTCGCGATGTTCACGATCGCGAAGTCGTACCTCCGGCTCCGCACGGCTCTCACGAGCGCGTCGGCCACCCCGGCCGCGCTCATCTCCGGCCGCTGGTCGTATGTCGCGACCTTCTGCGACGGCACGAGCTCGCGATCCTCGCCCGGAAACGGCGGTTCGCGCCCGCCATTGAAGAAGTACGTGACATGCGCGTATTTCTCCGTCTCCGCGGTGTGGAACTGCGTGAGCCCGGCGCCGGCGAGGATCTCCGCCATCGGTCTCACACCCTGATGGGGGAAGGCGATGAGCACGGCGGGCACGTCGACCTTGTAATCGGTCATGGACACGAACGTGAGATCGCGCGGGACGCGCGCACGAGTGAACGCACTGAAGTCCGGTTGCATCAGCGCCCAGGTGAGCTGGCGCGCGCGATCCGGCCGGAAGTTGAAGAACACCACCGCGTCGCCGTCTTCGATACGCGCGCCCTCGCCGACCACGTGAGGCGTGAGTAGCTCATCCCGGCACTCGGGATCCGCGTAGCACTCGCGGACGGCGTCCACGGCCCGGACCACACGCGGGGCGTCCGCATCGACAATCGCGCGGTATGCGCGCTCGGTCCGGTCCCAGCGCTTGTCGCGATCCATCGCGTAGTAGCGCCCCTGGACCGTCGCGATCCGGCCCGGGACGCGTGGGAGGAGCTCGAGCGCGCTCCGCGGCGGCATGTCGCGGCCGTCAAGGAAGGCGTGGACGACGACGTTCGAGACGTCCTCGCGCGCCGCAAGCTCAACGAGCGCCGCGAGGTGCTTCAGGTCCGCGTGCACCCCGCCGGTCGAGATGAGTCCCATCAGGTGAAGCGTCCCGTGCGCTCGCGCGGCGGCGCACGCCGCGCGCAGCGAACCGTTCGCGAAGAACGAACCATCATCGATGGCGTCGTTGATCCGGACAAGCTCCTGGTACTGGACATATCCGGCGCCGATGGTCAAATGCCCGACCTCGCTATTCCCCATGACGCCGTCGGGGAGTCCGACTTCACGCCCGCTCGCGCGCATCGTCGCGTGCGGATAGCCCTCCCATAGCTGGCGAAGTCGCGGCGTGTTCGAACGGGTGACGGCGTTGGTGGGTGAGTCGGGCCCGATGCCCCACCCATCGAGGACGCACAGCACCACCGGGCGATAAAGAGGTCGGCGCCCTTGGCTCAAGAGAACGCTCGGACGATCGCCGCGAACTCGTCAGGGTCGAGCGAGGCACCGCCCACGAGCGCGCCGTCGATGCCATCGGCCTTGGCGAACTCGCCAACCGACCTCGCGCTCACGCTGCCCCCGTAGAGGACCGGGATCGCGTCCGCGTCGAGGCCCGCGCGTTTGAGCGCGGCGCGCACGGCGCGGGCAGCCGCGGACGCGTGATCGCCGGTCGCGGGATTGCCCGTGCCGATCGCCCAGATCGGCTCGTACGCGACGACGAGACGCTCGAGCCCACGGCGCGCGGCGCCGGCGAGATCGAGCTCGATCTGACGGGCGACGACGGCGGTCGCCTCGCCCGCGGTGTGCTCGGCGGCGCTCTCGCCGACGCAGAGCAACGGACGCAGCCGGGCAGCGACCGTGCGCGCGAGCTTTTTGGCGACGCGCGCGTCGTCGTCGCATTGATCCCGTCTGACCTCGGAGTGGCCGACGATCGCGCCGGTTGCGAGCCCGCTGAGCATCGAGGCAGCGATCTGGCCGGTGAACGCACCGCGCTCCTCCCAGTGCACGTCCTGCGCGTATACGCCGACATCACCGCCGCGGAGGGCATCCGCCACCGCCGCAAACGCGACCGCGGGCGGCGCCACCCCGACGGTCACGCCGGCGCGCGCTCGCGCGGCGACGCCCCGAGCGAGCTCGACGGCGTCGGCGATGTTCGGCGGATTCATCTTCCAGTTGCCGACGACGAGCCGTTCGCGCACTAGGTGCGCACCTCGGGCCGGTCGACGTCGCGATGCTCGACCTCGATCTCGCCGGGCCAGAACTCCCGCGTCGCGCGGGCGACCTCGTCGGCGATGACGACCGAGCGATGGCGCCCTCCCGTGCAGCCGAACGCGACCCCCAGACGCGCCTTCTTCTCCGCTTCGTAGCGCGGCAGCGCGAAGCGAAGGAACGGCACGACGTGACCGAGGAACTCTTTGGTCGCGGGGTGCCCGAGCACGTAGTCGCGCACCGGCTGGTCGCTGCCGGTGAGATCGCGCAGCTCCGGGATGTAGAAGGGGTTCTCCATGAAGCGCACGTCGAAGACGAGATCGGCCGCGGGCGGGAGCCCATATTTGTAGCCGAAGCTCGCGACATGGACGAGCATCCCTGTCTTCCCCACGCCGTAGAGCGAGAAGAGCGTGTCGCGCAGGTCCTTGACCGAAAGATGCGTGGTGTCGATCACCTTGTCGGCGCGTTCCCGAAGATCGACCAGGAGGCGGCGCTCCTCGTCGATGGACGGCTGCACACCACCAGGGGCGTCGACAGGGTGCCGGTGCCGCGTCTCGCTGTAGCGGCGGAGAAGCACCTCGTCGGACGCGTCGAAGAAAAGAAGGTGCACCTTGGTACCCGCACGCTCCATCGCGTCGAGCTCCTTTTTCGCGTCGGCGAAGAGCGGGCCGCTGCGGGCATCGATCACGAACGCGACCCTGTCCTTGCCGCCCTTGCGGGACACGTCGAGCGCCGTCGCCATGAGCGCCGGCGGGAGGTTGTCGAGCATGTAGTAGCCGAGATCCTCGAGGACCTTGACCGCCTGAGACTTACCCGAGCCGGAGAGCCCTGTGACGACGACGAAGTCCGGCTGACCCGCTCGGGTCAGTCGGGCAGGATCCACGAGAGGACGAGCCCCACGACGGCCATCACGATCGCCGCGAGGAAGGCCGCGACGAAGCCTTCGACATGGAATCCGAGCGGCGGGATCGCCGAGACGAGCAGCAGCATCAAAGCGCTGATGACGAAGTGGAAGAGCCCGAGCGTGAGGCAGGTGATCGGCATCGCGATGAGCGAGATGATCGGCCGCACGAAGGCGTTGACGATCCCGAGCACGAGGCCGGTCAGGAGAAGCGAGATCCACTTGTCGGCCTCGCCGTAGCCATAAGACGCGTTCCCCCACGTGATCGCGGCCGAGCCGAGGAAGCCGTTCACCACATAGGCCGCGACGACGATCGCGACGGCGTTGATGAGTGCGCGCCAGACGATCCGCACCGGCGGAAAGACTAATTCAGAGCGGCCAAGCTAGTACTGGGAGAGCATTCCGCGGCGCCGGATGGTTCGCTCGGCACGCCCGAACGCCCAGCGGCCGATCGGGAAGAGCAGGGCCGTCGTGACCAGGAGCCCGAAATATTCGGCTGCTGGATCGAGCACGGGCCGCGCGCCGATGGCCTGTTGGCGAAGCAGATCCACGGCATAGGTGGTGGGCAATGCAAAGGCGATCGGAACGAAGATGCCGGGCAACAGCGTTACCGGAAAAGCGGCGCCGGAGGCGGTCGAGAAGAGGAAATTCGTGCAGTCGATGAAGAAGTTCGCCTCTCGGATCAGCAGAACGATCGCGGCGAGGATGTACGCGACCCCGACCATCCCTACGATCGCGACGATTACGGCGGGCAACGCATAGACGATCTCTGGCCGGAAACGCAGCCCGAACAAGGCGATCCCGATCGCGAAGAGGACGATCTGGCTGAGGATGAACCACACCAGCCCACCGAAGGCGCGGCCGATGACCAACGTCTCGTGACGGGTCGGAGTTAGCCACGTCGCCTCGAGCGTGCCCTGATCCATCTCATTGCGCAGACCCATCGCCATCGCCCAGAAGGACGTGGCAACGAGGCCGCTGATCACTCCGCCCAGGAAGATGAAACCGGCCAGGTTGTCGGTCCCGACCGTCGACTCGAGACCGAGCACGCGACCGCCGACGGCGAAGGACGCACCGAACAGGAAGGCCGGGATCACTCCTTGATAGAGCGGGGTGAAGATCTGTGAGACGACCGCGATCCGGTAGCGCGACAAGATGGTGAGGTCCTTCTTCCCTATCGCGATGGCGGCGCGCAGCTCTTCCATCAGAAGCGGCCCAGCATCCCGGTGCGGCGCGCACTCGTCTCGAGCACGCGGAACAAGAACGCCGCGAGGAGCGCGATCACGACCGTGAGCGCAAGCGTTATGAGGACGTCGCCGGCGACCTCTACCAGCCCGAAGCCGCGGAGCAGCACGGCGCGGATGTCGGCGACGATGTAGGTCGGAGGCAGGAGCGCCGCGCCGAACTGGGCCCAGGCCGGAAGCATCGCCACGGGGAACGTGATGCCGCACGCCAGCACGAACGTGCCCCTGACGATCTGGACGACCGGTCCGATCTCGCCGTAGCGGAGCACCCCCGCCGCGAAGAGTGCGCCGATGGCGTACATCGCCGGCAGCCCGATGACGGTGATGACCACCGCTCGGACGGCGGCATCCGGCGCTGGAACGACGCCGAAGAGCAGCCATAGCGCGACCCCCATGACGCCGAACGTCAAGAGGATGGTCGGAAGCGCCGCCATCGGAGGCGCGAAGAGCGGGACGAGGCGTGAGGTCGGCGTGAGAAACGTGGCCTCGAGGCTTCCCTGCATCTGCTCCCGACGCAGCGCCGTCCCGGGCCCCCAGAGGATCGTCGAGAGCCACATATACATCGCGAAGCCGACGAACACAAAGCCGGCGATCTCCGTGGTGCCCGCACGTGCGGCGAACGCGGCGACGGCCCGCGGGTCGTTCGCTCCCGAATAGGCCTGCGCCATGAGCACCCAGACCGCCGGGAGCAGGACCGGCCAGAAGATCAGACCGAGGTACATCGCCGGATAGCGGCGGGTGATCCGCAGCTCTTTGCGGGCCGCGGCCGCAAAGGCACGGAGGTCGGCCGCGAGCCTCGTCACTCCCGGAGCTGGCGGCCGGTAAGCGAGATGAAGACGTCTTCGAGCGTCACCGGCACGACCTCGACATGCTGCACAGTCGCCCCTTCGGCCCGCGCCGCGTCGAACGCCGCGGGCACGAGCTCGCGCGCGGAGGCGCAGTGGACCGTGACAGCTAGCGTGCCGTTCGTGCGCTCGTGCCGCGCGACCGTGCCCACTCGGGAGAGCCGCTCGAGTACCTGCCGACCCCCATCGACCGCGACTCCGATGTCGAGACGGACGATCTCCTCAGCGCGGATGGTTCGCTTGAGCGCCGCTGGGGTGTCCAGCGCGACGATCCGACCGTGGTCGATGATCGCCACGCGGTCGCAGAGCTGATCGGCCTCCTCCATGTAATGCGTGGTGAGAAGTACGGTCCGGCCCTCTGCGCGCAGCTCGCGCACGCGATCGCGCAGGTCGCGCGAGGCCTGCGGGTCGAGGCCCACAGTAGGCTCGTCCAGGATCACAAGCGGCGGGTCGGGAAGGAGGGCGGGGGCGAGCGCGAGCCGTTGGCGCATGCCGGTCGAATACCGCTCGACGTAGTCATCCGCGCGATCGCCGAGCTTCACCGCCACGAGCGACGCTTGGATCCGCGCCTTCGTCTCTTTGGGTGGCACGTGATAGAGCGCCGCGAAGTACTCCAGGTTCTCGCGGCCGGTCAGCTTCCAGTACAGGCTCCGTTCGCCCGAGAGCATCGCTCCCAGACGTGCGCGGACCTCGCGCGGCCGTTCGAGCGGGTCGATGCCGAGCACGCGGATGGTCCCGCTCGTCGGGATGAGGAGCGTCGCCAGCATCTTCATGGTGGTGGTCTTGCCCGCGCCGTTCGGCCCAAGCAGGCCGAAGATCTCGCCGGCTTCGACCCGCAGGTCGATGCCGTCGACGGCGCTGAAGCGATCGCGCTGGTCCGGTTCGCGTCGCAGCCGCTGCCAGATCGTCCGTCGGCCGCGCTCGAAGACCTTGACGAGGTCCTTCGTCTCGACCGCCGGAGCGGTCATTCGACGTAGATCTCTACACGGTCCTCGTCGTCGGCTATGTCCACGATCTTGCCGGGAAAGTCGACGCTCTTGAGGAGCTCGTCGAGATCGATCCCGAATTTCCCGAGATGCCCGCGCACGAGACCGCTCGACGCGAGCTTCATCTTCCCGATTCGCGCGATCGCCAGCGGGATCGCGACGTTGACCTTCTGCTCGCCGTCCTCGGTCACACGGATGCGCAGGATCCGTCCTCGTGCGCCCGGAGGCCCTGGTGGCGTGGGACCCGGGGCCGACACATGCGTATGCGGCCGCCGGGGCGCATCTTCGACGTCGCCGAGCGCGCGGAGGAGGCGATACGCCTGCTCGACGTCGATCTTGCCCTCAGCCAGCAGCTGGAGGATCTGCTTGCCCTCTTCGCTCGGCACTTACAGGGCCCTGCGTGTTTCGTCGAGCTTGGCCGCCGCGTCGTCGACGGTGACCTCCCCGCGCGCGAGGCGCTCGAGGAGATCGCGAACTCTGGCCGACGGCGGCGGCGTCATCGGAGCGGTCCGCTCTGCGTCGGTTTCCGTCTCGGACTCGGCCTCGGATTCATTCTCGGCGGACGCGCCAGCCGCCGCGGGTTCCTCGGCAAGCGACGACGACGCCGGCTTGATCGTCAGATCGCCGCTCACCGTCTTCACGTGCAAACGCCCGGCGCCCTCTCCGATGATGACCATGCGATCCTTCCGGCCCTCGCGGATGATCCGCGCCGGCGCGTCGCACTCGAGATCGCCGCTCGCCGTGTGGTAGTCGCACGTGCACGAGCTGGCGATCAGCCCGATCTCCACGTCACCGCTGATCGTCTTCAGCCGGCTCTCCCGGCCCGACGGATCGGGATCCAGGTCGACGGAGATGTCCCCGCTCACCGTGTGCAGCTCGCAGCTCCGCACGCGGCCGTGGATAGTGACATCGCCGCTGACGGCGCTGCCCTCGAGCGCCCCGACGTAGTCATTGACCTCGACGTCGCCGCTGACGCTCTTCACCCGCATCGGACCCTGTGCGTCACCAATCGAGACGTCGCCTGAGACGCTCTCGACGCGCATCGGCCCACGAGTTCCTTGCACTTCGATGTCGCCACTGACGGTCTGCGCGTCGACGGCGCACTCGCGCGGCACGGTGATGTCGAAATCGACTCGGAACCGCTTTCCGCGAAACATCTCCAGCCAGCTTCGTTCCTGCTCGTACAGATGCGGCTCGACGAAGATGTCGTTCCCGCGCTGTTCGATCCGGACCTCGACGTTCTCGAGAAGGCGCTTCGCCCGGTCGGCGCTTCCGCCCTTCACGCGCTTCCGAGCGACGACCCGCACCTGCCCGGCCTCGCCGACGTGGATGTTGGTCTCGCCCGATACGTTGCGCACGCGAAGACGCGGCATACCCTCCACCACGAAGGTCTTCTCGACGGTCTCGTCGTGGCTCTCGCCGTCGTACTCGTCCATCCCGACGAACGCCGAGCTCACCGAGCGAGCGATCTGATCCGGATCGATGTCGACGTTGACGTCGAACCCGTGCCGAGCGAACCGAAACGCGTGGCGCTCTTCGTGGCGGGCGCGGCGTTCCTCGCGTCGGTGTTCGCGCTCGCGCTCGCGGTCGGCTCGCTCGCGGTCTCGTTCGCGCTCCCGCTGTGCGCGGTCGCGCTCGCGCTGCTCCTCATCGCGCCGGCGCTGCTCGTCTTGTGGATCGAACGTCATGACGCGGGCTCCCGTTCCAGAAGCGACGCGGCGTCGTCGGGCGCGATACGACCCTCGGCGAGCTCGCGGAGGATCTCCTTACGACGTTCGGCCTCACGATCAGGCTCCGCCTGCGAGGGGAATCCGAGAGCGCGAATCACCGCATCGAGGCGCGAGCGCACCGTCGGATAGCTGATCCCGAGCTCGCGCTCTACGTCCTTGAAGTTGCCGCGCGCTTTGATGAAGGTTTCGAGGAATTGGAGCTGTTCAGCGGTGAGCTGGTGGAACCGTCCGAGCGCGAAGGAACCCTCTATACGCGTCCCGCAGCCTGCACATTCGAGCCGCGCCACGGTCAGCGCTTCAGCACAGATCGGGCATCGCGCGATCACTGGGTTGGCCATGACCCGAAGATGCGCGCCCACCTCATCGAATGTCAAGCGATGTTCATGGATATGTAGCCGAGATTGCGAAACGATGAGTCAACAAGAACGGCGGCCGAGACGCTGATGCCTCGCCAGCTCAGGTGCTGGGCGGAGCCTGGTCGAACAGGGCGAGTTCCGCCGGCGTCGGCCGTTCGAACCACGCCAGGGCTCGGTCCAGCTCCGCTTCGTCGATGTGGAACGTACCTTTCTGTCCAGTGGAGTTGCGCCGCACCAATCGGCGTAGCAGCTCCTCCCGGGTCCATAGACCCCAGGCGAGTACGACATTGCAGCCGTTCTCAAGGGCACGGAGGGCAATCGCCTACTGAAGCCGTTCCACCACCGGACGGTGCTTGTCCAGCTGATCTCCTGACTGCTCTGGAAACAGATCGCGCAGCCACTCATCCGCCGTCAGCCGGATCGCTCGCTCATCCGCCTCGAGACGCCTGGCCAAGGTCGTCTTGCCGGATCGGCGCTAAGTCTCTATCGCCTGCTTGATCCGTTCGGCGAGCGACCGGCCGACGCCGGTGACCGCGGCAAGGTCCTCGATCGGCGCTTCCCGCATCGCGCGCACGCTCCCGAAGCGGCGCAGCAGGGCGCGCTTCCGCGCCGGCCCCACGCCTTCGACGTCGTCGAGGACGCTCCTCACGGCCCGTTTTGCGCGGACCTGCTGGTGGTACGTCACGGCGAAGCGGTGGGCTTCGTCGCGGATTCGCTGCACCAGATAGAGGCCCTGGGACGTCCGCGGGAGGACGATCGGGTCTGGCCGGTTCGGCACGAAGAGCTCCTCGAGCTCCTTGGCGAGTGCCGCGATGGGGATCTGCAGGAGGCCGGCATCCGAGAGCGCCGCCTGCCCGGCGGCGAGCTGGCCCTTGCCGCCGTCGAGGATGACAAGGTCGGGGACCGGCCACCCTTCTCGGTCCGAGGCCGAGCGCTGGAAGCGGCGGCGCAGCGTGTCGCGCATGTTCGCGAAGTCGTCGTTGCGATCGGGGATCTTCGCGCGGAACCGCCGGTACGCCTGCTTCGCCGGCCGGCCATCCTCAAAGACCACCATCGAGCTCACGACGCTCGTGCCCTGGACGTGGCTCACGTCGTAGCACTCGATCCGTTTCGGCGGACCCTCAAGGCCGAGCGCGTCCGCGAGCTCGCGCAGCGCGACGTCGGTCTTGCCGCGGTCGGCGAGCCACCGCACTCGCTCCTGTTCGAGGGCGTCGCGGGCATTGCGCTCGGCGAGCTCCGCGAGGTGACGCTTCTTTCCGCGCTGGGGAACGAGGATGCGGACGGGGCCGCCGCGCCGCTCTGTCGCGAATGCTTCGAACTCGCTCTGGTCCGGGATCGGAACGGGAACGACTAACTCCGGCGGGAGCGCGGCCGCGACGGTGTAGTGCTGCCGAAGGAACGAAGCGAGCACATCCGGCACGCCTGCGCCTTCGGAACCCTCGAGCGAGAAGTGATCGCGGCTCACCACCGTGCCGTCGCGAACCCGGAAGACCTGTACGACCGCATCACCTTCGTCCACGGCGGCGGCGTGGACGTCGAAGTCGTCGCCCTTATAGGCGTGCACCTCCTGCCGATCCAGGGTGCGCTCGATCGCGAGGAGCCGGTCACG
>MNEO01000063.1 GCA_001917735.1 Chloroflexi bacterium 13_1_40CM_68_21
GAGGTGGCCAGGGCCGCAACGTGAAAGCGGGCGTGATAGGAGCCGCGGGCTACGCCGGCGGTGAGCTCCTGCGTTTGCTGGAGGTGGCCAGGGCCGCAACGTGAAAGCGGGCGTGATAGGAGCCGCGGGCTACGCCGGCGGTGAGCTCCTGCGTTTGCTGCTCGGTCATCCGGAGGTGCGGGAGATCGCGGCCGGAAGTGAGTCCCTGGCGGGCAAGCCTGTCGGCGCGGCTCACCCGAACCTCCGCAAGCGCACGAGCTTGTCGTTCGTCCACTACGAGGACGTCGGAAAGTGCGACGTGCTGTTCCTCGCGCTTCCAAACGGATCGCACCGTGCCCATGAGTTTGAAGATCACGCGGCGGTGTTGATCGATCTTTCGAGCGACCATCGCCTTCGCGATCCGGCGGACTACGACCGCTGGTACGGCTCGCCCCACCCGCGGCCCGACCGCCTCGACCGATTCGTGTACGGCATCCCGGAGCTTCACCGCGACGAGCTGAAGGCCGCGAAACGGATCACCGGCGCCGGTTGTAACGCGACGGCCTCGATCCTCGCGCTGCTCCCGCTCTTCCAGGCCGATGTCGTCGACCGTGCGCGGCCCGTCGTCATCGAGTGCAAGGTCGGCTCCAGCGAGGGCGGCCGAGAGCCGAGCGAGGATAGTCACCATCCCGAGCGCTCGGGCGTTGTGCGCTCCTTCCGGCCGGTGGGTCACCGGCACACCGCGGAGATCGAACAGGAGCTGCGGCTTGCCGGAGAGGATTTCCGCGTCGACCTCTCTGTGACCTCCGTCGAGCTCGTCCGCGGAGTCCTCGCGACGGCCCACGTCTACACCCGCACCGCGCTCGACGAGAAGGATCTTTGGAAGATCTACCGCGAGGCCTACGCGAGCGAGCCCTTCATCCGCATCGTCAAGGATCGCGCCGGGATCTACAGGTACCCCGAGCCGAAGCTCCTCGCCGGGACGAATTTCGCCGACGTGGGGTTCGCGGTCGATCCGCGCGCCGAACGCGTAGTGGCGCTCTGCGCGATCGACAACCTCGTGAAGGGCGCGGCCGGGAACGGCGTTCAGGCGATGAACGTCGCGCTCGGCTTCCCCGAGGACGCCGGCCTCGGCTTCGTGGGCTTGCACCCGTGAAGGCGATCGGACGCATCGGTTGGATCCAGATCGACTGTCCGGATCCCGAGCGGCTCGCAGCCTTCTGGACCGAGGTGCTCGGTGTGGTGGTACAGGGCCGACTTGGATCGCCGCCGCAATTCGTGAATCTCGAGCGCCAGTTTCCCGACGCGCCGTACGTATCCTTCCAGCGCGTGCCGGAGCCGAAGGTCGGCAAGAACCGCGTGCACCTCGATCTTGTCGTCGATGACGTCGAGCTCGCGACCTCGCGCATAGAGTCACTGGGAGGGCGCCGGCGGAGGCCCGAGGGCGACTTCCACGAGTACGGATACTCGTGGCGCACGATGGCGGATCCTGAGGGCAATGAGTTCTGCCTGATATACGGGGACGTGGCCGTCGGATGACGTTGCGCGCGGTGATCAAAGCGGGCGGGAGCAAGGGCGTCGATCGCGACGCCGTCGCCGATCTGGTGGCCGACGTCGCGCGCTCGGATGAGATCGTGCTCGTCCACGGCGCCTCGGCCGAGACCGATCGGCTCGCGGCAGCGCTCGACCATCCGCAGGAGAAGGTGGTCTCGCCCTCGGGCCATGAGAGCCGGCGCACGGACCGGCGCACTCTCGAGATCTTCGCGATGGCGGCGCTCGGCGTCGAGAACTTCCTGTACGTCGAGAAGCTGCAGCAGCGCGGCATCGACGCGGTGGGGCTCTCCGGGCTTTCTGGGCGGCTGCTCGTGGCGAGGAAGAAGGACGTCCGCTCGGTCCACGGTCCCAAGACGGTGCTGCTGCGCGACGACTACACCGGGAAGGTCGAGGCGGTGAATCTTCCGCTCCTCACGCAGTTCATCGGTCCTGGCCGCGTCCCGGTCGTCGCGCCTCTCGCGCTCTCGACCGAGAACGAGGCGCTGAACGTTGACGGCGACCGCGTGGCGGCGGCGATCGCCGTGGCCATCGACGCCGACGCGCTCATCATCCTGACGAGCGTCCCGGGCCTCCTGCGAGACATAACCGACGCGAGCACGCTCGTTGCCGAAACAACGCTCGCGGAGGCGGAGTCACTCGCGCAGGGCCGCATGAAGGTCAAGATCCTCGCCGCGCGCGAGGCCCTCGAGGGCGGCGTCGACGAGGTCGTCATCCGTTCGGCGTCCGCCGATCTCAACCTGCGCACCGTGATCCGCTCGTGACCGCCACGACCCTGCGTTCCACTGCCGAGCTCATCGCGGCTGAGGACGCGCACACGTCGGGCCTCTACACCAAGCGCCGGGTGGTGCTCGTTCGCGGCCAGGGCGCGACCGTGTACGACAGCGACGGCCAGGCGTACATCGACTGCGTCGGCGGCCAGGGTTCGGCGAATCTCGGTCACGGCAACGAGGCCGTCGCCGCAGCGATCGCGGCGCAGGCGCGCACGCTCGCCTCCTGCACCGAGCTCTTCTACAACGACCGCCGGGCGGAGCTCTACGACGTGCTCGCGCGCATCTTGCCGCCCTCGCTCGATCGCATCTTCCTCTGCAACAGCGGGACCGAGGCGGTCGAGGGCGCGCTGAAGTTCGCGCGCGCCGCGACGAAACGCAGCGGGGTCGTGGCGACGATGCGCGGCTTCCATGGAAAGACCATGGGAGCGCTCTCGGCCACATGGGGTCCCGAGTACCGCGACCTCTTCGGTCCGCTCGTCCCCGGCTTCGCGCACGTCCCCTTCAACAAGCCGGAGGCGCTGGACGCCGCGATCAGTCGCGACACTGCGGCGTTCATCGTCGAGCTTGTCCAAGGGGAGGGTGGCGTGCGCCCAGCGGCCGCCGAGTTCGCGAACGAGGCCGCGCGCCTGTGCGCGGAGCGCGGCGCGCTGCTGATCGTCGACGAGGTGCAGACGGGCTTCGGCCGGACCGGGACGATGTTCGCCTGCGAGCAATACGGACTCGCTCCGGACATCCTCTGCTTGGCGAAGTCGATCGCGGGCGGCCTCCCGATGGGTGCGATCGCCTTCTCGCGCGGGGTCGGCGAGCTCCCCAAGCGATCGCACTCGACGACGTTCGGCGGAAATCCCCTGGCGTGCGCGGCGGCGATCGCGGCGATCGGCGAGATCGTGCGCCTCGACCTCGCCCGCAACGCCCGCGAGCGGGGGCAGCAGCTGCAAGACGGCCTGCGCGCGATCCGGAGCGACCGGATCCGCGAGGTGCGCGGGCTTGGACTTCTCGTGGGAGTCGAGCTCAAAGAGAATTCGGCCACGGCTTTGCGGGCACTGCAGGACCAGGGCGTGCTCGCGCTGGGCGCCGGTCCCACCGTCGTGCGCTACCTGCCGCCACTCGTCATCACCCAGGAAGAGATCGACCGCGTCCTCGCCGCTTCGGCGAAGGCGCTCGCGTGAGGCCGAGCCCCGAGGATCTTGCCCTCGTTCGCGGCCTGGTGGAGATCCCGAGTGTGTCGCGTCGCGAGGGCGAGGCCGTGGAGTGGCTGGTCGCGCGGATGGCCGAGCGCGGTTTCCGCGCGAGCGTCGACGATGCCGGCAACGCGATCGGTGAGATCGGATCAGGACCGAAGCATGTCGTGCTCCTTGGCCATATCGACACGGTGCCCGGTGAGATACCGGTGCGCATCGAAGGCGATGAGCTCGTCGGCCGCGGCGCCGTCGACGCGAAAGGGCCGCTCGCCGCGTTCGTCGCCGCGGCTGCCCAGCCTGTCCCGGGCGTGCGCGTTACCGTCGTCGGCGCCGTCGAGGAGGAGTCGCCGACGAGCGCGGGCGCGCGTCATCGCGCGATGCAGCCCGCCCCCGACTGGTGCGTGATCGGGGAGCCCTCCGGCTGGGACGCGGTGACCGTCGCGTACAAGGGAAGGCTCTCGCTGGACATCGCCCTCTCACGCGAAGCACGTCACGGCGCGTCGCCGGGGCCGACGGTCGCGGAGGAAGCGCTCGCGATCTGGGAGCGCTTGCGGAGCCAGGCGGACGCACGTACATCGGGGGATCGCGCGTTCGCGCGTCTTGATTGCCGCCTCGAGGGCATCACCGGTGGGGAGAGCGACGGAATCGTCGAGAAGGCTGTTCTGCGCGTCGGCTACCGCCTGCCCGCGGGGATCGATCCACGCGAGATCGAACACGCGGCGTCGGCAGTCGCGCGATCGGACGGTGCCACGAGGATCGAGGTTCAGGCGATCGGGATGGAGGACCCGGTGCGCACGTCGCGAGCGAGCCCGCTCGCGCGCGCGTTCGCTCGCGCGATAAGCGCTGTCGGCGGTCAGCCCTCGTTCAAAGAGAAGAGCGGCACGAGCGACATGAACATCTTGGCGCCGGCGTGGAAGTGCCCGATGGTCGCGTACGGTCCCGGTGACAGCCATTACGACCACACGCCCTTGGAACGGCTCGCTTTACACGACTTTGCGCATGCGATATCGGTCCTTCGGGGGGTGCTCAGCCGAGCGAGCGACCCCATAATCTGACGCCGACCTGCCATCAGCGGCCACTCCGCTGGGAGCAGAAGGAGGCGCGGTAGCTTGCTGACGAAGCGCCATACGCGCCAGCGCGCCGTCGTCGCCATCTTGACGCTCGTGGCGGTCCTTCTGGGCGCCGGCCTGCTGTCGATCGCCGCTCTGGACACGTCACTTCAGTCGGCCTTCTACGACAAGGCGATCGACGTTTCTCCCGCGCAGGTGCGCAACCAGATCACGATCATCGCGATCGACGATCCGAGCATCAGCTACTACGGGACATACCCGCTCCCGCACCGCGCGTACACGGAGCTCTTGAACAAGCTGAAGCCGCTCGGGCCGAGCGTGGTCGCGTTCGACGTCGCTTTCTACGACCCGACGAGCAACCCCGAGGAGGATCGCTCGTTCGCGGTCGCGATCCGTGACTCGGGGAACGTTCTCCTCGCGATGCAGGGCGCTGGCGATGCCAACCTTGGCGATCACATCGAGCGATTCCCCGCGGTACGCCTTCCGGTCTCGGTCCTCCGCGACGCCGCGGCGGGTGTTGGCGCAGTCAACGTCTTCGCGGATCCGGATGGGCGCGTGCGCGACGCGCAGCTCGTGATCGAAGGACCCGATGGCCAGACCTACTACTCGCTCCCACTGGTGAGCGCGGCGAAGAAGCTGCGCGCCGAGCTCTCGCAGGCGCGTCGCGACGGGGATCGTTTGATCGTTCCAGCTCCGCTGGGCGATCGGATCATGCCGATCGATCTTCGCGGTGGGATGTCCGTGTACTACGCGGCGCCGCCAGCGCCTCCGACCTTCGACAACTCGTCATACCCCTGCAAGAACCCGCTGGAGTTCTGCGTCGTCTCGCTCAAGGACATCGTGAACGGCACGGTGCCAAAGGACCTCATCGTCGGGCGGCTGATTCTCGTGGGGGCGCATTCCCTCTCCGCTGAGCCCGACGACTACCCCGTACCGAACTCGAGTGGTCACAAGATGTACGGCGTCGAGATCTGGGCCAACGCCGCACAGACGATCTTCACCAACCGCTACCCGGTGCTGAAGCAGAACGACGTGACGACATTGGCGCAGGTGCTCATCGTCACGCTCGTCGGTCTGTTGCTCGTGCTTCGCTGGCGACTCTTCGGCTTCGTCGGCGCGCTCGCGCTGCTCGTCGGATACATCCTCGGCGCGTACGTCCTCTTCGGTCTCCAGACGCAGGGCCTCGTCGGAAGCGGCCCGGTGGAGGTCCCTTCGATCGCCTACGTCCTCCCGGCCGTGTTCTGGTGGGTCATCTTGCTCGGCTATCTGCTGCTGGAAGAGCAATTCGCGGTCGCCCGCACGCGGAGTACATTCGGCCGTTTCGTGACGCCGTCGGTCGCCCGCACGATCATGGACCGCGAGGAAGCGGGAAAGCTCGCACTCGGCGGAGAAGAGAAGCGCGTGACCGTGCTCTTCGGTGACATCCGTGGGTTCACGACCCTATCCGAGGGGATGGCGCCTTCCGAGCTCCTCCACCACCTCAATCGCTACTTCGACGGTATGGTGGACATCGTGAATCGCTACGAGGGCACCGTGAACAAGTACAACGGCGACAACATCATGGTGCTCTGGGGCGCGCCGCTCGAGGTCAAAGACCAAGCGAGGAAGGCCGTCGAGTGCGCACTCGATATGCAGAGCTGGATCGTGTCCGAACGCGAACGAGGGGGGCCCGATGTCTCGTTCGGCTTCGGCATCAACACCGGGCGGGTGGTCGCTGGATTCCTGGGCGCCAAGGGACGAATGGAATACACCGTCATCGGCGACGCGGCGAACATCGCGTCCCGTCTCACCTCGAGCGACATCGCTCGTCGCGACCAGGTGGTCTGCTCCGGCGGGACGCTCCGCGAGCTCGGCGACGATGTCGACGCCGTAGACCTGGGCGCGATCCTCGTGAAGGGACGTGCGGAACCGGTGCCCTGCTGGCAGATCAACCGTCTCGGGGCCGTGCGATCGCCCAAGCCGGCGCCCGCCCCCGACGTGCCCATCGGCCGCGCGGCGGTCGCCGGGTATCACTGATGCTCGACGACAAGGTCGCACTCGTCCTCGTCAAGCTCGGACACCTGGCGGTGCAAAAGGACCGCGAGGCGTACCTGCGCGGGCTCGTCGATCTCTGCTCGCAAGCGGTCGACGCGGAGCGCTGCACGGTGTACATCGTCAACCACAAGAAGAATGAGCTCTGGGCGCGGGTGGCGCAGCGCACCGCTACGGAAATACGGCTGCCGCTCGGACAGGGCCTTGCGGGTCAGGCGGCGATGACCGGCGAGACGATCAACGTGCCGGACGCCTACGCCGACGCGCGATTCGACCGAAACGTCGACCTGCGCACCGGCTTCCGAACGCTGAACATGCTCGTCGTACCCGTCTGGGGAAGTGACGGACGGACAGTCGTTGGCGTGATCCAGGCGCTGAACAAGCGCAACGGAGCGTTCGAGCGGCGCGACCAGATGCTGCTCGAGCAGATCGCCGAGACGGTGGGTCCGGTGCTCGAACACATCCCCATCGAGGGCTGATGCCGGACGAGCGACGCAAACGCGAGCGGCGTGCCCAGGCCCGCCGCAAGGTCGACCGAAAGGTGACGACGGGGTCGAAGCTCGACCTCATCCTCGACGTCACCCGCGGGCTCATGTCGATCACCGACCTCGACGCGCTCCTGCGCGACATGGCTCAGGCGACGACGAAGCTCCTCGACGCCGACCGCGCGACGATCTTCATCGTGGACCGGGAGAAGAACGAGCTCTGGTCGCGCGTCGCGCTCGGCGCGGGTGTCGGCGAGATCCGTCTGGCGATGGGCGTCGGCATCGCGGGCACCGTCGCGGCCACGGGCGAGACGATCAATATCCCCGACGCCTACGCCGATCCGCGGTTCAATCCCGAGCCGGACAAGCGCAGCGGCTACCGCACCAAGAGCCTGCTGACCTTTCCGATGACCGGTCAGAACGGTCGCGTCATCGGCGTGTTCCAGGTCGTGAACAAGAAGGGCGGGGAGCATTTCACGTCGGACGACGAGGAGACCCTGAGCTCGCTCGGGGCCTCGGCGGCCATCGCCGTCGAGAACGCGCAGCTGCTCGCGGGCCAGAAGCGTCTCTGGGAGACGTTGATCGAGACCCTCGCCGTGACGATCGACGCCCGCGACCAGCAGACGGCCGGCCACAGCCAGCGAGTCACGCGGTACGCCGAGGTCATCGGACGCGCGTTGGGACTTGTCGGCGTCGAGCTCGAAAAGCTTCGCGCGGCCGCGCTGCTCCACGACTACGGGAAGATCGCGGTGCGCGACGAGTTTCTGACGAAGCCGGGCAAGCTCGACGAGGCCGAGTTCGCATACATGAAGGCCCACGCCGAAAAGACCGGCGAGTTCCTCGCGCACCTCGAATTCCCGCACGACATGCGTGAGGTGCCGATCATGGCGGCGCAGCACCACGAACGAATGGACGGGAAGGGCTATCCGCGCGGGCTGCCCGCGGAACGCATCGTCCTCGGAGCGCGGATCGTTGCCGCAGCTGACGTCTTCGATGCGCTGACCGCGCCGCGCTACTACAAGCCCGCGTACACGCTCGACAAGACCCTCGAGATCATGGACACGATGGCCGGCGATCACCTCGATCCGGACGTGATCGCGGCGGTGCGCAAGGCCGTTCACGATCTCGAGTGGACGCTCGAATCGCTGAAGCACACCTGGCCCAAGGCCGGCGACGAGAGCGTGGCGCGCAGCCAGGAGGCCCCCAGCGCCCTGTCCGAGCGCGACCAGGAACCAAAGGCGAGAGATCGATGAAGGTCCGTTTTTGGGGCACGCGCGGCTCGATCCCGACGCCGGGCCCGTCGACCGTGCGCTACGGGGGCAACACCGCGTGCGTCGAGGTGCGCGACAGCTCCGGCTCGCTCCTCGTCCTCGATGCCGGCACGGGGCTGCGCGAGCTCGGCCTCGCGCTCATGAACGGAGGCGGCCCGCGGCCGTTCTCGGTGGATCTGCTGCTATCGCACCTTCACTGGGATCACATCCAGGGCATCCCGTTCTTCCGCCCGGCCTTTGACCCGAAGACGTCGCTGCGCATCCGCGGACCGAAACAGTCGCGCGCCTTGCGCGAGCTCCTCGGTCTCGGCATGGACGATCCGTTCTTTCCGGTGGACCTGGACGACCTCCCCGCGCGGCTCGAGGTCGGCGAGCTCCACGACGGAAGCGAGGAGCGGATCGGGCACTTCCGTGTGAAGGCCGCGAGCATCTTCCATCCCGCGCCCGCGCTCGCGTTCCGTCTCGAGGCCGACGACCGCTCGCTGGTCTACGCGACCGACACCGAAGATCCGTTCTCCGGGAAGCCGAACCCGGTCATCACCCTTTCGACCGGGGCGGACACGCTCATCCACGACGCGCAGTTCACCGAGGCCGACTTCAAGCCGACCTGGGGCCACTCCACGATCGCCAGCGCGATCGATGTCGCGGTCAAGGCGCAGGTCAAGCGCCTCGTCCTGTACCACCACGACCCGGATCGGAGCGATGACGCGCTCGACCGGATCGCGGTCGAGGCGCAGAAGCAGACGGACGAGCGCGCGAAAGGCATAGAGGTCCTGGTCGCCCGGGAGGGCATGGAGCTCACGATCTAGAGAGGGCTCGGAGTGCGGGCGAGTCCGATACTGCGTGCGGGGAGGTGTGCCATGAACGCGCTTGAGGTTCTCAACCAGACCAAGGACGCCATCACGGTCCGCCGCGTCTACGGCGAGCCCTACCAGCAGGATGGCGTGACGATCATCCCCGCCGCGAACGTGATGGGCGGCGGCGGCGGCGGCGGTGACACCGAGGGCAACGGCGGTGGCGGGTTCGGCGTGGTCGCGCGCCCGGCGGGTGCCTGGGTCATCAAGGATGGCGAGGCGCAGTGGCGCCCGGCCCTCGACTTGAACCGCGTGATCTTCATGGGCCAGCTCGTCGCCATCATCGCGCTCCTGACCGCACGCTCTATCGCGAAGACACTGGCAAAGAGAAGAGCGTGACGAGTGGGCGAGGAGGGAGTCGAACCCTCACGCTCTTTCGAGCAAGAGCTCCTAAAACTCTCGCGTATTCCGTTTCGCCACTCGCCCACGTCTAGCGTAGCGGCGGCGTTACCTCTTGCGGCGGTCGACAGCCCAGCTCGATCCAGGCTGGCGCTTCGCGACCTCTTTCACTTCCGCTGCGGCGCGGGCCGCGGCGATCGCACCGTCGAAGCGACCGGGGGCGACGTTCACGATCCCGATCGAGAGCGACGCGAGCGAGATGCGCCGGAGGATGCCTCTGCGGTCCCGCGCTTCGATCGCCCCACGCCGCCGATCCTCTTCGTCGTACAGAGAGGGCGCGGTCTCGTCGAACCGCTGCGTGATGCACGCCGCGAGCTTCTCCGACTCCTCTGAAGGCGCGAGCACAACGAAGTCATCGCCACCGATGTGGCCGAGGAACCGCTCGCCTTCCATCCCCCAGCTGATCTCGGCCAGGAGCTGGGCGAGGCTCGAGATCATGAGGTCGCCGCGCGCGAACCCGTAGTGATCGTTGAACTCCTTGAACCGGTCGATGTCGACATAGAGGAGCGCGAATCGCTCCCGCCGCGCGAGCCGCGCCTCGATCTCCCCGGTGATCGTGGTGTTGCCGGGGAGGCCCGAGAGCGGGTTGACCGCGCGCAGGCCGCTCGATCTACGGACGGCCGCGCCCACCCGCGCGAGGAGCTCGTCCGCGTCGTATGGCTTGGTGATGTAGTCGTCGGCACCGGCCTCGAGCTCGGCGAGCCGTTCATCTCTGCTGGAGTGGGCGGATAGGAAGACCGTCGGGAGGAACCGCGTACGCGGATCGCGGCGGAGCGCGCGGTGAACATCCGTTCCGGACATTCCCGGAAGCCCAAGGTCGAGCAGGACGAGGTCGGGGTGAGCGGTGCGCACGGAAACGAGCGCGGCCTCACCGTCGATCGCCTCGCAGCACTCGTACCCTGCGTCCTCGAGGAGTGCCCGCACCGCACCGCGGGTCGCTTCGTCGTCCTCGACGACGAGAACGCGTCCCGACATGTAACGAGCGTCGGCTTGCCGCGCTCCGGTCGCAATAGGAGAGGCGTACTCGGACCATCGGTCGCTCGCACGCCCGCCAGGTCAACAGCCGGTCAATGCGTCAATAGGTCAACGCTGCCGGGCCTCCACGCCGGATAGCCGCTCGATCACCTTGAGCAGCGCGTGATTTCCCTCGCGCCCGCCACCGCCCTGCTGCAGCGCGTTGTAGAGCGCGTGCACGAGGGCGGTCCCCGGTAGCGAGACATGATCGACGAACGCGTTGTCGAGGACCAGGCGGAGGTCCTTCTGCTGAAGATCGACCATGAAGCCCGCACGGAAGTCGCCCGCGAGCATCTTCGGCGCGTAGTTCTGCATCGCCCAGGACGATCCCGCGCCGCCGGCGATGACCTGGCGCGTGCGCTCGAGATCGATGCCCTGCGCTTTCGCGAAAACGAGCGCCTCGGAGACTCCAAGATTGTTGATGGCGACGGCGATCTGGTTCGCGAGCTTGCAGGCCTGGCCCGCGCCGTGATCGCCGATGTGGACGATCGTCTTACCGAGGGCTTCGAACAGCGGCATCGCGCGCTTCACGTCACCCTCGTCCCCGCCGACCATGATCGCGAGCCGGGCCTCGATCGCACCGACCTCGCCACCGGAGACCGGCGCGTCCAGCGTGCGGAAGGCCGGGCGGTTCGCGGCCGCGCGCTTGGCGATGTCCCTCGTCGCCGCGGGGCTGATCGTGCTCATGTCGATCGCGAGCAATCCCTCGTGCGCCCCGCGCGCGACGCCGTCGGGGCCGAACATCACCGCTTCGACGTCGGGCGTGTTGGTCACGATCGTCACGACGATGTCGCTGCGTTCGGCGACCTCGCGCGGCGTGCGCACCAGCGCGGCACCCGCGTCGGCGAGCGGTTTCGCGCGATCGATCGTCCGATTCGTCACCGTGACCGCGAACCCCGCCTTGAGCGCGTTGCGGGCCATCGGGGCGCCCATGATCCCCGTGCCGACGAACCCGACGCGATCCTTCACCGGACTAGTTGCGCTGGATGTCGTCATCGCGCGAGAGGAACACGCTTCGGTCGCTGCTCTCCTCGGACACCAGGAACGTTCCTGCCTCGGTCTCGTCCACATTCACCGACGCGACGAGGAGATCGTCGGTCACGTGGATGAAGCCCTGTGTGCGTGCGAGCTCGGTCGCGATCGCCTCGGAGAGCGAGTCCTCCTCGAAGGAATCGACGAGCAGCGTGCGCGCCTTCTTCACCAGCGCGAAGAATTCGAGCGGTTCGAAGCGGCGCTCGTGCGCGAGGAGCACGGCGGCGCCGAGCTCCTCATCCCCTTCGTGAATCTCGTAGAAGAACATCTGCGACCGACGAGCGTACCCCATTAAACTCAGAGCATCTCCATGCAGGAATCCCCGAAGGCCGCCCCCTCGTCCGTCAAGCACACCCTCCGCCGTGAGGCGGGGTCGCGGGTGACGCTCGATGTCGAGGTCGAGGCCGCGCGTCTCGCGCGCGCCGCGGACGCCGCGTTCGCGAAGCATGTGCAGCACGCCAAGATCCCCGGCTTCCGCCCGGGCAAGGCACCGCGCGCGATGTACGAGCGAACGTACGGCAAGCAGCATCTCTGGGAGGACGCGGCCGACGACCTGATGGACCAGACCTACCGCGAGATCGTCGACGCGGAGCGAATCGAGCCGATCGACCGGCCCGACGCGAAAGTCACCCAGCTCGAGGAAGGCAAGCCGCTCCGCTATACCGCCACGGTCGTCGTCCGGCCTGAGGTCGTGCTCGGGGACTACCTCGCGCATGGCGCCAAAGTCGAACCCGGGCCGCCCGGTGACGAGGAGGTCGAGCGGACGATCGCCGCAATGCGCGAGAGTCACGCCCAGCTCCGGCCGGTCGATCGTCCCGCAAAGAGCGGGGACATCCTGACTGTCGACATCGACGCGTCCCTACCCGACAAGAAGCTCCCGCCCTTCGCCCGCAACGCGCACATCGAGGCCGGGAAGGATCTCGGCATCGCCGGTCTCGGCGAGGCGCTCGTCGGCATGAAGGCCGGTGCGGAGAAGAAGGTCGATCTCACGTTCCCCGACGAGGCCAGCGAGGGTGAGCTCACCGGCAAGACCGGGACGTTCAGCATCCGGCCGTCGCAGGTCGCGGAGAAGGTCCTTCCGCCGCTCGACGACGAGTTCGCGAAGACCGTTGGCGTCGCCGATCTCGTCGGCCTGCGCAAGGCGGTGCGCAACGAGCTCGCGCACGCCGCATTCCACGAGGCGCGCGACGACGCGGCGGAAAAGGCCGTCGAGCACGCCCTCGCGACGTCGACCGTCGAGATCCCCGAGGTGCTCGTGCAGGACGAGCTCGACCACCTGGTCGCCGACCTCAAGGCTCGCGTGAAGGAGCAGGGCGTCACCTACGAGAAGTTCCTCCTTCAGGCGCGAAAGACCGAGGAAGAGCTGCGCAAGGAGTGGCGGCCGATCGCCGAACGCCGCGCGAAGTCGCTCCTCGTGCTCGACGCGATCGCACGCAAGGAGGGCGTCACCGTGACCGGTGAGGAGCTCGCCGCTTCCGCGGCGGCGACGCCCCTCGCGCAAGTCGATCCGCAGGCGCTGCGCTCGCCCGCGGTGCTCGCTTCGCTGGCGCGTTCGATCCGCAACCGCAAGACCGTCGACAAGCTCGTCGGCCTCGACTCGCCTGACGCCGAACGCGAGGCCATCAGAAAGGCCGGCGGAGACGTGGAAGAGCCGAAGAAGCCCGAGATCATCGTGCCCGAGAGGACCGACGCGACCAGCGAAGGACGCGAGGCGATCAGAGCGCTGCTCGAGAAGAAGTGAAGGGGCGGGGCCCCCTCACTTCTTCTCGGCTAGGCCAGGTACTTCCGGAACCACTCGATCGTGGCGATCCAGGCCTTCTGCGCCTGCGCCGCGTTGTAGCGATCGCCGGCGGCGTTCGTGTCGTTGTGGAAGGCGTGG
>MNEO01000034.1:0-3828 GCA_001917735.1 Chloroflexi bacterium 13_1_40CM_68_21
GAGGATCGTGCCGTAAGCCCAGAAGGATTCGAGCAGCACGATCATGCGGCCGCGCTGCGCTCGAGGTGAGAGCTCGCTCACGAGGGTCGCGACGACCGGCAGCTCGCCGCCGAGTCCGAGCCCGGCGATGACGCGGGCGGCGAGCAAGGTCTCGTACGAGGGCGCGAGCGCCGACAGCGCGCTCCCGATCGAAAAGATGATGAGCGTCGCCGTGAAAACGCCGCGCCTCCCGTAGCGGTCGGCAAGCCGTCCCGCCACAGCCGCGCCGATGAACATGCCAACGAAGGTGGCGCTGGCGATGAGACCGACGCCCGTCGGGTCGAGCGTGAACTCACCGCGGATCGGGGTGAGAAGAAAGCTCAGCATGAGGACGTCCATCGCATCGAACATCCAGCCGAGGCCGGACAGGACGAGCAGGCGCCAGTGGAAGCTGTTGAGCGGGACGCGGTCGAGCCGCGCCACGAAGGTATCTGCCGCGGCGCTCAACTCCCGAGGCACCCTTCCGCCGCGAGCAGTTCGGCGTTCAGTACCGACGCGCCTGCCGCGCCGCGGATGGTGTTGTGCGTGAGGACGACGTACTTGATGCCCATCACCGGGTCCTCGCGGACCCGTCCGACGACGGCGGCCATCCCGCGCTCGGTGTCGCGGTCCAGGACCGGCTGCGGGCGATCGCGGTCGTCCCGCACGTGGATCGGCCGCTCGGGCGCGGTCGGGAGCCTGAGTTCCTGCGGGCGGCCGCGGAACTGACGCATCGCGTCCTTCACGGCGTCCGCCGACGGCGATCCGCGCAGCGTGACGCTCACCGTCTCGGTGTGACCGTCGCGTACGGACACGCGGTTGCAATGCGCCGAGAAAGAGAAGTCGGCATCGACGAAGCGCTTTCCGTCCCAGTGGCCGAGGAACTTCTTGCTCTCGCGCTCCATCTTGTCCTCTTCCTCGGAGATGAACGGGACGACGTTGTCGAGCGCGTCAAGCGAGGCGACACCCGGATAGCCGGCGCCCGAGAGCGCCTGCATCGTCGTCACCACGGCGCGCTCGATGCCGAAGGCCCTGTGCAGCGGCGCCGCCGCCAGGGCGAACCCGATCGCCGAGCAGTTCCCATTCGTCACGATCGATCCGGACCAGCCGCGCTTGCGGCGCTGCACGTCGAGGGCATGCACGTGCTCGGGGTTGACCTCCGCGATCAACAGCGGGACGTCGTCGTCCATGCGGTGCGTCTTCACGTTCGAGAAGACGTGGTGCCCGGTCTTTGCGAGCTCGGCCTCCCACCGCTCGGCCGCTTCGGCCGGCAGCGCCGAGAAACAGATCTCCGCGTCGAGGTCGGCCTTCGTCGGCTGAAGGATCATGTCGGCGACACCGGCGGGCATGTCGCCCGCCCAGTGCCACGGGGTCACGTCCCCATAGCGTTTTCCGGCCTTGCTGTCGCTCGTCGTGAGGGCGCTGATCTCGAACCACGGATGTCCCGCGAGCAGGCCGATGAAGCGCTGCCCGACCGTGCCCGTCGCGCCGAGGATCGCGACCTTGCGCTTGCGCATGCGGGCAAGTTTGACGTATCAGGCGGTCGTCGCGGCGAGCCAGCGGTGGCGGTCGTCGATCCAGCGAAGGAGCCGGAGGCCGGTGGCCGCGAGGTCGGCGAGCATCTCGTCGTCGCTTACGACGTAGCGCCCCTCGATGCGGACCCGCCAGCTGCCATGGGCGCCGGCGTCGTAATCGATGGTCTGGAAGAGGAGATGGCCCTCTCGCGCGATGTCCGAAACGCGAATGGTCACGGCGCCGAGATGCCGCTCGGTCGGCATCGGGTCGTTCCCGATGTCCGGGTCGTAGCGCTCGATCAGAGCGACGCCGTTCGGAGCGAGGTGGCGTCGGATCGATCGCAGCAGCGTGATCCGGATCTCCCCGGGTGCGTTGATGAGCGTGCTCATGAGGAGCACACCCCCGAAGGTCCGCCCGAGCTGCAAGTCCTCGATCCGCGACAGCACGGTCTCAGCACCCTCGATCAGCTCGAGCATCTCGGGGTTGAAGTCGACCGCGACCACGCGCCGGCCGAGGGCGATGAGCGGGTGCGTGATCCGGCCTGACCCGGCGCCGAGCTCGAGTATCTCCGCATCCTCCGGGATCGTGTGGTCGATCAGCTCCGGCTCGTCGGCGGCCTCGAGGACGCGATAGAGATCGACGGGAGCACCAGGGTCGCGCATCGGGCTCGATTTTGAGGGTGGCCGAGCAACCAGCTGCTGCCGCGACCGCGCCGCCCGTGTCAGGCGCCGCGGCGAACGAGGCCGACGAGAAGGTCCGGCGTCACTCGCTGCGCACGACTGACGACGGCGCCCCCCTCGTCCAGGACGCGGTAGCCGTTCGCGAGCGGGGTCACGTTGTCGGGCACGATCGTGCGGACGAGGTCGCCGTGCTCGTCGAAGACGAGGTAGCTCGGCGTGTACCGAGCCCCGTAGGCGTCGCCGATCGCCGTACCGACCCTCGTCGGCAACTCGAGGCGTACGAAGCGCGCGGTGCCGGCGAGGGTCGTCGCGGCGAGCTTGATCGTCTGCCGGTTCGCCATGCAGATAAGGCAGAAGTTCGAGTAGAGCTCGACCACCACCGGACGTCCGCCGCGGATGAGATGCTCGAGATCCTCCCGGGACTTTATGTCGGAGCGGCCGGGCCGCATCGCAAGCCACACTCCGGTGAAGACGGCGAGATCGAGCGCCAGTGTCACCACCACCGCCGGCAGGGAAGCGGGTCCGACCGGTGCGAGCGTGATGGCCACGCCGACGACGGTCGGAACAAGAACGGCGGCGACGACGATGAGGAAGCTGTAGTGGTTGAGTGCCCTCAGCGGTGGAACTCGTCGTGGATCAGCCGGACCGCCTTCTCGCGATCCTTCTCCATCACCACGAGCGAGATGTTGAGCTCGCTGGAACCCTGCGCGATAGCCACGACGTTCACGCCGGCCTTGCCAAGCGCACCGAATACGCGGGCGGCGACACCGGGTGTTCCGCGCATCCCCTCCCCCACCGCCGCCACGATGGCCACCGGCCGCTCCACGTCGATCTTCTCCACGTCATGGCGGCGGAGCTCCGCGTTGAACATCTTCTCGAGGGCCGCCTTGAGCCGCTCGGTGGCGTCGTCCGGAACGACCAGACAGATCGAGTTCTCGCTCGAGGACTGGCTGATCATCATCACCGAGATGCGCTCCGCGGCGGTCGTGTCGAACACCCGGGCGGCGAAGCCGGGGACCCCGCTCATGCCGGCGCCCTGCACCGTGATCAGGCCCAGGCCGCCCAGCGACGTCGTGGCCTTCACAACGCTCCCGTCCTGTTGCGTGTCGTGCGTAATGGTCGTTCCCCGGTCGGACGGCGCGAACGTGTTCAGGATCCGCACCGGGATGCCCGCCTCCACCGCGGGGAGCACCGTGCGCGGGTGGATGACTTTCGCGCCGAAGTAGCTGAGCTCCGCCGCCTCGGCGTAGGAGATCGTCGCGAGCGGCTTGGCGCTCTTCACAAAGCGCGGGTCGGCGCTCATCACGCCGCTCACGTCGGTGTAGATCCGCAGCTCGTCGGCCTTCGTGACCGCCGCGAGCACCGCCGCGGAATAGTCCGAGCCGCCTCGGCCGAGCGTGGTGGTGACGCCATCGGCGGTCGAGCCGATGAACCCGGTCACGACCGGCACGACGCCATAGCCGAGCCGCGAATCGAGCTCCTTCGATGCGCGCGCTTGCGTCTCTTCGAGGATTGGATTCGCGTGCCCGAACGCGTCGTCGGTGATGATGAGACCCTCCGCCGAGAGCGCCTCCGCCTTCGTCCCCGTGTGGTCCAGGACCGCCGCCACCACAGG
>MNEO01000034.1:4020-11643 GCA_001917735.1 Chloroflexi bacterium 13_1_40CM_68_21
GTCCCGGCCGTCGCGGATACGACGACGATGCGCTCGCCCTTCGTTGCCTTGACGATCTCGGCGACACGCAGCAGCGCGGCGGGCGAGGCCACCGAGGTGCCGCCGAACTTGAGAACGGTCCGGGGGGCTTTGCCCCCCGACGATTCCCCACGCGCCATCAGCGGTTCCGCTGCGCGATCTGGATCACGTCGCCGAGTATCGCGGACGCGGTTGCGTCGCCGCCCGCCCCAGGGCCGCTCCAGACGAGCCGTGGGACGAGGTCGCCCTCGAGGGTGATGACGTTCGTCGGACCGGTGGCCTGGCCCTCGAGCGAATCGGCGGAGACCTCTTCCGGTCCCACGCGCGCCTTCGTGGCGCGGTCCCCGAAGTCGGCGACGGCCAGGTAGCGCACCCGCGCGCCGCGCGCGGCAGCCCCTGTCATCTCCGCGGCGGAGATGCCGCGCAGGCTCGCTCGCCGCACGTTGTCAGGATGGAAGTGGCGGCCCTCGAGGATCGATATGAGGATCGCGAGCTTGTAGGCGGCGTCGTGTCCATCGACGTCGTTGGTCGGGTCGGCCTCGGCGTACCCCGCGGCGGTGGCCTCCGCGAGCGCCTCATCGAAGGACTTGCCGGCCTCCATCCGCGAGCAGATGTACGTGGTCGTCCCGTTCAGAAGTCCGCGGAGGACCCGTGGCCGGATCGCGCCGAGGCCCCGCATCCCCGCGATCACGGGCACGGCCGCGGCGACGGCGGCCTCGAAACGTAGCTCGCGCTTCGCCAGGCGCGCCGCCTCGTGCACCGCGTTCCACTCCTTGGCGACGAGTTCTTTGTTCGCCGTGACCACGTGCTTGCTTCTCTCGAACGCCGCCAGCACGAGCTCGCGCGCCGGTTCGGTCCCGCCGATGACCTCGACGACGATCGCGATGTCGGGATCGTCGAGGATGGCGTGCGGGTCCGTCGTGAGCGGCACGTCGCCCGCGTTTCGCGAGCGCTTGGGATCGCGTACGGCCGCGGCCACGAGCCTGAGGGGACGGCCCGCCGCCGCGTCGATGCGCCGCGAGCGGTCGGCGAACGCGCGGGCCACGGCGGAGCCGACCGTGCCGAGGCCGAGGAGGCCGACGCCGAGAGCTTTTGCGCTCACGAGGGTCGGCCCCACGCGACCATGCCGACGACGTCGAAGCGGACCTTATCGATCTGGTGGCGCGCGAGCACCCCACGTGCCTCGTGCTCGAACGCCTCGGCACGCTCGCCGAGCGTGGCTCGCGAAAGCGAGCTCGTGCTGGCGAGCATCGCCATGTAGTCGTCGACCGATTGCTCGAACGGCACGGGCCGGGTCCGGTGCCCGCCTTCCCGCTCGAAGTGGCCCGTGGCTTCGAGATTCGCGAGGAGCGCGGCGAAGTCATCGTGATGCTCCAGGGCCGAGTGTCGCCGAACGACCGACACGAACTCGTCCCGGTACAAAGCTTGGGGATGCACGTTCTCCATGTCGATGATGGCCAGCCGTGCGCTCGGGGCGAGCGCGTCCCGAAAGCGCGGCATGACGATGTCAGGTTCCATCCAGTGGATGCTCGCGCCCGCGGTGATGAGGCCGTAGGGTGGCGCAAGCGGACCGTCCTCTGCGGTTCCGAGGATCCAGCGAATGCGGGGCTGTTGGCCCGCAAGCCGCCGAGCCTCTCGGAGCATCGCCTCGGACGGATCGAGCGCATCCACGCGGACGGCGAAGGCGGCCAGTCCCCGTGTGATCGCACCGCTCCCGCACCCTGCGTCGAGCACGGTTCGCGGTGAGGCGAGGAGACCCTCGAGGACGGCAAAGACCTCGGCCGGATATGGCGGGCGATACAGGTAGTTCCGCACCACATCTGCGTCGGCGAACGCTCGGCGCAGCTCCCGCGGGTAATTGACGCTCATCCGATCGCTTTCTCCAGCAGATCGAGCACGGCGCCGACCGAGGCGAGGCGATTGCCCTCGCGGTCGTACGGCCACACGTGCTTCTTCACCGCCGAGTGCGCGTCGCTGTCGACGGCCACGTAAGTGAGGCCCACCGGCTTTCCGGGTGTCGCGCCGCCGGGGCCGGCGATCCCGGTGACGCCCAGACCGATCTTCGCGCCGAGCCTTTCGCGCGCGCCGCGCGCGAGCGCACCCGCCACGACCGATGACACCGCGCCATGACCATGGATGAGGTCGGGCGCGACGTCGGCGAAGATCGTCTTCGCTTCGTTGGAGTACACGACGGCGCCGCCCTGGAAATGCGCGCTCGCGCCGCTATGCACCGTCAGGACGGCCGCGAGGAGGCCGCCCGTGCACGACTCGGCGGCAGCGACCGTGAGCTTGCGGCGGAGAAGACGCCTATGCAGCGGCTCCATCCGCTCTTCGAGCTCGGGCAAGGTGGGTGGTCGTTTAGGTGGCACGGCGTACGAGCATGACGCCTGAGACCACCGTGAGCGCGACGGCCGCCGTGAGGAGCGCGCTTGCGCCTGCCGCCAGGCCTGCTGCGGGCCACGCCCCGGCGGCGAGGAGGGCGGCGATCGCGGCGACCTGCAAGATCGTCTTCAGCTTGCCATCCGCCGTCGCGGCGACCGTCTGCTGCGCGCGGGCCCGGAGCTCGACGGCGATGAGCTCGCGCGCGGCGACGACACCGACCGCCCAGAGCGGCGCAGCGCCGCGGACCGCGAGCGCCGCGAGTACGCCGACGACGAGGATCTTGTCGGCGAGCGGGTCGAGGAAGGTGCCAAGAGGTGTGATCTCATTCCGCCGGCGGGCGAGAGCGCCGTCGGCGAAGTCGGTCGCCGCGGCGCAGAGGAACAACAGGAGCGCGCCGGCAAGATCACTGAGCGCGATGAGCCAGACGATGGGCGCGAGCGAGACGGCGCGAGTGATCGAGAGGGCGTTTGGAAGCGTCACTGCGCTAGGAAGACGCGCTCGACGACCTCCCCTTGGCGTCCGAGGCTCGCGATGAGCTGGCCGTTGTAGATGACCTGCGTGTTGGCGGCGTTGCCGCTCTTGATGCGCACCTCTTTGCCGGTGAAGACCGCGGTCTCTCCGGGGTGGTACACCCGGCCGGTCCCTTGAACGTCGGTCCCGTCGACCGTCGCGAGGATCCACGCGTCGCCGCCATTCACGAACACGTTCACCACGGCCGCGGTGTATGCGACGACGACGTTGCGCGTCTCCTCGACCGTTCCACCGGTGCTGTTCCGGGCCACGACGCGGAACGACTGCGGGCCCGCCGTCAGGTAGTAGCGCGCGGTGAATGTCCCGTCCACGCTCACGCTCACGGGGGTGTTGTTCACCTGCACGCTCGTCACGCTGCGATCGACGCGGCCGCTGACGGGAACAAAGGTGTTCGTGAACGTCGCGCCGTTCGCCGGTTGCTCGACGGCGAGGATCGGTGGACTGGTGATCCCGGTGGCCGGCGCCTGGTATTGGATGGTCCGGCTGACACGGTTCGTCTTCCCAGCGGTGTCCAGCACTTCGATGACAACGTGGTTCGAGCCGGGCTTAAGCGCGACCGTCGTGCTGAACCTGCCGTCGAAGCCCGGGCGGATGTCGCCGAAGACATCGGGGCCGGGGAAGACGTTCACCGTGACGCGTCCCTCGGGGACGGTGACGCCGCGCACGGTGAGCTCCGCGCTCGCAGCGAGGCCGTCGCTGGCCGGATCCGTGATCTCGAGACGCGGAAGCGTGGCGAACGTCGTGAGCTGGTAGTAGATGTAGCCGACGAAGAGGCCCACGAAGGCCAGCATGATCACCGGTACGAAGATCACCGGTCTGAAGACGAGGCTGCGGCGCGCGATCGGACGGTACGGTTTGAACGTGCGCGTTTGCAGCGGCTCGGCCGGGCGTCCGCTCTCGTGGTGGTACAGCGTGAGGAGCTCGTCGGTCTCGAGGTCGAGGTACTCCGCGTAGTTGCGGAGGAACCCGCGCGTGTAGACCGGCCCGGGCAGCGACTGGTAGTCGCCATCCTCGAGCGCCTTCAGGAACTTCTCGCGGATCCGCGTGTCGGCCGCCGCCTGCTCGAGGGTGATGCCTTTCCGCTCGCGCTGGGCGCGCAGCCGCTCGCCGAGCTTGCTCACGTCTCGCGCGCCTCGCGCGCCACGCCATAGACCTCGCGCATCTTTCCGGGACCTTGCGAGGGTCCGATGACCCCGTTGCGCTCCATGATGTCGATGAGCCGGCCCGCGCGCGCGAAGCCGATCGTCATCTTCCGCTGCAGCATCGAAACGGACGCTTGACCCGCGCGCTGAACGATGTCGATGGCCTCCTCGTAACGGTCGTCGTCGATGTCATCGCCCTCGTCGTCGCGCGCCCGCGCGCGCTCCTTGTCTTCGAGAATGGACATGTCGTAGCGCGGGTCCCGCTGCTGCTTCCAGTGACGGATGACGACGTCGATCTCGGCATCCGAGACGAACGCGCCCTGGGCCCTGACGGGCTTGGCTGAGTCGGGAGCCATCCAGAGCATGTCGCCGCGGCCGAGGAGCTTCTCCGCGCCGGTCATGTCGATGATCGTGCGCGAATCGACCGCCGACGCGGTAGCAAACGCGATGCGAGCGGGGATGTTCGCCTTGATCAGGCCGGTGATGACGTCGACGGACGGCCGCTGCGTCCCGAGGACAAGGTGAATGCCGGTCGCGCGGGCCAGCTGTGCGATCCGGGTGATCTGCTTTTCCACCTGGATCGGCGCCTGGAGCATCAGATCGGCGAGCTCGTCGATGATGAGGATGACATACGGGACCCGGTCGCCTCCCGTCTGCTTCTCGTTGTACGTCGCGATGTTGCGCGCGCCCATCCGTGCAAAGAGGCGGTAACGGCGGTCCATCTCGCTGGTCGTCCAATAGAGCACGTTCAAGATCTGGGCCGACTCGTGCATCACCGGGACGACCAGGTGCGGAACGCCATTGAACCCGGGAAAGTCGACCCGTTTGAGGTCTCCGATCAGGATGCGGACCTCATCTGGCGTCGCCTGCATCAGGAGGCTGGTGAGGATCGAGCCGATGCACACGCTCTTGCCCGAGCCGGTCTGCCCGGCGATGAGGAGGTGCGGCAGCTTCGCGAGGTCGGTAACGATCGCCGCGCCGGCGACGTCCTTCCCGAGCCCGACGGTCAGCTTCGAGGGTGAGCCTTTGAACTCGGCGCTCTCGGCGACGTCACGCAAGGAGACAACCCCGATCGCCATGTTGGGAATCTCGATGCCGACGACGCTCTTTCCCGGGATGGGCGCCTCGATGCGCAGCGTGCGCGCCGCGAGGGCAAGCGCGAGATCGTCCGCGAGCGCCTCGATGCGCGAGAGCTTCACGCCGGCGGCAGGCTTGAGCTCGTAGCGCGTCACCACCGGTCCCACGCTCACCTCGACGACGGTGGCGGTGATGTCGAAGTTGGCGAGCGTCTCTTCGATCACGCGCTTGTTGCGCATGACCTCATCTTTTCCAGAGCGCGCCGCGGAGCCCTCCGCGAGAAGATCGAGGGACGGTAAGACCCACGGCTTCTCCGGGGGGTCGGCATGGAGGACGCCTTCGGCAGCGACGGCAGCCGACGGCAGGCCCGCTACGGACACCGCAAACGGCTCGCGTAAAGAGGGTTTCGGAGGCTGAGCGGGTTCGGTAGTCGGCGCGAACAGAGGCTCGCGACGCTGCTTCTGCTCCGGCAGGTTGATGCGGAGCTGCTGAGGCGGCCCTTCCTCGTCGTCGCCCAGCCGGTCGAAACGGCTGGCGGTGCCGCCCGGGATGATCGTGCCGGGGCGGAGCGCGGCGATCGCTTGACGCTGCCGCCACGCCGGCCTGAGCAGATCGGCGATCGTGCGGTTCGCGGCGATCACGATCCCGACGAGAAGCAGCGCGCCGAGCGATATCGGCGCACCGATCTGGCCGAAGAGCGCTGCGGCGCCCTTGGCGACGCCGCCTCCGACATAGCCGCCGGCGACATCGTCACGCACGTAGTGGCGCGTAAGCCCAAGCAGCGCGACCACGACGACAATCCCGCCCAGGATCGGCAGAACGGTCTCGCGTCGCACGAAGCCGAACCAGAGCTCGAGCGCCACGGCCCCGAGCAGGATCGGCACGAGAAACGCGGCCCAGCCGAGCAAAGCGAAGAGCGCCGACCGCCACCACTGCAAGACCGCGCCCTGGTCGGTCGCCAGCGCGACCGCCGAGAGGACGGCGAACGCGACGACGGCGATGGCACCGATCTCGTCGCGGATGCGCGGTTCGATCGCCGGGGTCGCGCCTCTGCGGCGCGAAGCGGTCCTCCTCGCCATCAAACCTGCATGATGACGGGCAGCACCATGGGCCGGCGCTTGGTGCGCTCGTACAAGAGCGATGCGACGCTGTTGTGGATCGCATCCTTCAGCGCGGCGGGCTCGGCGAGGTGCTCGCCGGTCTGTGCCTCGGCGAGACCCTCGAGGATGCGCTGCTTCGCGAGCTCGACGATCTCGGCGGCGTCGTGTTCGGGCACGAAGCCCTTGGTCACGATGTCGGGCCCGGCGACGACGGCGCCGGTCCGTTGCTCGATGGTCACGACGACCAGGAAGACCCCGTCGCTCCCGATCGACCAGCGGTCGCGCATGACGGAGTGGCTCACGTCCCCGACACCCAGGCCGTCGACGTAGACGACGCCCGACTGGACCTTCTCCCCCACCCGCGCGCCTTTGTCGTCGATCTCGAGAACGTCGCCGTTGGTGATCACGAACGCGTTCTTCGGCTCGACGCCGAGGTCCATCGCGATCCGAGCGTGTCGAACGAGCATGCGGTACTCGCCGTGGATGGGCAAAAAGTATTTCGGCCGGAGGATATTGAGGAGAAGCTTCAGCTCCTCCTGGCTCGCGTGCCCCGACACGTGGGGTCGCGTCGCGGGGTCGTAAATGACCTCCGCGCCGAGCTTGAACAGGTTGTCGATGGTGCGGGTGACGAGCTCCTCATTCCCGGGGATCGGCGTCGCCGACATGACGACGGTGTCGCCCTCCTTCACGGCCACGTGGCGATGGTCGCCGAGGGCCATCCGTGATAACGCGCTCGTGGGCTCGCCCTGGCTGCCCGTGGTGATGATGCAGACCTCCTGATCCGGGAGCTTGCTGATCTCGTGCGGGCCGACGATCGCGCCCTCGGGGTATTCGAGGTATCCGAGCTCGCGCGCGGTCTTGGTGTAGTTCTCCATCGAGCGCCCGACGATCGCCGTCTTCCGACCCCACGCCGCGGCGATGTCCACGATCTGCTTGATGCGCGAGATGTTGGAGGCGAAGGTCGTCGTGATCACCCGGCCGGGTGCGCGCGACATGATCGCGTCGAACATCTCGCCGACGTGGCGCTCGGACTGCGTGTAGCCCGGAACCTCCGCGCGCGTCGAGTCCGACATGAGAAGCAGGACGCCCTTCGCCGCGATCGCCGCGAGCCGCCCGAAGTCCGTCTGCCGGCCGTCGACCGGAGTGTGGTCGAACTTCCAGTCGCCGGAGTGGACGACCGTGCCGTAGGGCGTTTCGACGGTCACCCCGACCGCGTCGGGGATGCTGTGACACACGTAGTAGGAATCGCAACGGAACGTCCCGATGTTGAAGGGCTCGCCAGGAGCGATCTCGCAGAACGTCGCCCGATCGGCAAGCTTGTGTTCGCGCAGCTTCGTGCGGATCAAGCCGAGGGTGAGCTTCGTCCCGTAGAT
>MNEO01000004.1 GCA_001917735.1 Chloroflexi bacterium 13_1_40CM_68_21
CACGCCGACGCCGTCCGCAGCGGCGAGCGCCGCGCCCGCGCGTCCGCACGTATTCGTCATCGTCATGGAGAACGCGTCGCTCGCGAGGGCGCTTGCCGCGCCCGACATCGCAACGCTCGCGTCGACCTACAGGGTCGCCATGAACTATCACGCGGTCGCGCGACCCAGCCTTCCGAACTATCTGGCGCTCACCTCGGGGAGCACATGGGGCGTGACCGACGATGACTACCACGTGCTTCCGGCGGGCGGACTGGGCGCGCAGCTGTCGGCGGCGGGCGTGCCCTGGCGCGCGTACATGGAGGGCCTCTCCGCCGACGGATGCGTGCGCAGCCCGTATCCCTACGCGGTCAAGCACAATCCGTTCGCCTATTACGGAGGGGCGTGTCCGCCGAACGTCGTGTCGCTCGATGCTCTCGATGCCGATCTCGCGGGCGACGCGCCGCAGTTCGCCTGGATCACCCCGGGGCTCTGCCACGACGGGCACGATTGCGCGCTCACGGAGGCCGGCGCCTGGCTGGTGCAGCTCGTCGCGCGCATCGTCGCCTCAGCATCCTTCCGCGAGCGCGGCGTGCTTTTCGTGGTCTGGGACGAGGGCGACGGCGGAGACGAGACGAATCTCGTCCCATTGATCGTGGCCACGCCCGATCCCGTTGCGCGCCGTTCGGCCGAGCGGTACGACCACTATTCGCTCCTCGCGACGATCGAGGACACCTTCGGACTTCCGCGCCTGGGTGCCGCGGCTGGCGCTCGCTCCATCACCGACCTGCTCTCGCTTCGAACCCCCTAGGGCGCGGTACGAACGAGCCAGAGCACCACCAAGGCGGCCGCAGCCAGGGCGGCGCCTGCGATCGCCCACTCGCTCCGGCCGGTCATGAACGATCCACCGAGCAGGCCGATCCCCTGAAGGATGAAGATCGCGCCGACGGCGAGAGCCACGAGGGAGACGATGCGGACCGTCCGGCGCATGGTTATCCCGAACGCCGTGCGGGACGAAGGCTGCGACCCCACTTCTCGATCGAGTCGATGATCGGCCGGAGACTGCGGCCCTGCGCCGTGAGCTGGTAGTCGACGCGCGGGGGTATCTCGGCGTGAACGGTCCGCGTCAGCAGTCCGAGCTGCTCGAGCTCGCGCAGTCGCACCGTGAGCATCTTCGGCGACGCGGCGGGAACGAGCCGTTGCAGATCGCCAAACCGCCGGGGGCCATCCATCAGGTGGTGAAGGACGATCAAGGTCCATTTTGCCCCGACGACGGCAAGCGCCTTCTCGACCGCGCACTCCTCCGCTCTGGGGGTCGCCCGTAGCTCGGGCGGCGGGTTGGCGATGGTGACCATTCAACTTGCCCCTAACTTTTCGGTAAGTACTAGCCTTTGGGAAGTATCCGCGCCGGTCCGCTGTTGTCCAACACAACACGCGCGCGGGAGGAACCCGATGAATGCGGATCTTGCGATCTTCGTACTTCGCGTCGTGGTCGGCGGCGTGGTCGCGATGCACGGCTTCCTGAAGCTCGGCTGGGTCGGCCAGGGCGGCTCGGTCGCCGGGGTGGCCGGATGGTTCAATGGCCTAGGCCTGCGGCCGGGGATCTTCTGGGCGCTCGTCGCCACGCTCGCCGAGGCGGGTGGCGGGACGCTGATGGTCCTGGGGCTCGGCGGTCCGATCGGACCGGGGGTCGTCGTCGGGGACCTCGTCGTCGTGGCGATCGTCGCGCACTGGGCTCAGGGGTTCTGGGCCGGCGGCGGCAAGGTCGGCTGGGAGTTCCCGGTGCCCCTGGCGGCGGGCGCGTTCGCCGTCGCGCTCATCGGCAACGGGGCCTGGTCGCTCGATCGGCTCCTGGGACTCGCTTATCCGGACTGGCTGCTCGGGGCCTGGCTCGTGATCGTGCTGGTCGGCGTGATGCTCGCGCTCGGCGCACGGGCGATGTTCGCGCCCAAGCAGACCACTTCTTAGCCGAAAGAGTGCGGAATTCTTAGGGCGCGCTCAGGGCGCTCTTAAGGCGCTCTGAGCTCCGCGCGAGAGGCTATGCGCATGTACGAAACAGATCCCGCGACGACCGCGCCGCTCATCGCACCAACACCACCACCTCCGCCGAAGAAGCCCGGCGGCGTGAGCGCGAGGCGCCTTCTGGCGATCGGCGTGCTTGCGTTCGCGTTCGCCGCGTTCAGCGGGCGCCTTGACCTCGCGAGCTTCGTCTCCAGCGCGCGCGGTCTGGTCGCTCCCACACCCGCCGCGCGCACGACAACGGCGACGAACGCCACCGACGCGGCCGCCGTCGCCGCGATCAAGGACGTCATCCAGCGCGCGAATCAAGCCCAGGCGCAGGCCTTCGCCAAGAGCGACGACAGCGTGATGCGCGCCACCGCCACCGACTCCTACTACCAGGAGCTGGTGCAGACGAACCGCGATCTGGGGAACGGCGGCGTGAGCTCGATCGTCCTTACGAACATCACGTGGGGCGACGTCACGGTGAGCGGCACGACCGCACAGGCGACCACGTTCGAGACGTGGCGATCCACCTACAACGACGGATCGACCGACGAGCGCACCGACCGCAACGAGTACACCCTCACCCAGCTGTCTGGCGCGTGGAAGATCTCCGCGGATGTGCAGCCCGACTCCCGGGTGATCGAGCCTGGCACGGGGACCGCACCGAGCGTCACGCAGCCGGGCACGCCCGCGGCGGTCATGAGCCGCTCAAGCAACTGGTCCGGCTATGCCGCGACCGGCGGCGTCTTCACTTCGGTCACCGGCTCGTGGATCGTGCCCACGGTGACCAGCACGAGCGTCGGCGCCGACGCCACGTGGGTCGGCATCGGCGGGCTCACCGGCCGCGACCTGCTACAAGCCGGTACGCAGGCGATGGTGAGCGCGGACAGCACGGTCGAGTACTCGGCGTGGACCGAGATGCTCCCGCAGTCCTCGCACACGGTCCCACTCGCGGTGCGCGCAGGCGACGCCGTCACGGCGACGCTCACGCAGAAGTCTGGCAACAGCTGGGTCATCACGATCAGAAACGACACCACGAAAGAGAGCTACAGCGTCACGGTCCAGTACAGCTCGTCCAACTCGTCCGCGGAATGGATCCAGGAGGCGCCGAGCGCCGGCCGCGGAGTCGTGCCGCTCGATCAGTTCGGGACGCTGCGCTTCACTGCCGGCAGCGCGGTGGAGAACGGGAAGAGCCAAACGCTCGCGGACCTCGGTGCGAAGGCGATCACCATGATCAACGGCAGAGGCCAGGCGATCGCTCAGCCTTCGGTGCTCGGACATGACGGCAGCAGCTTCACGGTCACGCGCACCGACGCTCCGAGCACCAGCACCGGTGGCCGGCGGGGCCGGCCTTAGCGGAGGGCTAGCTAGCTCGGGCGGGGCGCCCGCCGCAAGAGCATCGCGACAGTCTCGGGGTCGCCGTTTTCGACCGCGGACACCAGCTCGTCGGCGTATTCGCCAAGACGCTCGTGATCGTGAGGCGACGCCTCGTTATCCGAGGTCGGGTCCAGGGCCAGCCGGACCGTCTCCCTGATCGCCACGGCCATCATGCGCGCGGCGTACCAGGCGTCGCGATCCACACCGGCACGGTCCCAAGGTCCGCCCGCGACCTGCTCCACGTCGGGCACTTTGCACGCTGGCCGCGCCCTTGTGAACACCGTACGAGGTGAGAGATTTCGGCTACCCCGTACGGGGGACCTTCGCGCGACGCGCTACCTTTGTCCTATGACGCCCGCTGGGAAGATCCTCGATCCGGTCTGCGACATGGTCGTCGATATCGCCGAGCAGCGAGAGGTCGGCCTGACCCTCGTGCGGCCCGAGCGCGAATACGCCTTCTGCGGTCCGGGATGTCTCGAACGCTTTGCAAAGGATCCGAAACGCTACATCGGCAAGGTCGAGCGCTGGCTCACCGCCTAGCGCGAGTCGCCGGGCGAGCCTCGGTCGAGCTTCCTGACCTTCGCGGTGAAGACGGTGTTTCCATCCTGGGCGCTGATCGTGTAGCGGCCCCGCGCGCGCGTCGCGGGCACGCCGTCGAAATTCGACCCAAAGGGTGAGATCACCAGCGGCCAGCTCTCACTTCCGCGCGGCCCGCTGATCGTGAGCATCACCGTCGCGGCGGGCGTGAATCCGTACAGGAGGTAGCTCGCCGGCGCGCCTTCAGGCGTGACCGCGATGAGCCCCGGGGTCTGCGGTACGGCTCCGCGCATCCGGCCCGAAAGACCGGCGGCGAACTCGTCGAAGGAGCGCCCGGTGAGCGCGGCATACGCCTGGGCAACGTTCTGGCCACGCCGGAGCCGCTCATACAGGAGCGCGATCGGCGCGTCACCGCCGATGTCCTCGCGCAGGAGCTCGACCGCGCGGGCGGCCTCCTGGTACTTGAAGTAGCCGGCCCAGTCGGTCAGCGCGTTCCACGCGAGCTGGGACACGAGCGTGTTCAGCGGAATGAGCGTTCCCGTCTCGGCCATCGACGCCGCTTCGTAGCGGACGCGGACGAGCCGCCAGTCGCCGCCCGGAACGAACGCCTCCGCCAGTCGCGCCTGACCCTCGTTGAGCCAGGCCGGCACGAGGTCGCACCGCGGGGCGCAGGCGTCGAGGGTGAGGAGGTGCGTGAGCTCGTGGCGGATCGCGGCGATAGGCCGCCGGTCGCGAATCGCCTCCCAGTTCACGGCGATGAGCCGTAGCGAAGGTTCGAAGAAGGACACCGAGTTCTCCGCGACGAACGTCGCGGTCGCTCTTCCGTACCCGAAGAAGCGAACGAACCCTTCCGCGTACCCCTCGGCCGTGGCGAAGACGTAGATCACCGGCCGACGGCTGAACGATCGGGCGAACTCGCGTTCGACAGCCGGGATATCCGACGCAACGGTAGCCGCGACGACCCCTTCGTCCTCGCGAGTCAGCTCCGTCGCGACGCGAAGGTCCGCCGCCCCGGGCACCAGCGCGAACTCGATGCCGGCGATATCGCGAGTCACGCGCGGTGGCGGCTCCGGACGAGGCGTTGGCGGGACCGGCGACGGCGTGGCGATCGCTGTCGGCTCGGGGCTCGCCATGAGGGTCGCGACCGGCTGCGCCGATGACGCCGCGTCACCGCTCAACGGTCGCGGCGCGCACGCGGTAGCGAAGAAGATGGCGACCGCGAGAATGCGCGTCCCCATACGGGGAAGCGTACCGATGAAGGGTCCGCGTGGTCCGGATTTTGCCGTTTGCGGGCCCAAAGAGATACGGACTCGGAGGTGTGTCCATGCCACCGCGTGGCGTGAAGAGCAAGACGCGCAGACGTCAGTACGAGCACATCAAGGAGAGCGAGCTCCGGCGAGGCCGGTCAGCGAAAGTCGCCAAGCGCATCGCCGCGGCAACGACGAACAAGACCCGTCGCATGAAGGGGGAGACGAAGAGCTGACGCGGCAACAGCTCCAGGGTCGTGGGGGATCGCTCGAAGCGGGCTACGGTCCCTTCGCGACGTTCTCGTTAGCCGGGGCTGTCGGAATTAGCTCGTCGGGCGGCCCGACCCGCCGCAATGCGTCGGCGACCGCTTCACGCAGACGATCGGCGGTCGAGCGAGGCCCCGTTTCTTCCACCATCGCGAAGCACCTGCACGTCGCGTGCTCGCCGGGTATGAGCGGCGTTTACCTAGGTGGTGGTCTCCGTCACGCCAGGACGCCGCACGCGGCGCACGAGCTGCTCCAGCACGACGCCTCCGGTCGCTATCCACTCATGGGGCGTCTTCGGTTCTTCGGCGTCGCAGTAGGCCCACCCACCCCGGTGGACCGTCAGGCCGCCCTCGCGAATGGTCTTCCCATGTTCATGGGTCTTGGCGACGCATTCGTAGCGGATGACATCAGGCATCAAGGCACCTCCCCGCGCCGAACCCGCCGACACCGACATAACGCATGCGGGGCCTCGGTCGTTCGGATGAATTTAGGCAGCTCGGCGCGCCGCAAGGCGGGCGAGCAACCGCGGGGCGGCCTGAAGTCCGACCGCAATCGCAAAGAGCGTGAGCCCAGCGACGTCGGCCGCGAGACCCGGGGCGACGAGGAGCACGCCTCCGACGATGAGCAGCACGCGTTCGATGAGGTTCGTCGGCCGGAGGAGGTAGCCGCCCACGCCGGCGACCAGGGCCGTGATCCCGACGGCGGCGGACACCGACGCGAGGACCGCCTCGGGGATCGTCACGCCGGTCCAGAGGATCGCGAGACCGTCCGGCTGGGTGAACATGAACGGCACGAGGAAGCAGGGGAGCGCGTACTTCCAGGTGAGCATCATCGTCTTGTACGGGTTGCCTCCGGTGATCGCCGCGGCGGCGAAGGGCGACAGTGCGACCGGCGGGGAGACCTCCGACAGCACCGCGTAGTAAAAGACGAACATGTGCGCCGCCGGCGCTGGAACGCCGAGCGTGATCAGCGCGGGCACCACCGTGGGGACGGCGACGAGATAGGTCGCCGTGATCGGTAAGGAGAGGCCGAGCACCCAGAGGACGATCCCCGATACGACCAGCGTCGCCACGAGATTGCCGAACCCGAGCGAGAGGATGAGGCTCGAGATCTTGAGGCCCAGGCCGGTCTGGAGAAGGATCCCGACGGCGATTCCCGCGACGGCGGTCGTCGCGGCGACCGAGAGCACCTGCTTCGTACCGCCGGCGAGCGCCTTCACCAGCCTCGGCGGCGTGAGCGAGGTCTCCCCGCGGATGTATGAGACGAGGATCGCGACGATGATCGACCAGAAGATCGCGGTGATCGTCGAGAACCCCGCGACGAGAAAGACGATGATCGCGAAGAGCGACGTGTACTGGTACCAGTAGCGTTTCGTGAGCTCCCAGAAGCCCGGCGCGTCCAGCGCGATGTCGCGCGCGCCGAGCCGGCGCGCGTCGACCTCGATCATGAGCAGGATGCCGAGGTAGTAGAGGATCGTCGGCATCATCGCCATGACCACGACCTGCAGGTAGCTGATCCCCAGGATCTCGGCCATCAGGAAGGCGGCGGGACCGAGCACCGGCGGCGAGATGACCGCCCCGATGCCCCCCGCCGAGAGGATCGCGCCGCTCGATTCGCGATCATGTCCGGCGCGCTTGAGCATCGGGTAGGTGATCGAGCCGAGCGTGACCGTCGTCGCGACGCCCGACCCCGACACCGTCCCCAGAAGGAACGACGCGACGGTGACCGTACGCGCCGCGCCGGTGGGCCGCCGGCCGGTGAGCGCGAACGCGAGGTCGACGTAGAACTTCCCGGCGCCGGTGTACTCGAGGATCGCGCCGTAGATGGTGAACAGGATGATGAACGTGGCCGCGACCTGCAGCGGTGTCCCGAGCATGCCGTCGAGGCCGAGGTACTGGTTCGAGATGATGTCGTCGAGGTCCTTGGGCGGGCCGCGGAAGGGGCCGGGCATGAAGTCCGCGAAGTACGCGTACGCGATCGCGGTGACGCCGAGCGCCGGCAGGTGCCAACCGATCGTGCGCCTCCCGGCCTCCAGGACCGTGAGGATCGCGATGACGCCGAACACGAAGTCCGTCTGGTTCGGGCTGTTGACGCGGTAGATCACGGTCTCGAAGTTCAGGAAGACGTACGCCGTGATCGCGATCGACGCAGCGACGAGGACGAGGTCGACGACGTTCACGCTCTTGATGAAGCGCGGATGCATCGGGTAGAGGAGGAAGGTGAGGATGAGGATCGAAGTGAGGAAGAGCATCACGTAGATCTGCGGCGTGGTGATGGTCTGGCCGAGGATCCGGAACGACGGCACGAGCACGACGTTGGTCAGCGGGATCTCGGCGCCGGCGGCCGCGTAGTAGAGGGCGAAGAGCGTGGTAGCCACCGAGAGCGCGGTGACGACTCCGTCCCAGAACCCGGTGAACGTCCGAGTCTTGGCCTCGGACTCGAACTCCTCGATGAGCTCTTTGGTCTTGTCCTCGGCGAGCACCGCGTCGAGATCGGGACGCGCGATGACTTCTGGCTCGGTCCCCTGAGTGCTCATCGCGCGGCCTCGAGCGCCGCGACGAGCCACGGCCGGTCCTCGGCGCGTACGCGGACCACGGTCTCGCCGAAGCGCGGCCGGAGGGCGAGCGTCCATCGCGAGCTCGAGAAGGTCTGTTCGCCAGCGGGGGTGATGCGGATGACGAGCTCGCGATCGGCCGCGACCGTCCGAGGCGAAACTTCCATCCAGAGTCCGGTCGGCTCTTGGACCGGCTCGCCCTTCCACCCGAAGTACTCCACCGAGCGGATGTCGGGCGAGCGCACGCGCTCGATCCGCAGCCCGCCTCCCTGACGCGCGAGCTCCTCGTAGACCGTGACGCGATAGATCGACTGCCGATATGAGTAGGTAAGCGGCTCATCACCCTCGAGCGCGGCGATGAACGCGCTGTTCCCGTCGCTGACGCTGAGGACCGGGACGGGGGCGGCGAGCACCGCCCCGACCGAGGTTACGATCGCCCCGATCAGCGCGACGAGGGCGTTACTCCGTCCCGGCGAAGCCGGGCGCGGCACCTATTTCTTCCACGCGTTCTTGGACTTGTAATAGTCGATCGCTCCCTGATGGAAGTCGATCGGCGAGCCCACCGTCGCGGTCTCGAGAAGGAGGTCCTTCGCGGCGACGTGGACCTTCACCAGATCGTCCTTGTTGTCAAACATCGTCGCCAGGATCGCTTGCGCGAGCGCCGGATCGAAGCTCGATGGCACGACGAGCAGATTCGCGACGCCCGACACCGTCACGTCCGCGGCGGTGTTGTACGTGGTCTTCGGCACTTTGTACGAGAAGTAGAAGGGGCCGTACTTGTCGGCCATCTTCTTGATGCTCTCGGTGAGGTCCAGGAGCTTGATCTTCGTCGACGTGGAGATGTCGAGCACGGCCGGCACGGGGAGGCCTCCGCTGAAGAAGAATGCGTCGATCTTGCCGTCGCGGAGGGCGTTCGCCGAATCCTGCGCGCCGAGCCGCTCGCGCGAGACGTCCTTGGCCGGATCGAGGCCGTACGCCTCGAACGTCCGGTTCGCGATGACCTCCGTCCCGCTCCCGGCCGTACCCATCGACACGCGCTTGCCCTTGAGGTCGGTCACCGTGTTGATGCCGGACGCGTCCTTCACGACGAGGTGGGTCGCGTTCGAGTAGAGGACGGCGAGTGCCTTCGCGTCGACCTTCCGCTCCGGCGCGGCGAACGTGTTGGTCCCGTTCACCGCGTCGTAGAGGGTGTCGGAAAGCGTGAAGGCGAGATCGGCTTTGCCGTCACGGAGGAGCTTCATGTTGTCGACCGAGGCCGTCGTCGATTGCGCGCTGGCGGCCGTGCCGAGCTTCTTGTTGAGCAGCTCTGCCAGGCCCGCGCCGTAGACGAT
>MNEO01000051.1 GCA_001917735.1 Chloroflexi bacterium 13_1_40CM_68_21
CTGAATGACAATCTCATCGTCCGCGCGGCCGACGTGCATCTCAAGGAGCGCCGCACCCTCGTCCTGATGGTCCGCGAGACGCCCCTGCACGCCGGTCACCTGCGGCTGATGCACGAGCTCGCGCTGACCGGCGCGGTGATCCTGCCGCCGGCGCCCGGTTTCTACCATCTGCCGAAGACCGTCGACGACATCGTCGCGCACAGCGTCGGCAAGGCCCTCGACCAGCTTGGGGTCGAGCACGCGTTGTTCAAGCGCTGGGCAGGCGTGCCACCCGCCCAGTGAGCGTCTCGAGTCCAGCGCGCGCGGCGACACTCGTCGCCGCGGCGAGCCGAGCGCTCGCGGTCGCGGGGATCTTCGATATGCATGGCCACGTCAGCCTCCGCGAAGGCGACGTCGCTTACGTGAACTCGCATAGCGCGAGCCGCATCGCCCTCCGCCCGGAGGAGGTCGCCGTGGTGCGTCTCGCTGACGGCGAACCTATCGAGCGAACACCGCCGAGCGAGCTTCCGATCCATCTCGAGATCTACCGCGCGCGACCGGATGTCGGGGCCGTCGCGCACTTCCATGCGCTCCATGCGACCGCGCTCGCGGTGGCGGGGAAACCGCTCGTCGCCGCCTTCAACGCTGGGGCGCCCTTTGGCCGCGAGGTGCCGGTGTACGACGATCCCGCGTTGATCCGTGAGTCCGCGCCCGCCCGCCGCCTCGCGAGCGTCCTGGGGAGCGGGCGCGCCGCCGTTCTGCGCGGGCACGGCGCCGTCGTCGTCGGCGACGACCTGCCGACCTGCGTGGCGATGTCGCTCCAGCTCGAGGAGAGCGCCCGCCGTTTGTGGCTCACCTACGCGATCGGCGAACCACGTCGCTTCACTGACCAGGAGATCGAACGCGTCTCCCGTGGGCTCATTGAGCCGCGCGTGATCCGCAAGATCTGGATCGATGCTCTCGAGCGAGCGCGCCTCGCCGGCGCGCTCGGTGATATCGAGATAGAGACCATCATCTGAGCCGCGCGGTCCTCTTTCAGTATCTCGTCGTCGCCGGGGTGACGACCGCGGAGGGCGCTCTCGGTCAGCTGTTCGCCCTCTATCTCGATCAGTACGGGTACGGCGAGGTCGCGATCGGCGCCCTCGCCTCGCTCCTCGCGATCTTCCGACTGGTTTCGCGTATCCCGAGCGGCGCAGCGTACCGGCCGGAACGCGCGCGCCGTCAGCTCATGCTGTGGCTCGGGGTCTTCGCTCTCGCGACGAGTGGCTACGCCCTCACGAACGGGAACGCCATCGCGATAGCTCTCCTCACGATCGTGCACGGATACGCGTTCGGCGCGCTTGGCACCTACAACCTCGCGGTCACGATCGATCTCACGGGCGGCGAACGCGCCGGTGCGACGATGGGCTGGTACACCGCTGCGCTTTCGACGGGCTACGCGATCGGCGCGCCGGCCGGGGGCTTCGTCGCGGAGCGGTTTGGGAACCCCGCGGCTCTGGCCGTCTTCGGTTTGCTCCCGCTGCTCTCGGCCGTCCTGGTGTGGCCCATGCCGGCGATCTCGGCTCCATCGGATTCGGCCACTCGCCCGCCTGGCCTGCGGAGTCTTCTTCGCGCGCATGCCAAGGCCGACCCCAGGGTGTGGCTCGCCTTCCTCATCGTCTTGTACATCAACGTCCTTTCGGACAGCGTCGACACCTTCTTCCCGCTCTACGGCCTGGGGATCGGGATCTCCAAGGCGAGCACGGGTTTGCTGAAGGGCCTGAAGTCCGGTGCGGCGACGTTCATCCGCTTCGTCTCGGGCATCCTCTTTCGCTACCTCGACCATCGCACCGTGAACTTCTGGAGCGTGCTGCTCTTCGGCTTCGTGACGATCGCGCTGTCGTACGTAACCAGCTATTGGGTCCTCGTCGCGCTCTTCCTCGCCGCGGGCGTCTCCCGCGGTCTCCTCCGCGTGACGAGCGCGGCCACCGTCGCCGACCTTCGACGGGAAGGACATGACGTCGGCGTCGCGTCGGGGATCTACAACATGGGACTCGACGTCGGCGCGATCATCGGACCCCTGGTGGGCGGCTTCGTCGGCTCGCTGGTCGGGCTTGGCGCGATGTTCCAGCTCGTCGGGGTAGCCAGCTTGCTTGCCTACTTCGCCATCGCGCTCGCCACCCCGCAGGGCCGAGCCGCATTGACCATCGGTAGACCTCGACCCGCACGAGCCGGCTCGTGATACTCGCGCCGTGAACGTCGGGCACGGCTCAGGCAAGGTGATGCCGGCCGACGAGAACGCGCGCGAGGTGGAAGAGAGCCGCGAAAGCTATCGGGAATGGCTTTCCGGTCCGGAGTCGTTCCTCGCCGCGGTCGCGCGTCACGAGGTGCCGATCGGTCAGGTCATCCAGGTGGGCGCGGGCGGCGACGTGGATCTTGCCGAGGCGGGCGCAAAGCTCACCATCGCGGCGACCGAGGACGGATTTCGGGTCGACGGCCTCAAGCGGGGACCCGGGATCGTGCGTCTTGGCCGGTACCGAATCCGGCTCTCACATCAGAACTCTCCCGCGGTGGTGATCCTGGATCCTGATGCGGCTCGAGCCACGCTGGCGCCGCGCTGGTATCCGTACGATCCCGCCTACCGCTTCATCCTCCCGCTCGAAGCGGATGCTCAGAAGGTCTCGCTCGGTTCCACTCGCGAGCAGGCCCGCGCCGCCGAACGCATCGGTTGGTTCTCGCTCACGATAGAAGGGAAAGACTGCCGCGTGGCGGCGACACGGCTGCTCGAGCCCGGCGTGCCCGCTGATTCGTTTCAAGTCTTCTTCCGCGATCGCACGAGCGGACCCGAGACCTACCAGCTGGGGCGTTACCTCGACATCGAGCCATTCGAAGAAGGGCGCTACGTAGTTGACTTCAATCGTGCGTACAACCCGGCGTGCGCATACTCGCCCCATTACAACTGCCCGGTCCCACCTCCTGAGAACCGTCTTCTCGTCGCCATCACAGCGGGAGAGATGACGCCGCGCTGAGCGCTATCACGCTCTCGGTGATCCATCCCCCGATGATCGCGGCCGCTCCTGCCTCGTGGTCGGTGTACATATGGTCCGCGCCGGCGATCATCGCGCCGGTGAAGGACCCTGCGACCAGCTGGCGCATGCGGTCGAGATCCTCCTGGCCGCCCGTGTCCGACTCTTCGGTGCCGTAGATCCCGAGGACCGGGACGCCGACCCGACCGAGCCGTGATGCCGGATCGCCGACGGCCGCGCGGGAGAGGAGGGTCGCGGCACTGGTCCGTCCGAAGGTCAGCGGGTTCGCGAGCTCGATCAGCTCCTGCGGTCTGCCCGCGTCGACCGCGCGGCGCGCCCGCGCGAGCGTCTCCGCCTCCGGCGGTCGGGCGAAAGCGCGGAACGGAGGCGACGCCAGAACGAGGCCGGCCAGGGGAGCGTGAGGTTGGCTCGCGTAGAGGATGGCCTTGATCGCGCCGAGGCTGTGGCCGAGCAGCACGATCCGCGTCGCGCCTCCGCCCGCGGCGACGGCGATCCATGCGCCGATGTCTTTGGGCGCGTCCTCGAGACGATCGAACCAGGAGCCACCGAGAACGCGCGGACCGGACCGTTGGAGCAACGGGGTCGCGAGGGCGGTGCCGCGGTTGTTGCCGGCGACGACCGTGTATCCCGCCCGCTGCAATTCCCGCCCGAGCCGCACGTGCGTTTGCCGGAAGACGGTGCTGGTGACCCCGTGCGTGTACACGACCGTAAGGTCGGAAGCGGCGGGATAGCGGACGCCCTCGAGCAGCAGGCCGTCCTCGGTGTAGGTGTGGAGCAGCTCCTCCGTCGGGTTATTCCGCGGGAGCCGCGGCCTCCTCGCGCACGGCGTCGGCGACGGCCTGCTGAAGGATCCAGCCCCACTTCTTGCGCGTCTCGCGCTTGGTCTCCGCGTCGGGGCCGATGGCGATGGGGAAGCGATCGCGCCACTCCCACGGCTTGCACGCGTCGACGACGAGCCGCGAGCTGAACCCCTTCGCGTCGGGATGGATCGCCGGGTCGAGCGGGCCGGACCAGGCGCGCTTGATCATGTCGATCGAGCGCTCGGGGTCGGCTCGCGTGAGCAGCGCCCACATCACGTCGTTCAGGTCGGTCACGTCGATGTCCTCGTCGACCACCACGGTGATGCGGCCGAGATAGGCGCCCACGCGCGACATGGCCGCGATGTGGCCGGCCTGCCGCGCATGGCCGGCGTAGCGCTGCTGGATGGAGACGACGTTGAAAAGCCGGCAGCCCCCGACGCCGAAGCAGTGCGCGTCGACGATCCCCGGAACGCCCGCGGCGTTCACCTCGCGGAGCAACAGCGCGCTGCGCAGGTACTCGCGATAACGATGAGGCTCGTAGGGCGGCTTATTCGGCGGGACCCCGAGCAGGATGGGGTCGTCACGGTGATAGATCGCCTGGACCTCGAGCGTTGGCTCCTCGCGCTCGCCCGAAGCGTAATAGCCGGTCCACTCGCCGAAGGGCCCCTCGGGGGCCTTCTTGTCGTGATGCAGGAATCCGACGAGCACGACCTCGGCGCGCGCCGGGATCGGGAGCTTGGTGATCGGATCGATGACCACCTCGTACGGCTCGCCACGAATGCCGCCGGTCCAGTCGTATTCGGAGATGCCCTGCGGCACCTCGAGCGTGGACGCGATAAAGAGGAGCGGCTCCACGCCGCACACAACGGCGATGGGGCAGGGCTGCCTCCGTTTGAAGTACGCGTCGCGGAACTGGCGGCCGTGCTTGCCCGGCGAGATGTAGACCCCGACACGGCGGCGGTCCTGGACCATGACCCGATACGTGCCGAGGTTGACCCAGTCGGAGTCCGGATCCCTCATCACGTCGACCACGCCGGTGCCGAGATAGCGGCCGCCGTCCAGCGGATGCCACTTCGGCGACGGGAACTTGAGGACGTCGACGTCGTCGCCCTTGAGAATGTTCTCGAACACGGGCCCGTCTTTCACGACGCGCGGCGGCAGCGCGCGCCCCTCCTCGGTCAAGCGCAGGAACTCGTCCATCAGCGGCCGGCGCTCGATGTCGAGCGGCATGCCGAACGTCAGCGCGAGCCGCCTCCGCGTCGCGTTCGCGTTCGCGAGGATGCGGTAGCCGGGTGGGTAACCAGGTATTTCATCGAAGAGCACGGCAGGCGAATCGTCGGTGTGATGGAGCATCTCCGTGATCCGGCCGATGTCCTCTTGCCAGGTGGCGCCACGGACGTCGCGGACCTCGCCGAGGGCGCGCGCTGCGTCGATCCACCCGCGCAGGTCTTGATAGCGAACGGCGTCAGCGGTCAAATGGTCTTACCATTTTGGCACAGGCTCCTGTGCGGAGGTGACGTGATGCGCCGTGCCGTCGGTCTGTCATTCGCGACCATTCTCATGGCAGCGGCCTGTGGCGGGACCGGCCAGCCTGCGGCCGCGCCGAGCGCCTCCGGCGGGCCAACAGCAGCACCCCCGGCCGTGCATCTAGAGGTGTCCTACAGCAACATCATCGGCGACGAGCTGCCGCTCTGGGCGACGAAAGAAGGAGGCTTCTTCGAGAAGAGCGGCCTCGACGTGAACCTCTCGAACATCGCGAGCGCGCAGGGTGTCCCCGCTGTGCTCGCCGGGCAGGTCACATTCGCGCAGGTCGGCGGTTCGGAGGTCATGGCGGCGGTCGCGAATGGCGCAGATCTCATGGTGATCGCGCAGCTCGCCGGTGTGTACCCCTTCGTGCTCGAGGTCGCGGCGGATATCAAGACCGTGAACGATCTCAAGGGCAAGAAGATCGGCGTGTCGAGCCCGGGCTCGTCCTCGGACATCGCGACTCGCGTCGCGCTCCGGAAGATGGGACTCGACCCGGACAAGGACGTGGTCATTCAGGCGGTGGGCTCCGCCGCGAATCGGACAGCCGCGCTGCTCAGCGGAGCGATACAGGCCGGGGTGTCGCAGCCGCCGGACTCGCTGGCCCTCGAGGCGAAGGGCTTCCACGTCCTCTATGACCTCGCCTCGCAGAAGCTCCCCTCGGCCAACACATCGGTCGCGGTGCGTCGCTCGTACGTCGCCTCGAGCAAGGATGTGGTCCAGCGGTACATCGACTCGATCGTCCAGGGGACCAGGAAGCTGAAGTCCGACAAGGCGTTCGGTGTCAGCGTGCTGAAGAAGTACTTCCAGTCGACCGACGATGCCGCGATGGGCGCGACCTACGACTTCTATGCGCTGACCGTCGCGCCGTCCCAGCCATTCGCGAAACCAGAGATGTACGTCGACGCGCAAGCGACACTCGGCGCGAGCGACGCGAAGGTGAAGGCCTTCGACATCAGCAGGCTGCTTGACTCGACCTTCGTCCAGAGCGCGATCGATCGAGGTCTAGACAAATAGATTGACGACCCCGGTCTCGACCGGGCGCGACGTTCCAGCTGCTTCCGGTCAGCCCGCCGCGTTGGAATGGGGCTCGGACGTCGTCGCCGAGATGCTGCGCCGCCTCAGGGTCCCGTATGTCGCTCTCGAGCCTGGCGCGTCGTTCCGCGGTCTTCACGACAGCATCGTCAACTACCTCGGTAACGACGCGCCTTCGATGATCCTCTGCAACCACGAGGAGGTGGCGGTCGCGATCGCGCACGGCTACGCGAAGTTCGCCGGCCGCGCGATGGCCGCCGCGGTCCACAGCAACGTCGGGCTGATGCACGCGAGCATGACCATCTTCTGCTCGTGGTGCGATCGCGCGCCCGTCCTGGTGCTCGGCGGGACGGGCCCGATGGACGCGACCGCGAGGCGGCCGTGGATCGATTGGATCCACACCGCCTACGCCCAGGGTGAGCTCGTTCGGAACTTCACCAAGTGGGAGAACCAGCCGGCGAGCGTCGGCGCGATGCCGGAGGCGTTGCTGCGCGCGTGGCAGATCGCTCACCTCGAGCCTCGGGGCCCGGTCTACGTCTGCCTCGATGTGGGACTGCAGGAACAAAGGATCGTGGCGCCGGTCGCCATCCCAGACGTGGCGCTTGTCGCCGCTCCCTCGCCGGCGGCCCCCGACGGCGACGTCATCAAGCGCGCAGCCGCTCTGCTCGTCCGCGCAGAACGCCCCGTCATCATGCTCGGCCACGCGGGTGATGACTGGAGCGACGTGATCGCGCTCGCGGAGTCGCTCGGCGCCGCTGTGGTCACGGACCGATTGAGCCCGGCAGCGTTCCCGACCGACCATCCTCTGCACCAGGGGACCGCGCGGACGCAGTCGGGTGCCGCGGTCGTCGAGGAGATCCGTGCTGCCGACCTGGTCCTCGCGATCCAGAAAGTCGACGTCGCGGGCGCGCTGCGCGAACGAGGCGCGGATCCCGTCGAGCTGATCGAGATCTCGCTCGAGCCCTACATCGCGCGCTCGTGGTCGGCCGACCACCAGGCGCTCCCGCTCGCCGACGTCGCGATCACGGCGAACGCGAGCCTGGCCGTGGCCGCGCTACGGGACGCCGTCGCGCGCGCGCTCGCCGACTCGGTGGGCGGACGCCGGCGGATCGATGACCGCGCGCGTGCCGCGGGCGATCGGTCGCGGAAGCGCCGTGGTGAGTGGACCGCGGCGAACCAGCGGCGGAGCGGGGATCGCCCGATCCACCTCGCTCGCGCGATCGCCGAGCTGCGAACCGCGCTCGGCGAGCGTGCGGCGGAGACCGTCCTCGCACAGGGACCCCTGGCACCATGGCCGGCGGCGACGTGGGAGTTCATGAAACCGAAGAGCTATCTGGGGGCGGACGGTGGGGCAGGCGTCGGATCCGGCACCGGGATCGCGGTCGGCGGGGCGCTTGCCGCTCGCGGCAGCGGTCGGCCGGTCGTCGCGGTCGTCGGTGACGGCGAGATGCTCGCGGCGCCGACGGCCCTCTGGACCGCGGCACATCACCAGATCCCGGTGCTCTTCCTCGTCGCGAACAACCAGAGCTACTACAACGACGAGGAGCACCAGGACCACGTCGCGCGCGCACGTGGCCGTCCGCCCGAGAACCGCTGGATCGGGCAGCGCATGGATCGGCCGGCCGTCGATTTCGCCGGGCTCGCGCGCGATCTCGGCGCCGAGGGATTCGGCCTGGTCGAGGACCCCGACGACCTCGCGGCGACGCTACGGCGCGCGGTGACGGCGCTCGACGAAGGCCGCCCGGTGCTGGTCGACGTGCGGATCGTCCCGCGTTGAGCATCACGCTCGAGCATGTCGGCATCCGCTTCCGCGCCGGGGTCGAGGCGCTTCGCGACGTGACGCTTGACGTCGGGCGTGGTGAGTTCGTCGCGATCGTGGGGCCGAGCGGCTGCGGCAAGTCCACCCTGCTGAGCGCGATCGCCAACCTGCTCGATCCCGCGGAGTGCGAGGTCGTCGGGCGGATCCTGGTCGACGGCTCGGCTCCCGGCACAAAGAGCCGCCGGGAGCTGAACCTTGGCTACGTGTTCCAACGCGATGCGCTGCTTCCGTGGCAGACCATCGATCAGAACGTCCAGCTCGGCCTCGTGATCCGCGACGTCGATCCAGGGGAAAGGCGGGAGCGCTCGCGCGCTCTGCTCGAGATGGCCGGGCTCACAGGCTTCGAGCGCTACTACCCGCATCAGGTGTCAGGCGGGATGCGTCAGCGGGCGGCATTGGTGCGCACGCTCGCATACGACCCGCAGGTCATTCTCATGGACGAGCCTTTCGGGGCGCTCGACGCCCAGAACCGGATGCTGCTCCAATCCGAGCTGCTGCGTATGTGGCAGTCGTCGCCGCGGACGATCCTCTTCGTGACGCATGACCTGGCCGAAGCCATCGTTCTCGCGCAGCGGGTCGTGGTGCTCTCGCGACGGCCGGGTGCCGTGAAGGCCATCTACGACATCGCGCTTCCATATCCGCGCGATGCCTTCGCGCTCCGCGGCTCGGCCGAGTTCGGTCGCCTCGAGACCACCATCTGGCAGGCGCTGCGGGACGAGTTTCGCGCGGCGCTCCCTGACGCCGGGGTCGCGTGAATCGCACCTGGTCGCTCGCGTTACGTAGGGCGGCTCTGATCGCAGCGATCTTCGCGCTCTGGGAGCTTGTGACCGGCGGATTCGGCCTTGACCTGGTGCTGACGAGCCCCGCGATCCTGGCGCGTCCATCGAGCGCCCTCGCCGAGCTCGGGCCGTACACCGCTTCGGGCCTCCTGTGGCGCGATCTCTCCACGACGCTGATCGAGGCGATGGTTGGGCTCGTCCTCGGCATTCTCGGCGGAGCCGCACTCGGGCTCACGCTGGGCTACTGGCGTCGCGCGTCCGAGCTGATCGAGCCGGTGCTCGTCTCGCTGAACTCGCTGCCTCGGATCGCCGTTGCGCCGATCCTCTTGCCGTGGCTCGGCCTGGGGATCGCATCCAAGATCGCGCTCAGCTTCTTCACGGTGTTCTTCGTCGTCTTCTTCAACACATATCTGGGCGTGAGGTCCGTCGAGCCGGAGCTGGTGAAGGCGGTCCTGGTGATGGGTGGCGACCGGATGCACCTCGCGCGTTTCGTCGTGCTCCCCTCCGTCTTCACCTGGATCTTCGCCGCACTCCGAACGAGCGTGAGCTTCGCGCTGACGGGCGCGGTGGTCGGTGAGTTCGTCGGCGCGTCGTCCGGCCTGGGCTACCGCTTGAACATCGCCGCGGGCCTGCTCGATACCAAGCGCGTGTATCTCATCCTGCTCATCCTCATGGTCTTCGCTGTCACACTGGTCGAGATCGCCAAGCGCGTGGAGGCGCGGCTGCTCCGGTGGCGCCCCTCTGCGGTGCTGGCCGGGTAGGGGGAGAAAGATGCGTCGGTCCTTCGTCGCGCTGCTCGTGAGTGCCACCCTGTTCGCTGCCTGCGCCGGCCCCGTCGCCACATCGCCGTCGCCAGCGGCGTCATCCACAGCGCAGGCGACGCCCAAGCCACCGAAAGACAAGGTCACGCTCACCGGGATCAACTCGACCGAGCTGAACCTGCCGACCCTCGTCGCGATCGCGAAGGACTATTTCGGCGAGGAGAACATCGAGCTGGGCGAGTTCGTCATCGGCTCGAGCGGGACGCTCCGGCAAGGAATGATCGCGAAGCAGTACGACTTCGGCCTCTACGCGTTCGTGCACGTGCCCATCGCGCGGCTCGCGGGGTCGCCATTCAAGTCGATCATCGAGCTACACGACCAGGAGATCTTCGGCCTCGTCGTGCGCACGCAGCTCAAGGATCAGGTGAGGACGGTCAAGGACCTCAAAGGTAGGAAGATCGGCTTCACGACACCCGGATCCGGGACGTGGGCGCTCGGCAACGTCTATCTGAAGAAGGCCGGACTCGATCCTGACAAGGATGCCGAGCTCGTGTCGCTCGGCGGCGACAACGCGGTCTTCTACACCGCCCTCCAGTCCGGGCGGGTAGACGCGATCGTCTCATTCGAGCCGATCGCCGAGAAGGTGATCGCCGACAACGTGGGTTACTTCCTCCTCGACATCTACGCGTCCGGGCAGCACCGCGATCAGATCGGCTCCGACAAGGCCGCGGCGCTCCACCTCGTCACGCGCGAGGACGTGATCGCGAGCAAGCCGGACCTCGTGAAGCGGATGGTCAACGTCCAGAAGAAGGGACTCGACTTCATCCGCGGGAACAGCGCGTCGGCGATCGCCGACCTCATCATGGGCAACACCGCGTCCGCGGCGCAGTTCCAGGGGTTCGACAAGTCGCTGGTCACCAAGGTCATCGATCACATCAAATCGGGCTTCGGGACCGGCTGCATCAGCAAGTCCGGCTTCGACACCGAGATGAAGATCGCGACGGACTACAAGCTCGTGTCCGCGCCGATCACGTTCGATCAGTTCGCCGACACGACCTTCGCCGGAGCCTGCTGAGCGGATTGACCATGGCCCGCAATGGTCATACCATTCGATTTCTCCGCCAGTTCGCGCCCTTGGGAGGAGACTCGCATGGCAACGATCGAGGCTGACGTCCGGCGCACCTCCAAGAAGGCCCAGCTCCGCGACCCGAAAGGGCCGCGAGCGCCGAAAGAGGCCCTGCGCTCCTTGCCGGAGACGATCGCGTGGCTGCGCCGCGAAGGCCTTCTCATGGAGACGGACGTCCCGGTCTCGGGCGACCTCGAGCTGACCGGGATCCAGAAGCATTTCGACGGCAGCTACCCGATCCTCTTCAACAACGTCAAGGGATACCCGCACGTCCGCGCGATCACGAACTTCTTCGCGAACATGGACATCGTCGATCGCCTGTTTGGGTGGGAAGACCGCACCGCGCGCACGCGGAAGCTCGCGCATTCGCTGACACACGCGATCCCGAGCGAAGAGATCGGCCAAGACGAGGCCCCGGTCCAGCAAGAGGTCATCACCGACGACCTCGACGTGAATAAGTACATCTTCCCGATCCGCCACACCCACCTCGAATCGGAGATCACGATCGGATCCGGTAACAGCGTGGTGGTCGGCGACAAGTTCTGGGGCGGCAGCCACATCGGCTACAACCGAATGAACTTCCGCTGGGGCAACGTCGGCACCTTCCAGATCTCGCCCGGCTCGCATATGTGGCAGGTCATGACCAAGTACTACAAAGACGAGCCGGTGCCGCTCACGGTGAACTTCGGTCTCCCCCCCGCGGGGACACTGCTCGCCGGCGGGGGCTTCGATTACGTCGTCCTGCCGCGCGGCGGCGACGAGCTCGGCGCCGCCGGCGCGGTGCAGGGCTTCCCGATGCGCATCGTGAAGGCGCGGACGGTCGACGCCTACTCGGTCGCGGATGCCGAGTACTCGCTCGAGGGCTACCTGCATCCGCGCGACAAACGCTACGAGACCGCGGAGTCGGAGAAGGCCGACGTGCAGGGCCGGTACCACTTCCACCCGGAGTGGGCGGGCTACATGGGCAAGGCGTACAAGGCGCCGACGTTCCACGTCACCGCGATCACGATGCGCAAGCGCTCGGAACGGCCGTTCATCTATCCGATGGGCGTGCACATGTACGACTGCAACAAC
>MNEO01000023.1 GCA_001917735.1 Chloroflexi bacterium 13_1_40CM_68_21
TTGTCGAAGGCGACGACGTCGATCGCGCGCGCGGCCTCGAGCGCATCTGCGCTCTTGATGAGGATCCCGCGCGACGCGCCGCGGCCCGTGCCGACGATGATCGCCGTCGGCGTCGCGAGCCCGAGGGCGCAGGGGCACGCGATGATGAGCACAGCGACGAACGCCGTGAGCGCATACCCAAGCGATGGCTGCGGGCCGAACACGAGCCACGCGGCGGCGCTGGCGAACGCGATCACGAACACGATCGGGACGAAGACCGACGCGATCCGGTCGACAAGGCGCTGGATCGGCGCCTTCGAGCCCTGTGCCTCCTCGACGAGCCGCACGATCTGCGCGAGGAGCGTGTCCGCGCCCACCTTGGTCACGCGGAGGCGGAACGTGCCGCTGCGATTCAGCGTTCCGCCGGTGACCTCGTCGCCCGCCTCTTTCTCGACCGGCATCGATTCGCCGGTGACCATCGATTCATCCACCGCGGATGAGCCCGCCAGCACGATCCCGTCGGTGGCGACGATCTCTCCCGGCCGGACGATGACCACATCGCCAATGGCGAGGCGCTCGATCGGCACCTCCTCCTCGGCGCCGCCGGGACGCCGGACCCGCGCGGTCTTCGCGCCGAGCGCCGCGAGCGCGCGCACCTCATCCGACGTCCGCGCACGGGCCCTCGCCTCGAGGTAGCGACCGACGAGGACCAGCGCCACGATCGTGGTCGAGGTGTCGTAGTAGAGGAACCGGTCCGGCTCCAGGCCAAGCGCGAAGAAGGCTTGCGGGAAGAACGTCGCGACGACCGAGACCGCGTATGCGGCCGTGGTCCCGACGACGATCAACGTGTTCATATCGGTACGGCCGTGCCGCGCGGCCGAGGTCGCGCCGCGATAGAAGGGAAGCGCGGACCAGAGCTGCACCGGCGTCGCGAGGAGGAACAGGACATATCCTCGCCACTCGAGTTGGGCGAGCTGCGGGAACGCGAGATCGGCCATCGAGAGGAGCAGCGCCGGGACGGCAAGCGCGGCCGCGACCACCAGGCGTCGCCGAAGCGTCGTGAGGTACGCCGCGCGGACGGCTCGCTCGCGCTCCTCCATGACCGCTCGCTCGGCGCGATCGGCCGATAGCACGAGCGCCCCGTATCCGGCGCGCTCGATCGCGCGCACCAGCGATGAGTCAGGGGCGCGCGCCGGGTCGAGCTCCACACGCGCGCGCTCGGTCGCGAGATTCACGTCGGCGGCGCGCACGCCGGCCACCCCGCGCAGAGCATCTTCCACGCTCGCGACGCACGACGCGCACGTCATCCCGGTGACGACGAGCTCGCGCCGCTCGACGCTCTCTTCGGTTTTCGCTGGCTTGGTCGCGATGGCCATTCCCGCCCTCTCTGACCCCCTCCCCCAGGGGGTGGGTCATCTCAAGTCTACGTCCGCCGAACCCACTACCTTGGTCGGGATGCGCGTTCTGGTGTTCCTGGCGATCCTTTCGCTCGCGGCCTGCGGCTCGGCGGGATCGCGCGTCTCAGCGGCGCCGTCGACGCCCGCGGCCACGCCGAGCGAGACTGCACCTGTGCGAGCGAGCGGTCCAGGCGGAGCGCCGATCGCCTCGATGAGCGTGACCGGCGCGCACGCCTACGTCCGCGCGCAGGTCACCCAGAGCGCCCCGGTGCTGCTCCCGGAGATCGCGACCCTCCCGGCTGGAGTGAGAGCTGACGTCATTGCCCGTCCCGACGCATTCTCGATCACGTACTCGGACGAGCGCGGCGTTCGCATTTTCCTCGGACTCGTCGCCCTGAACCCCGGTCCGACGGATTCCGGCGCACAGCGCACGCTCACCTTCCGCGGCGACCCAATGGCCCACGCGCACTTCGACGACGACGCACACCACTTCGTCATCTGGCGCGAGCCGGCGACGAAGGTCGCGCCTTCGAGTAACGACTACGACGTGCGCACGGGCACACTCCCCTACGTCCTCGCATCGGACGGGATCGACGACGCCGCGTTCTGGAAGATCGCGAACAGCCTGCGACCCTAGAGGACGGCCCCGCAGGAGGGGCAGCGCCCTGCGCGCTCGGATCCAGACGCGCCGCAGCCGCGGCACATGAGGACGCCGGTCGCGTCGGTCTGGGTCTGCCGGTGCGTCTCGGTATAGAACGCGGCGTCCCAGCGGCGGCCGAGGCGCACGTCGTCGCGCGCGCGGCCCGCGAACATCCCGAACGCGGCGACGCCGACGACGATCAGAACGAACCAGAAGAGATCCACTAATTGTCTCCGCGCAGCGAGCGCGCGACGGTGCGGATGAGCTCCACATCGTCGAGGATCTCGAGCTGCGGAACAAGCGGGCGCAGGCGTGCCGCGATGTCGCGAGCCACGGCGACGCGTGCCGCCGGCGTCAGCTTCTTCTCGCGCAGCATGAACTCACGGACCAGCCGCTGCGCCTCGCCGGAAAGGACACGGACCGTCGCCGCGGGCGCGCTGCTCGGACCGGTCTGCGTTCGGAGCGCGGACCAGCTGCGCCGAGGGCGCGGCGCGCGCACCACGAACGTGCCGGCGGCGAGGTCGCCGAGCCGCTGATAGCGCGGCGACACGATGATCGCGATGAGGCCGAGCCCGTACAGGACGGGCAGGAAGTCGACCGTCCGCACGATGTTGCGCACGAGGACCGCGACGAACGGCGCGGGCTCGCCGTTCTCCGTGATCACGCGCAGGCCGAAGACGCGCTTGCCCAGCGTCTGTCCGTTCCACAGCCACTCCAGAAGGATGAAGTAGAGCCAGGCGACGAGCAGCTCGGCGAGCGCCACCCATCCCTGGACCGATAGCAGGACCGGGTTCCCGACCGAGAGCTGCTCGTAGCTCCAGCCGATCGCGAAGACCACGACGGACGCGACGAGGAAATCGAGGATCGCGGCGAAGCCCCGGTTGCCCGCGCCAGCGAGCTGATACCGAAGCACAACGTGGTCCGGCGTTTCGATCTCGAGCCGACCGGCCGTGATCGCCATCGACGCATGGTACGTTGCGACCCATGCCGCGTATCGCAGCACCAGCCTCCATCGACCGCTTCGTCGAGGATCATCTCGGTCGCTGGTCGCGCCTCGCGGACCTGGTCGCGCGCGCAAGCGGGCGCGTGAGCCGTCTCGACGCGGCCGAGGTGCTCGAGCTCGGCGTCCTCTATCGCGCGGCGACGAGCGATCTTGCGATCGCGCAGCGCGACTTCGCGGCCGACGTCGTCACGACGGAGCTCAACGATCTCGTGGCCGCCGCGCACGCGCTCGTGTACAGCGAAGCGCCCACGAGCGGCAAGCGACTGCGGCGCTTCGTCGTCGAGGAGGTACCCGCGACGGTCCGCGCCAACATGCGATTCGTGATCGCGTCCGCGGTCCTGCTATTCGGTCCGGCGCTCGTGACATTCGTCGCCGGTCTCCTGTCGCCGGACCTCGCGATGGGAGCGCTGCCGGCTCCGATCCGGGATCAGCTGGTCGCGCGACGCCCGGGCACCGAGATCCCAGAGAACCTCCGCCTCAACGAGAGCCCGGTCATCATCGTGAACAACGTCCGCATCGCGGTCGTGGCGGCGGCCGGCGGGCTGACCGCCGGGCTGCTCACGGCGTACGTCCTCGTCGCGAATGGCGCGATCCTCGGCACGATCTTCGCCGTGCTCGAGCTCCGCAGCGTCTCCTGGGCGCTCCTCACGTTCGTCGCCGCACACGGCGTCCTCGAGCTGTCCGCGATCGTGCTATCAGGCGCCGCGGGTCTGCGCTTCGCGTGGGCGATCCTTCAGCCCGGCGAACGCTCGCGCGGCGTCGCGCTCCGTCTCGCGGGAATACAGGTCATGCGCATCGTGCTGCTGGTCGCCGTCACGCTCGGCGTCGCGGGGCTCATCGAGGCCTTCGTGTCCCCGACGACGCTCCTGCCGGCGGTCAAGGCCGCGGTCGGGATCGGGACGGGGTTGCTGCTCTGGGGGTACGTCGCGCTCAGCGGCCGGCAGCTACGCCCGGCGCCTCAGAGGAAGCGCTTCTTCAGCTCGAGGTAGCGCTGGATCGTCGCGACCGTGAGACGATCGGACGCGACGTCGATCGTGTGGACACCGCGACGTCGTAAGGTCCTCATCGCTTTCGCTCGGGCGTCCCGGACCTCCTGTGCGACGACGCGCTCGTAGAGCGCGACGCTCGAGTCCGGCTTGCGCGTGGAGACCTCGGCGAGCTGCGGATCCGCAAGAAGGCAGCAGAGCACGAGGTTGTTCCCGGCCAAGCGAGTGACCGCCGCGACGAGGCCGCGCGACGCCTCTTCGTCCACAAGGTCCGTGAACAGGACGACGAGCGCGCGGCGCGCCGCGCGGGCACGGAGGAATTCAAACGCGGCCCGATAGTCGGGCTCGGTGGTCGTGACCTCGATGCGCCGGAGCTCCTCGGTCATCCGCAGGAAATGGCCGCGGCCGCGTCGTGCCGGAAGATACGTGCGCACGTCGTCGGCGAATCCGAGAAGGCCGACCTCATCCCCTTTTCCGATCGCGACGTAGGCGAGCATGAGCGCGGTGTTCACGGCGTGGTCGAGCTTGGTGAGCTCGCCGAGCGTGCTCGACATCATTCGTCCCGCGTCGAGCAGGATCAGCAGGCGCTGCTGCCGCTCCGTCTCGTACTCGACGCTGATCGGTCGTCCGCGTCGCGCGGTCGCGGTCCACGAGATCGATCGCGGATCGTCGTCGGGCTCGTACTCGCGCAACCGCGCGAAGAGGCTGCCCTCCCCGGGGACGCGCGCACGGCGCTGACCCGCGTCGTACGCGAGCCCCCGGCGCAGCGAGATCTCGTAGCGGCGGACCTCGCGCAGGTCGGGGTAGACCTTGACCGTCGCGGCGCACCCGATGCGGCTCTGCCGATCCACGAGACCGAGGGGCCCGCGCTGGCGCGTGTGCACGTCGCCGAACGCGAACGTCCCGCGGTACCGCGGCCGAATCACGTACTCCACGTTCGCGGTCCCGGCAGCCGGCGCGATCATGCCGACCGTGCGGCGATCGACATTGAAGGCGGCCGGTGGATCGTCGCGCACCGTGACCGCGAGCGCGCGGTCGATCGGGTTACGCACGGCGATGCCGACGCGCTGCGGCGCCGCGATCGAGAGCTGCACGGCGACCGAGCGCGCGACCTCCTGCGACGAGAGGTGAGGCGTGGCCCGCGCATCGACGATCGCGAGGACGAGCGCGATCACGCAGATCGCGAGCGCGGCCCACGCGATCGGCGCGTAGAGCGTCGCGAGCGCCAGCGGGATGGCGCTCGCTCCCACCAGGACCGCGAGCCGCGGCAGGGGCACGAAGGGGACCGCCGGGGGCCGCAGTCGCAGCCGGCGCATCAGCGCGGCACGTCGAGACGCGCGAGGACGCGGCGGAGGGCGGCATCGGCGTCGACTCCCTCGATCTCCGCCTCGGCTTTGAGGATCACACGGTGCCGCAGCGTCGGAGGGACGAACGTCTTGACGTCGTCCGGCGTGACGAAGTCTCGGCCCTCCACCGCGGCCGCCGCCTTCGCCGCGCGCAACAGGTGCACGCCGGCGCGCGGACTCGCGCCGAGGATGAGATCCGCCGAGCGGCGAGTCTCTTCGACGATCCGCACGATGTAGTCGACGACCGAGTCCTCGACCGTGACCTTCTCGATCTCGGCGCGCGCGCCCTCGAGCGCGCCATCGCCGATCTCCTGCAGCCGGGCGAGCTCGTCGACCGGGCGGCCCTTGTCGTGGAGCCGGAGGATCGACCGCTCCTCTCCCGTCTCGGGATAACGCACGACGGCCTTGAAGAGGAAGCGGTCGAGCTCGGCCTCGGGGAGCGGATATGTGCCCTCGTACTCGACCGGGTTCTGCGTCGCGAGCACGAGGAAGGGATCGGGAAGAGCGTGCGGTTCACCTTCGAGGGTGACCTGCCGCTCTTCCATAGCCTCGAGCAATGCGGCCTGGGTCTTAGCGGGGGCGCGATTGACCTCGTCGGCGAGGACGACGTTCGCGAAGACCGGCCCGAGACGCATGCGGAACGAGCTCGTGGCGATCTCAAAGATGCTCGTCCCGACGATGTCGCTCGGCATCAGGTCGGGCGTGAATTGGATGCGCTTGAAGGTCCCCCCGACGAGCCGCGCGACCGAACGCGCAAGGAGCGTCTTCGCGGTACCGGGCACTCCCTCGATCAAGATGTGCCCGCCGAGCGCGAGCGCCATGAACGCGAGACGGATCGTTTCCTCCTGGCCGACGATCACGCGATGCAGCTCTGTGCTGAAGCGGGCCGCGGTGTCCTTTGCGTTCACGCTGACTCCTTCTTCGCGAGGACGCGCTCGATCCGGGCGACGGTACGAATGAGCTCTTCGTCGCGCAAACGCCGCGTGAGCGCCGTGTCGATCGCGCGGGCTTCGGCGGCGCGCGCCGGGTCATCGGCCTCGACACGTGCGAGCACCTGCTCGAGAGGCGCCGCCGGATCCAGCCCGTACGCCGCAGCAAGCCCGCCGAGCAGCTCGCGCCGCAGCCGGCCGCGCGCGATCTCGTCGCGGTGCGACCGGCGCAGCAAGCCGGCGAACGAGCGGACGTATTCGAGGCTCGATCGGGGCGGGCGCGGGTCGGCCGGAAGCGGCGGACCCAGCCGGCGGCCAGAAAGCAGGAGATAGCCGAAGACCGTCGCGCCGACGAAGAGCAAGGCGCGCCCCAGCCAGGTTCCCTGCAAGAGGACGAAAAGGTCGGGCGAGGGATGTGATCCGTGGTGGTATTCGTCGAAGCCGACCGCGCGGTTGCCACTGAATCCGCCCGCCGCGAGCGAGAGCGCGAAGCGCCCGTTGTCGGCGGTCCCGAGGAACTGGTTGAGGAATGGCGCGAGACTGCCGACGACGATCAACGTCCCGAGCCCCTCGCGCGTCATCGCGCCCAAGACGGTGCCGTCGAAGCGGACCACCGGTTCCCACCGCGCGCTCAACCGGAGGGATGAGCCCTGGTCGAACGAGACCGATTGAGCGGGCGCGGCGGCGACGGCCACCGACAGGGTGCCGTAGGTCCCTCCACGGTCCAGGCCGACCATGCTGGTGCCGAACGCCGACAAGAGGCGCGACTCCGAAAGGCCGAGGTCGGTCGCGACGACGATCGTGCGTCCATCCTGCAGGTAGGAGCGGAGCGCGACCACGTCCGTCTCCGAGATGAACTCGGTGACGCCGAGCATGAAGAGAACGCTCGCGCCGCTCTCGCGTGGCGCGAAGCGGTCGCCCTGCACGATGACGGTCTGCGCGCCGAGACCTTCCATCAGTCGCCGCAGGTCCGAGGCGCCGCCGTTCGCGGTGTCGAACACCGACCCCGTACGGATCGACTGATTGCTCCCGATCACGAAACCGGCGCCCACGAGAATGATCAGCGAGAGGATCGCCCCGATGACGTAGAGCGGGTCGACGCGGGACAGCGATCTCATGACGTCGCCGCCCGCGCGAGATCCCGGGCGCGCCGGGCCTCGTCGGCGGTCGCCCCCTTCAGCCCGAACCATGCGCGGTCGTGGAGCGCGACGAGCTCGCGCAACGGATCGAGCTGCGGCAGGCCGGAGGCGCGGGCGAGGAGCTCGCGGTCGGTGAGCGACGACTCGTAGCGGATAAGCCGCCGCTCCGCGAGCGAGAGGATCGCGTAGCGATAGAACGCGTGCAGCGCGTCTCGGGGGTCGCCCGACTCGAGGGCCAGCTGCGCCAGGCCGAGCTGCGCCGCGGTGTCTCGGGCGGCCGCCGCCTGCGCGGCGGGGAGCGCGACGCTGCGCCGGACCCGCTCGCGCACGCCGCGTGCGAGAACGACGGCGACGATCGCCAGGAGCACGAGTCCAAGTCCGACGAGGATCGGATCGCGGATGTCGGGGGCGACGCCCGGAGGCTGCAGCCCGCCGAAGAGCTGTCGCAGCAGCGCACCGATGAAGCTGAGGAAGCTCTGCCCGCTGCTCTCCGCGCGCCTCGCATCGGCCAATTCGCGGATCAGCGCATCGGCGCGGCCAAGGTCGAACGGCGGGGCCGCCGCACGATTGGCGATCTCGAGCAGCTGATCGACGTCGGCGGTGCTCGCGTCGATGGCGGCGATGGACGAGCCCATGCGTGAGGAGATCGCGGCGTCATCGATGAGGATGGTGACGTTGCCGCCGACGCGGAGCTCGGTCGTGAGCAGCAGCTCGCTGCGGGCGCGGTTCACGTTGGCCGTGCGCTGCGGCTCGACCGCGCTGCGCGCCTGAACGAGGAGCGTGCGAACGCCGCGCAGCCGCGCGCGGTACTGCTCGAGCGTCAGTGAGTCGGCGTTCGCGGCACTCGCGGTCGCCACCTGGAATATGACGACGAGCGCGAGGACGAGCCTCAGGCGCGCGGCATTGCCTCCGCCGCGAGCTGGAGGTCGAAGCCTTCCTTCCGTACGCGCAGGTCGTAGTACAGGACGGTCATCGTCCCGAAGAAGAGCGGGAGCCACGCCGGGACCATCGCGAAAAAGATGATGAAGAACGCTATGCCACCCGCGGCCTGGCTGCTCGAGGCGATGAGTCCGAGCAGGACGAACATGAACACGAAGAGGACGATGAACAGGACGAAGAGGAGCACCCCGAGCCCGACGATCCGCCAGCGGAAGCCGGCGGCGAGCTGCCACGAACGGCGAAGCGATGAGATCGGACCGTGCCGTTCGATCGTCGCGACCGCCGGAGCGATGAACCACGAGGCCTCGATGTAAGAGACCGCGAAGACGTAGACGAGGAACACGAGGAAGCTCACGAGCGCGTTGTCGATCATCGCGCCCACGATCGAAAAGAAGATCTGCACGACGAACACCGCGAGGAACGCGAGGAGGCCGGTCAGGAAGATGCGCGGTGCCGCGCGCATGCCCACCCCGAGCGACGCACCCAGCGTGCGCGGCTGGCCCAGGTGGGCCGCGGCGGCGGCATCCACCACGCCGCCGGCGATGATCGACCCGACGGCCAGGCCGAACAGCGAAAGCAGGATGACATACACGAACGCGGCGCCGATGAACTGGAGGAAGTTCTGATTGTTCAAGATGGCGAGCGGATCGGCGGTCCTCTGGAACGTCCCCGCGAGCGGGAGCATGTTCACGACGAGCCAGACCGAGAGCGCGAAGTAGGCGATAAGGAACACCACGAAGGGGATCGCCCCGAGCAGGAAGAGGGAGAGCGGGCGCTCGCGGTAGAGCCGGAAGACCCGGTCGACCACGTCGCCGATACCGAGCGGCCGGAGCGCGGGTGCGGTTGTTGTCGCCGCTTCCATACGGGCCAATCCTACCGACAGGGTCTACGGGCGCTTGCCTGCTGGGCCGCTGACCGTTGGGCTCGACATGGCCTGGGCGGCGAGCTGCAAGTCG
>MNEO01000049.1:0-1312 GCA_001917735.1 Chloroflexi bacterium 13_1_40CM_68_21
CGAGCTATTCGCCGGCACCGATGACGCGATCGAGATCGTCAAGTGGAAGGACATCTACTCGCTCGTCGAGGTCGCGATCGACCGGTGCGAAGACGTCGCGAACATCGTCGAGACCATCGTGGTGAAGCACAGCTAGTTGGACAACGCCACGGTCCTGCTCGTCCTTGTCGTCCTTCTGGGCATCGTCTTCGAGTTCGTCAACGGCTTCCACGACGCGGCGAACGCCATCGCCACGGCGATCGCCACGCGCGTGCTGACGCCGCTCCAGGCCATCCTCATGGCCGGCTCGCTGAACTTCGTGGGCGCGCTCACCGGTGTGGCGGTGGCCAAGACCGTGGGTGCCGGGATCGTCGACGCGAAGGTGGTCACGCAGGATCTGGTGATCGCCGCGCTGCTGGCGGCGACCGCCTGGGACCTTCTCACCTGGTACTTCGGCCTGCCGACCTCTTCCAGCCACGCGCTGATCTTCTCGATCATCGGCGCCTCGGTCGCGGTGCATGGCCTGGGTGTGATCATCGTCGAGGGCCTCAACAAGACGAGCTTCGGAATCGTCTACTCGCCTTTCGTCGCGTTCATCGGCGGCTACGCGCTGATGCTCGGGCTCTACTGGCTGCTGCGGAACGTGAGCTACCGCTTCGTGAACCGCTTTTTTGGGCGAGCCCAGATCCTTTCGAGCGCGTACATGGCGTTCAGCCACGGCGGCAACGACGGCCAGAAGACGATGGGCGTCATCGCCCTCGCTCTTGCCGCCTACGGCGTCGTGCCCACGGGCCCCGGCTTCTTCATTCCGGATTGGGTGAAGGTCCTCTGTGCGGTTTCCATCGGCCTGGGAACGGCGAGCGGAGGCTGGCGGATCATCCGCACCATGGGTATGCGCATCACCGCGCTCAAGCCGATCAACGGATTCGCGGCGGAGACGGCCGCCGCGACGGTGATCGAGGTCGCCACGCGTTTCGGTATCCCGATCTCGACCACGCATGCGATCTCCGGCGCGATCCTGGGCGTCGGCGCGACGAGGCGGCTCTCCGCGGTGCGGTGGGGCATCGCCGGGCGCATCGTCACCGCCTGGGTGCTCACGATCCCGGGGTGTTTCGTGCTCGGATACGTCACCGCGACCGTCATGCGCGCGGTCGGAGTGCATCCTTAGCGCCTTGACCGTCGCGAGCCGGAGACCCGATCGAACGCGGTACGCCCCACCATCGCTTCCGCTCCCGCTGCTGCAGCGGCAGCGGCTCCTCGAGCGGCTTGGGGGCGCGGAGCGCCATCGGCTCACGCTGGTGCACGCGGCCGCCGGCTACGGCAAGACGACCCT
>MNEO01000049.1:1537-7776 GCA_001917735.1 Chloroflexi bacterium 13_1_40CM_68_21
ATCGAGCTCCTTCCCGAGAGCACGCATCTGGTGCTCGCCACACGCCGCACGCCGCAGCTCGGGGGGCTGCCGCGCTGGCGCCTCGCCGGTACGGTCCTGGATATCTCGGCGGCGGAGCTCGCGTTCACGCGTTCCGAGGCCATCGAGCTGCTGCGCGGCGAGTTCGGCCTGGATCTGCCCGAGCACGCCATCGATGCCATTTATGGGCGCACCGGTGGCTGGCCCGCGGGCCTGCGCCTCGCCGCCGCGTTCGTCCGCGAGCGCGGCTGGCGCGAGCTCGGCGAGTTCCGCGGGAGTGGCGCGGAGCTCTACGCGTACTTCAACAGCGAAGTCCTCGGTCGCGGGTCACGCGAAGATCAGGACACGCTCCTTCGCTGGTCGCTCCTCGAGCGTCTCGAGGAGGACGAGTCGGTGTCGGCCGGCGGCGCATCCCGCGAGGTCGTCGCCTCGCTCGAACAGGCCGGGCTCGTCATGCGGGACGGCGCGGCAGGCGCCGGTCACCGCTTTCAGCCGCTCTTCGCGGAGTTCCTTCGCGCCCGCGCGCGCGAGCTCTTGCCCGCCGCGGAGATCGTCGAGCTCCATCGGGGTCACGCCGAACGCGCCCTCGCTCGAGGCGACGTCGATCGCGCGATCCATCACCTGCAGCAGGCCGGCGAGCACAAGCGCGCAGCACAGCTCGTTCGCGATCACGGCGAGCGTGTGGTGCAGAGCAGCGAGGTCGCGACGCTGCAGCGCTGGCTCGATGGCTTCCCGCCCGGTGTCGAGCGGCGGCTCCCATGGGTGCTGCTCCTCCGCGGTCTTCTTCACCGCGTGCGCGGTGACTACGAGCGCGCGCTCGCGCACTACCGCGACGCGGCCGATCAGCTGCGACGCGCCCGTGACAACGAGGGCCTCGCGCGCGCGCTCACCTGGTCGGCGCAGGCGCTTCGCTATCTGCGGCGTCCGCGGGAGGCACTCGCGCAGGCTCACGAAGCGCAGGAGCTGATCGGCGAGGGCGCGTCGTCGCAGGCGGCGTGGATCTGGCATCTCATCGGTGGCTGTCACGCCGACCTCGGCGAGCTCGAGCACGCGACGAGGGCGCACCTCAAGGCCGAGGCGATGTTCTCCCTGCTTTCGGACCGGACCGGCGAGCTCGCGGAGGCTCTCGCTCTCGCGCAGCTGCATCACCTCCTCGGCGAGCTCGACGTCGCGCAGCGCACCTATCTTCGCGCGCTCGCTCTTCAACAGAAGAGCGCGGACGTGACCGCGCTCTGCTGGGCCGAGGCAGGACTCGTCGACGTGCGCACCCGGCGCGGCGACACCGCGGAGGCGCTCGACACGCTTCGACAGACACTCGAGATCGCGAGCGCGAACGACCTCCGTCTCGCACAGGCCGCGATGTGCGCGACGCTCATGACCGTGCACTCGCTCACCGCCGAGCGCGGCGCGGTCGAGGAGGTGTACCGCGCGGGCGTCGAGCTGAGCCGCGATCAGGGCGACGATCGCATCATCGCGGAGCTGCACGCGACAGCGGCCGAGCTGCGCGCGCTGCGCGGGGAAGCGACCTCGGCGCACGACGCGCTACGCGCCGCTGAGGCGATCGCCGCGTCATCCTCGGGACCGGTCCCAGGCATCCGCGTGGCGATCGCGCGCGGCTCGATCCTCGAGGCCGAAGGCGACCGCGACGGCGCGTTCAAGGCATACGGCGAAGCGCGCACCTCGGCCGGCGCCATCGGTGCGCGCTACCTCGAGGCGAAGGCCATCCTCCTCGCGACCGCCGTCGCCGACTGGATGGTCGAGGCGACCAAGCCCGCGCTGCGGGCGGTCGCCGCCGAGCGCTATCGCGATTTCCTCCTGCTGCGCCCGGCGCTCACCGACGCGCTGCGTCAGCGACTTCCGGACCTCGAGCTCCCAGCGGACGAGACGCGCTCGCTCGCCCTGCTCCTTCAGCCCGCTCCGGTCGTGCCGGCCACCGCCGCCCAAGGCATCCCTTCGGCGGCCGGGGAGAGCATCCAGGCATTCATGCTCGGCCCGTTCGAGCTGCGCGCGAGCGGCGCGCGGATCAGCGATCGCGGGTGGCGGACGAGCAAAGCGAAAGAGCTCTTCGCGCTGCTGCTCCTCGATCGCCAGCGCGCGGTCTCGCGCGACGACCTCGTCGCGCAGCTCTGGCCCGAAACGGATGCGGCCTCCGCGCTCTCCAACTTCCACTTCACGCTGCACGCGCTCCGCAAGGCGCTCGCATCAGCGGGCGCGTCCGAAGCGACGAGCGTGGTACGCACCGATGCCGGATATCGACTCGCGCTGCCGCTGTCGATACATGTCGATCTCGAAGTCTTCCGGCGCTCGCTGCGAAGAGGTCGCGAAGCGCGTGACGCGGGGCGATCGCGCGAAGCCGTTCAGCACCTTCGCGCCGCGGTTGCGGTGCATCGCGGCGAATTCCTCGCGGACCTCTCCGCGCCGTGGATCGATCGGCACCGCGAGGAAACGGACCGGCAGCTCGTCGCGGCGGCGAAAGAGCTCGCGACGCTCGAGCTCGAATGGAAAGAGCCGCGTGAAGCGATTCGTCCACTCGAGAAGCTGCTACAGCGCGAACCGTATGACGAGGAGGCGCATCGCTTGCTGATGCGCGCGCATCACGAGTCCGGCGATACCGCTCTGGCTATGCGTCACTACCAGGCACTCGAAGCGATGCTCCGCCGCGACCTGGGGGCGGAGCCGGAGGCCGCGACGCGGGAGCTCCACCAGCGCATCAAGCGGAGTAGCACGAAGGACCCGAGTTAGCCCGGCCTGTACTCGAAGGCCGCCTATCAACCCGCCTCGTAATCAACGCGGATAGTGAGGCCTCGTGCGGCTGATGGAGGGCGGTATCCAAGACGTGTCGCATGCGTTTCGACTGTCGCTCGGACGCCCTCCAAACCATTGCGCGCTCGCCTGTCTAGTTGAACATCACCCGCACAGGGGATGACCTCCTCGCCACAGGTGGGTAGTACTCGGTTGGGAGTTTCGGGGGAAATGACAGGACGTAGAGGTGGGGCGTTGCGGCGCTTGGTCGCGATGGTCGCCGCGTCCGTTCTCCTCCTCGCCGCCGTCTCCGGAACGAACTGGACGGGAGCCCCCGTCGACCCCGCACTCTCCTCAGGCGGCTACGCGCTCGTTCGCGTCGGCCACGGCGCCGCCGAAGCGGTCGCGGCGGAGGCTCGCGCCACCGGCGCGACCGAGGTCGCCGCTCTGGACGCCATCGACGTCGTCACGGCACGCGTCTCGGATGAGACGATTCGCGCCCTTCGGAGCGACGCCCGCGTGGCGTTCATCGCGGCAGACACGGCCGTCACCGCGCTCGGCGGCGACAGGCAATACGAAAAGGGCAACGCGAAGCCCAGCCCGGCCATGGAAGTGATCAACGCGCAGCGGGCGTGGTCGAACGCCACGGGCCGCGGCGTGACTGTCGCGCTCATGGACACCGGCGTCGCGTCGCATCCGGATCTGGACGACTCGGTCGTCGCACGGATGGACTTCGTCGGCGACGGTGCCACGCAGCTCGACCCAAGCGGCCATGGCACATTCGTCGCGGGACTCATCGCGGCGCACGGCGAGAGCTTCAAGGGCGTCGCGCCGGACGCGAAGCTGGTCTCCCTTCGCGTTCTGGATCAAAAGGGCCACGGGACGATGCACTCGGTCCTCGCCGCATTCGACTGGCTTCTGCACAACCGCTCCGCGTACCACATCCGCGTCCTCAACCTTTCGTTCGGCGCGGAGCAGACGTCGTCCTACCACAAAACGCTTCTCGCGGGCGTCGTCGAGTCGGCTCAGTTCGCGGGGATCGCGGTCGTCGCCGCCGCGGGCAACGACGGTCCGGCTCCGCGGACGGTCAGCATGCCGGGCGCGGATCCATTCGTGATCACCGTCGGCTCGCTCGACGACCACGGGACCCCCGGAACGGGAGACGACCGCGAGTCGTCCTTCAGCAGCCGCGGTCCGACGCGCGACGGGTTCGCGAAGCCCGATGTCCTCGCGCCCGGCGAGCACGTCGTCTCGCTGCGCGTTCCTGGGACTGCGCTGGATCGGGATGGCGAGAGGACGAACACCAGCCCCTATGCGCGCCTCACCGGCACGTCGGCTTCGAGCGCGATGGCCGCCGGCGTTGCGGCGCTCGTTTTGCAGGCGCACACGGGTTACTCGCCGACGCAGGTGAAGGGCGCCATCGTCGCGGGTAGTCGCAAGGTGACGGGAACGCGGACGCCCGCCGTCAACGCGCTCGATGCGCTCACCGCGCGTCCCGCGCTGGTGAACGAGGGCGTTGCGCCATCCGCCGTGCTTATGAAGGTCCTTGTCGCGAGTGGTCAGATCGCGAGCAGCGTGAACTGGGACGGAATCGCCTGGGAAGGCATCGCGTGGGAGAGCGTCACTTGGGAGGGCGTCACATGGGAGAGCGTGTCATGGGAGAGCGTTACCTGGGAAAGCGTTACATGGGAGGCACGTTCGTGAAAGGGCGGATCGATCTCTACGTCGGCACGGTAGCGTTCGCCGGACTGATAGCGCTCATGGCCGCGTCGAGCACGCAGAGGACGGACGCGCTCGACCCGATCATGCTCGCGGTGCTGGTCGCGCTCGCCTGCGTCGCCCAGCGCGTACCTGTGTTCCTGTTCCGGTCGAGCGCGATCTCGGTCTCGTTCGCGGCCGTGATCGCGGCGTATGTGCTCTACGGGACAGGGGCGGCGGTGTGGGTGAGCCTCGCGCAGGCGCTCGTGAACTCGATCACCCCGCGCCGCAAGCCGCTGCGCAAGGCGGCTTTCAACTTCGGTTCGTTCGCGCTCTCGGCGTTCGCCGCGGGCGAGCTCTACCGGCTCACCGGCGGGATGACGCCACCGAGCGCCATCGGACCCACGCTCTTCTCGGTCGCGCTGTCGGCCGGGGCGTACTTCCTCGTGAACACCTCGCTGACGGCGATCGCCATCGCCATGTCCGAGCGCCAGAGCGTCGTCGCGGTCTGGCGGACGAACTACAGCTGGATGCCGGTGAACTTCGGCGCCACCGCGGTGCAGGGCGCGGCGCTCGCGCTCGCGTACCAGGCCCTCGGCCTGTTCGGTGTCTTCGTCTTCACGGTCCCGCTCTGCGTCGCGTGGTTCTCCTTCCGTCTGTACATGGCGAAGTCCACGGAAGTTCGGCAACGGAATGAGGAGCTCAGCACGGTCAACGAGCTCCTGCGTCAGACCAACGACCGGCTCGAGCAGTCGCACATCTCGGTCATCGGAGCGCTGATCGGAGCGCTCGAGGCCAAAGAGTCGCACCTCTCCGGTCACGCGGCGACGACGATGCACTACTCGGTCGAAGTCGGCCGCAAACTCGGGCTCGGAGCCGAGGAGATCGCTGCGATCAAGCTGGGAGCGCTCTTCCACGACGTCGGCAAGATCGGGGTTCCCGAGTCGCTCCTCTCCAAGCCGGCCGAGCTGACCGACGAGGAATGGATCGAGATGCGGGCCCACCCCACCATCGGCGCGAGCCTCCTCGGCAACGTGCCGATGCTCGACCGCATCCGTCCGATCGTGGTCGCGCATCACGAGAACTTCGACGGCACGGGCTACCCGGCCGGGCTCAAGGGGAGCGAGATCCCGCTCGCCGCGCAGATCATCTCCGTGGCCGACTCGTTCGACGCCATGACCAGCGAGCGGCCGTACCGCATCGCGCTCCGTCCCAAGCAAGCGCTCCGCGAGCTTCGCGCCAACTCCGGGACCCAGTTCAACCCGGTGGTGGTCGAAGCGTTCATTCAGGTCGTCATCGAGGAACGCCGCCGCGCCGCGCGCGGAAAGGCGCCGGTACACGGACACCAGCACGTCTACCAGCAGGCGCTCGAGGCCGTAAAGGTCGCGAGCTAGAGGGGGTCGGAATGAAAATCGCACGCACACTCAAGGCACTGCTCATCGGGACGGTGCTCGCGCTCTCACTCTTCGCGGCAAGCGGCACGGCATGGGCCGAGGACGCGGGCATCAGCTGGGAGCAGATCCCGGTCGCGCCGGACCCGCTGGCCGTCGGTTTCTAGATGAAGATCACCCAGGCACTGAAGACGCTTCTCGTCGCGGCCGTGCTGACGCTCTCGCTGTTCGCCGCAGGCGGCACGGCGTGGGCCACCGATGCAGGCGTCAGCTGGGAGCTGGTCCCGATCGCACCGGACCCGCTGGGGATCAGCTGGGAAACGCTCCTGCCGCCGGGCGTCTGAGCCTCGGCCGGCTAAGTCCCGGCGAACTCCGGTAGCGCGAAGAGGT
>MNEO01000070.1 GCA_001917735.1 Chloroflexi bacterium 13_1_40CM_68_21
AGGTCCGCTATCTCGCGAAAGGCTCGAGGCTCTGGCGAAGCTGCTGACGGCCGGCGGGATGGACGTGACCGTCGTCGACGATCCTTGGCCGTCGGTCTGGCGGAAGGTCGTGACGAACGCCGCGGTCAATCCGCTGAGCGCGCTCATCCGTAAGACGAACGCGGAGCTGCTCGCGGATGCGCCGGCCTGCCGGATCGCCGATGGCCTAGCCCGCGAGGTCGCCCGTGTGGCGAGCGCCGCGGGCGTTCCCATCAGCGAGGAGGATGCGGTGCGCCAGTGGCGCGCGATGGCGGCGCTCACCGGCACGAACCGATCCTCGATGCTTCAGGACGTCGAGGCCGGACGCGCGACCGAGGTGGATGCGATCTCCGGCGCGGTCGCGCGGGAGGGCGAGCGGCGCGGCGTGCCTGCGCCACTCAATCAGGCGATGACACTCCTCGTCTCGGCGGTCTACCCGCGCTCGGCGTAGATCTCGACCGACGCTGGTACTCGCGGCGAATGAACGCCGGGGCGTACGGGAGATAGTGCCTTTGCCGCGCAGGGCCGAGCGTGAAGAAATCGCTGATGATCTCGCCGCTGCAGCTCGCGCTCCCGCACACGCACTTCGACCGTTCGCCCCCAAAGGCGTTCAAGCGGTAATCGATCGTGATCTCCTCTCCAGGCCGGATGTTTCTCCAGGCAAAGACCTTGACGCCGCTGCGCATCGCGCTCGGATCGCAGGAGTGGTTTAGGTAGCAGCCCGGCGGGAGCAGGATGGCGCTGGTCTTGAAGTCAAGTTCGCACAGGTGGCTCTGGTCCTCGCGAGAGAGCGAGCGGATCTCCGCGTTCGAGACGACGCGTCCGTGTCTGCGGCGAAAGATGAATTCCCCCTTCCGGAACGCGCGCAAGGCAAAGACTCCCTTTCCCTTCCTCCTGGCTGGTTTGACGACGACGTCTGTGATCATCTGCTACTCGATCCAGATCTCCGCCATTGGGGCAATTCTCGGTCGGGAACCGCGCCCGCTGCTTGCGCGTTAGATAGGCGTGAAGCACCTGCTTCCGCTCGTTCTGCTCCTGGCCGCGTGCGGCGGCGCCGCGAGCGGCGGGCCTGCCACGACGCTCCCGCCCCAGGCGCGCAACGCGCCCGACCGGGTCGACGCGGAAGGCCATTCGTACATCCTCCGGTCGGATCTGTACCGCGACGTCATGCCGGGCCCTGTGCCGACCCCGCGACGCGGCGTAGGCGGCACGATCTTCCTGCGTGCGGACGTCGCGAGCGACGCACCGCAGGGCATACGCGCAGAAAAGGTCTGGCTCCAGAGCGGGGCCGTCGTCTGGGAGACAGTGCCGCAGCCCCTTCAGACGTTTGCCGCCGACCGCGTGAACCACCTGTCGCTCAGCGTGCGGGACGGTCCGGTCTGGGACCCGGGCGCCAAGGTTGACGTCGTGCTGCAGTTCAGCGCCGCCGGCCGCGTCTACTTCATCCAGCAGCGAGGCGTGCCGGTCATCGGCGCGTTGTAGCTACAGGCGCCGCCCGATCAGGAGCGCGATCACGGACAGCACGACGAAAGCGACCCCGATCCAGCTGAAGGCGGTCGCGAGCCCGACGGTCTCGGCGAGAAAACCGAAGAGCGGCGCGCCGATGCCGCCGACGTGGGCATTCACCAGGTAGTACGCGCCGAGCACCGTCGCCCGGCGACCCGCGGGGGCGCTGTCCATGACGAGCGTCTCGGTCACCGTCGAACGCATCGACCAGAGCAGGCCGAACACGATGAGCGTGACGAGGAGAGCCTCGTTCGGCACGGCGGTGACGGCGAAGACCGCCGGTCCCATGAACGCGAGGCCGCCCAGCATCACGCGCCGGCGGCCGTAGCGGTCCGAGAGCCAGCCCCCGAGAGGCGCGCCGATCACACCGACGAGCTGCGGCACGCCGAAGAAGACAGCCGCGAGCGCCGGCGACAGGCCGCGGGCGTCCACCAGGTACAGGGCGAGGAACGCGAGCAAGGCCGCAATGCCGAACTGGAACGCGATCGAGAGCGAGACGACGGGCCCGACGTCGCGGAAGACCTGTCCGATCTCGCGGAAGGCCGCGAACCGATCGCCCGGCGCGGCGCGCTCGTGCAGATGGGGCGCGACCAGCCAGAGCAGCGCGCCAAAGAGGATCGGCGCCACCGCGAACCAGACGTAAGGCGTGCGCCATGTGCCGGTAGCCGTCGCGACGATCCCCGCCATCGCGGGAGCCGCAAAGAAGGAGAGATGCCCGCCCGTGATGTGAATGCCCATCGCCGTACCGCGCAGGCGCGGCGAGAACGTCCGCGCGATGAGCGCGGCGGCCGGACCGTGGTAAGAGCCTGACACGACCCCGAGCAGCACGAGCAGGGCGAGCAGCTGCCAGTAGGCGCCCGCCATGGCGAGCGCCACGCTTGCCGCGCCCATGAGGAAGAGCCCTCCGACAATCACCACGCGCGAACCCACGCGGTCGGCAAGCATTCCCCATGGGGCGTTCGCGAGTCCCGAGGCGATGGAGAACGCCGACACCGCGAGGCCGCTCTCCGCATAGCTCAGCGCGAAAGCGTCGCGGATCAGGGGTAAGAGCGGATTGAGAAGCGAATTCGTGACGTGGTGCGAGAAGTGGGCGGCGGTGATCGTGCCGAGCAGAGCTCGTCCGCGCCCCGCCCGCAGCGAGAGCTCCGCGACGACCGGCTCGCTCGGTACCGTGCCGATCTCTTCGGCGATCGTCGTCATGGAAGGTCCTCGATCGACATCCCGAGCAGCACGTTGTCGATGAGCCGCGCCTTGCCCACCTGCGCGGCGAGCGTGATCACGGCGCGCGGGGCCGACCGGACGAGGTCGTCCAACGTGAGGGGATCGGAGACGGCGACGTACTCGAGGCTCACGCCGGGCCCGGATGCCGTCTCACGCACCCGCTGGCAGAGCTTCGCGGGATCGCGCTCGCCGCGCGCCCAGTCGTCCCGCGCCCCGAACAGCCCGCGCGAGAGCGCGAGCGCATGCCGACGGTCGTCCGGCGTGAGATACGCGTTGCGCGAGCTCAGCGCCAGACCATCCGGCTCGCGCACGATCGGGCAGCCGACGACGCGGACGCCGAGCCGCAGGTCGCGCGTCATCGTCTGGATCACGCGCAGCTGCTGAAAGTCCTTCTGGCCGAAGTACGCGACGTCGGGCCGGACGATCTCAAAGAGCTTGGTCACGACGGTCGCCACGCCGCTGAAGTGGCCTGGCCGCGCCGCGCCCTCGAGCCGCGCCGCGATCGGCCCAGGCTGCACCCGGGTCGCATCGCCCTCCGGGTACATCTCAGCAACGTTTGGCGCGAAGATCATCGCGGCCCCGAGGCGCTCGCACAGCGCGATGTCAGCGGGCTCGTCGCGCGGGTACGCGGAGAAGTCTTCGTGCGGACCGAACTGGATCGGGTTGACGAAGATCGAGACAACGGCCAGGTCATCGTCACGAACGGCACGCTCGATGAGTGAGGCGTGCCCTGCATGGAGCGCACCCATCGTCGGGACGAGACCGATGGAGGCCTTGGCCGACGCCGCGCGGAACGCGCGGGCATCGGCGATAGAACGAAGGACCTTCAATCAGCAGGAGTATCGCGCTTGTGCTTCGCCCGGTACGCGGGGATCGTCGAGATCGGTGGACGCTCGACGTCGATGATGTCGTGCAGCTCGAGATGCAGCTTTCCGCCCGACGCCGCGATGAGCTTCATCGTGAAATTGGCTTCTTCGAGAAGGTTCGTGTTCTGCGCCTCGCCCACCCGCTTCAGCGCGACCTGCAGGACCTCGAAGCTCATCATCGATAGCTCGTGGAGCGACTGGTTGCGGTGGATTCGCTGCTTCATATCAACCTGCGCGATCGCACCGAGACCGACGCGCTGCAGCGTGTCCACGAGCAAGCCCGTCTCGACGCCGTAGCCGGAGAAGAACGGCAGCTGTTCGAGCAGCGTGCGGCGGCCGGCCTGCTCGCCGCTCAGCGGTTGGACGATCCCCGATAGCTCCGGAAAAAAGAGATTGAGGATCGGACGCGCCGCAAGCTCCGTCACTCTGCCGCCACCGGTCGCCTGGAGCTCGTCGCCGATGCGCAGCGGACGCTGGTAGAAGGCCTTCACGAACTGAAGGTCGGGCCGGAGCAGCAGCGGGCCGACGATCCCGTAGACGAACTTCGGATGCGCGCTCGTGACGTCCGTGTCGATCCACACCACGATGTCGCCGCTGAGCACCTGCAAGCTCTTCCACAGCGCCTCGCCCTTGCCGCGGTGGCTCCCGGTCTCGGGAAGGATCTCGTCGTGGATGAAGACCGGCACGCCTTCCTCCTCGGCGATCTTCCGAGTGCGGTCCTCGGAGCGGGAGTCGATGACGACCAGCTCGTCGATAAGCGGAAAGCGCTCGACCAGCCGCGATCGTATGGCGCGGATGACCTGGCGGATCGTCGTTTCCTCGTTGAGGGTGGGAAGTCCGACCGAGATACGCAGGTTCTGTCGCTCCTTGGCCTCGACCAAGCGGCGCAGATCCGCGAACTCGCTCGAGCTGAACGTGTTCTCGACGAACCACTTGTCGACGATCTCCCCCAGGACACGGCTGCGATCGGCGCGCTCCTGCGGAAGACGGGTCCGCTCGACGAAGACCGTTGATGCGATCGGGGCGCTCGTGCGCACGACTACCGCGTTGCGGGCCGCGTCGATGAGCGAATGGCCGATGGGTCCGAGCGGATCGCGCGCGCCCTCGCGCCCGGTGGCGCCGAAGACGATCGCGTCGTGCTCCGCGAGCTCCTCACCGATCACGCTCGCGGGATCGCCCGATCGCGTGACGAGCCGCTCGACACGTTCGTCGTACGCGCGCTCGCCGAGGAGCTGGTAGAGCGTCGAGCGCCTCTTGCCGCCGCCAGGCTCCGCGACGTGCAGCAGCGTGACCGACCCGTTCTGCGCCCGCGCGAGCTCGATACCGAGCCGAGCGGCGAGCTGCGCGTAGCGACCGCCGCGGACCGGGACGAGGATCCGCCGAGCCCGGGCCGGCGCGCCCTTCACCACTGCGACGTCGGACGGTGGATCGCGAAGGATCGCCTCGATCGTGGTGCCGAGCAGATCCCACCCGGGCCGCCGCCAGCCGACGAGCAGAAGGTCGGGCCGCTCGCTGGCGCACGCATCGCGGATGGCGTCCCACCCGACCCGGGCGACTGTAACGAGCGATCGGACGTGGCGTCCGGCGAGATCCGCCGCGAGCGCGTCGAGGGCCCGCCGGCGGCCGCGCGCCTCGGGCTGTGCGGACGCGAGCGTGTCCTCGCGCGTCACCTCGATGACCGAGGCGAGAACGACCTCGCCGCCGCAGGCGAGAGCGGCCGCGGTCTCGACGAGCGCGCTCTCACGCTCGGGCTCGGTGATCGCGACGAGCACTTTCACGGGCGAAGCATCTAGGCGAGGTCCCCGAGCACGAGCGGGACCACCTGCTCGTCGAGCACGCGCGGCCACGAGAGCGCGCGCACGCGCGAGCGGAAGCGCGCGCCGGGCTCCTCGAGGGCGCGCTCGACGGCTTCCGCGATCGCCTCGCCCGAGGCATCCGGGCTCACGTAGGTCGCCGCATCCGCGGCGAGCGCGCGCAGCGGCGCAAGGTCGCTGCAGACGATCGGCAGCCGGTGGAGCGCCGCTTCGAGGAGTGGAATGCCGAAGCCCTCGCTCTCGCTTGGCAGCACGAGCACGTCGGCGAGGGAGTAGAGATCCGCGACCAGACGGTATGGCGCGCGCACGCCAAGCGCATGAAGAATGTGGACCCCGGGTGCGCGACCGGCGAGCTCGGCGAGCTCGGCGAGGTAGCTCTCGTTCGCGGGGTTGTGCGGTCCGGGCGGGCCCGTCACCACGAGCGCCGCCCGATGGCCCCGTCCGCGGAGCGCGACGACTGCGGCGATCGCAGCCTCGATCCGCTTGCGCCGGGTCAGACGAGCCGGGAGCACGAGCAGCGGATCGGACCGGTAGAGGTCGAGCCGCTCCGCGAGGCGCGCGCCCGCCGCGGACAGACCGAGCGAGGCGGCCATGTCGACGCCGTTGGGGACGACCGCGACTTTTTCGCGCGACAGGCCGGTCACGGACGCGAGCTGCCGAGCACGCTCGTCGGAGACGGCCACATAGCGGACGCCGGGATGGGCGCGCGCTATGAGCTCCCACGGATCGCCGGGGTGCCGCTCGGAGGCGTACTGCGGATCAGACCACGCGAGGTCGTGCGTCCACGCGATGACCAAACCGGGCCGTTCGCTCGCGAGCCAGACCAGCGCTTCGGTGAGCGCGAGGTCCTTGTGCATGGTGAGGACGTTGTGCGCGATGACGCGATCGGCCTTCGCGAAGAATGGACGCAGGCGGCGCACGAGCTTTTCCACCAGGACGTCGTGCGCCTTCGTGCGCTCGCCGCGCGCCAAGGCCCTGAAGTCCCGCAGGACCGCGGGATGGCGAGAATCCGCCTCGGGCACCCGCACCAAACGGGTGCCCTTCGGGGCGCGGCCGCGTCCGGCGACGATCGTCACGAGGGCACCGGCATCCTTCAGTGCGCGGGCATGCGCGCCCATGACCTGCTCGACGCCTCCCGGGATGGAGGGCGCGGTGTAGTGAACGAGTAGGACGCGCGGGCGCCGGCGGCTCATGCCGTGGCGGCCGTGGGCGCGCGAGCCACGCGTCCCTTGCCCCCCACGACCCTGTCGCCGCGCGGGCCGCGCCGGACCCGGAAGGTCGCGCGGGAGTCGAAGATTTGCATGTCGCGCACGTCGATCCGCTCCAGCCAGGGTGGAAGCGCCGGATCGAGCAGGAGCTGCTGCGTCGCGAGGTCCGGTTGCATCCCGAGGAGCGCGCGCAGGCAGAGGAAGACCATCCCGGCGGACCACGCCTGCGGGATGCATGAGACGAGGTAATCCGCGGGCCGCGCCGAGAAGCGGAGGTCGCGCTGGAATCCGCACCAGAGCTCCGGCAACCGGTTGTTGGGAAAGCGCCGACCAGCCTCGATGAGCGCGGCCACGATCTCGTTGGCCTCCTCGCGCAGGCCATAGCGGGCGAAGCCCTGCGCGATCAGCGAATTGTCGTGCGGCCACACCGAGCCGTTGTGGTAGCTCATCGGGTTGTAGGTCGGGTACTTGCTCGAGAGCGTGCGAATCCCCCAGCCCGTGTACATGTCTGGCGCCATGAGCCGCCGCGCGAGGCGTGCCGCGCGCTCAGGCGAAGTGATGCCGCACCAGAGCGCATGTCCGGCGTTGCTCGTGACCGCGGGGACCTGTCTCTTGTTCCCGTCGAGCGCCTGCGCGTAGCACGACTCGGCCTCCATCCAGAAGTCGCGCTCGAAGCGCTCTTGAAGCTCGCGTGCCTCGGCCCGCAGGCGATCGGCGCGCGCGTGGTCGCCGTCGACCGCGTAGAGATCGGCGATCCCGGCTTTGGCGGCATAGACGTACGCCTGCACCTCGACGAGTGCCGCGGGCAGCTTGGACCACTTGCCGTCCGGATCGGAGAGCGAGTTCGCCGAATCCTTCCAACCCTGGCTGCGCAGATCGCTCCCGCGCATCCCGTACTCGACGTACCCATCCTTGTCCGGGTCGCCGTACGTGTCGCACCAGGTGAGCGCGCGCTCGGCGGCGGGAAGCAGCTCCCGCCAGATCGTGCGATCGCCGGTCCACTTCACCGTCTCCGCGAAGACGAGCGCGAAGAGCGGCGTCGCATCGATCGAGCCGTAATACGGCCGATGCGGTATCTCGCCGAGCCGCGCGAGCTCTCCGCGCCGCAGCTCGTGGAAGATCTTGCCCGGCTCTTCCTCGGTGTAGTCGTCGACCTTTTGTCCCTGGTGGCTCGCGAGCAAACGCAGCGTTCCGCGTGCGACATCCGGGTTCCAACCGAGGGTCTGGTACGCCGAGATCAACCCGTCGCGGCCGAACGGCACCGCGTACCAGGGGATGCCCGCGGTGGGAAACGGTCCGCTCGGGTGGAACTCCAGGAGCGCGCGCAGATCGAGCGCGCTGCGCGTGATCAGCCCTTCGTCGAGGGTCTCGGAGCTCGTGCTGTAACGGGAGCAGGTACGTAGGAACCGCCGGTACCGCGCGTTCAGGGCGTCGATGGCATCGTCGAAACGATCGGGCGACGGAGCCGCCCCGGCGCCGTCTTCGCGCGGGATGACCGCGAGCTCGAGCTGCAGAAACTGCTGCGGGCCGAGCGTGCGCGTGACCCTGAAGACATTGCCCAGGGTGGCGTCCGGCGCGGGGCGCAGCGTGATCTCCGTCGTCCGGCGTACACCGTCGCGCCCGACTCGCTCGAAGATGAGGCCGCCCTCGTGGGGCCCCCGCGTGGACGCAAGCGGCTCCGTGCTCAGGTGGTCGCGGTACGCGCGTACCGCGAACATGTCGCGGAACGCCGCTTCGAACTCGAGCTCGACCGTGATATCGACGGGATGCGCGTTCGCGTTCAGCACGCCGACGCGCTCGCGCAGGCCATCCGCGAGGAAGCGCGTGCGTCGGATCGAGAGCGTCTCGGCGGCGTGTCGCGCCGCGCCCAGGGTCGCGCCTTCGGAATGCATGAGCTGGAAGGTCGCCACGTAGTTCTGCTCGGTGTTCGCCGAAAGCAGGATCGGCCGCGTGCCGTTCACGCGGAGCCCGTAGCCCGAGAGGTACTGCGTGTCGTGGTAATAGAGGCCGAGGGGGCTCGACGCGCCCAGGGGCAGTCCGCCATCGTCCTCGGTGACGAGGACGAGCGCGTCCTCTTTCAGGGAGACGGTCAGGCCCAGCGCTCCAGGAGGTACGGCTTCGCGCGCTCGAAAGCGAGGGCCTGCTGCTCGACGACCCGTTCCGCGCCCGCCTGGTCGAGCCCCTTCACCTCGTCGATCAACGCGGCCACCCGGGCGAAATACAGCGGGAGGAGCGCCCGCGCCAGGGTCTCGGTGTCTTCGCGCCGTTTCGCCGCGCCGAGGATGTCGTACACCGCGCGCGCCCACAGGTCGCCGCTGATCCCGCGCGTGTCGCCGGTGTCAGCTGCCTGCCGCGCCACGTCTTGCGCTCGCTGCGAGAGGAGGCCGCCCCAGGCGGTGGCCTGCTCGTTGGCGCCCGCGCGGAATTTTTCGACCAGGATCGGAACGCTCGCGTTCACCGGCTCGGGCTCGACCGGCCGCACCTCGCCGATGACGGGAATGTCGTTCGATCCGGTGACGCCCTTCCAGACGCCTTCGTTGCGGCGCGCGAGCGAGAACAACGTGCCGACGACCTGCGTGAACATCGGACCAAGGTCCGCGCCCGGGTCCTTGGGGTCGTGGATCTTCGCGCCGAGGAAGGCCTGGGCGATCCGAACGCCGCGCGTGAGTGCCGTCGTGGTCATGAAGATGTCGATCCCGAACTTCGCGACGTCGGTCTCCCACACCGGCTCGGCGATCCACCCGTGCGCGAGCTCCGCGGCGAACCCGAACTCGCCGCCGATCGGCTGCCGCACGCGCGCGCCGTACAGGGCCCGGGTGAGCGGGTAGGCGATCGTGTTCGTGATCGTGCCGTCGTGCTTGTGGCGGGCGTAGAGCGGTGTCACGTAACCAGCTTCGCCGCGGACCACCGGGCCGAGCAGTCGCGCGATCCACTCCGGAGTGATGCTTCGGAGGTCGCTGTCAACGACCGCGCACGCCTTCGCGTTCAGCAACGACACGGCTTCGAAGATCGCGCGAAAGGCCGAGCCTTTGCCCGAGCGACCCTGGTAGCGGCCCGCGATGGCCGGCACGCCGTCGGCGGACGTGCGCACCCGTTCGGGGGTGCCGTCCTCCGACCCGCCGTCGGCGTTGACGATGACCGCTCGCGCGTCAGGGAAGTGCGCGCGCAGCCCCTCCGCCGCCGCCTGCGTCACGTGGCCAATCGTTGCCGCGTTGCGGAAGCTCGGGATGCCGACCACGAGATCGGCGCTCCGCTGTAGGCGCAGCGCCTCGCGCATGTCAGGGTCGAGCGCCGAGGAGAGAGTCACGGGTGTCTCTACGATACCGACGAGTGATCGACGCCCTCGACCAATTCGTCCTTCCCTTCATCGATTCTCTGTACGGAGCGTTCGGCTATCTCGGAGTCGTGATAGCCATGAGCATCGAGAGTGCCGCCATCCCGATCCCCTCGGAGCTCATCCTGCCCTTCGCCGGCTGGAGCGTGTCGCGGGGGGTCATCGAGCCGCTGACCGGTTCGCAATGGACCTACTGGGGCGCGGTCCTCGCGGGTGTCATCGGCAACACCGCCGGCTCCCTCGTCAGCTACGCGGTCGGGGCGCTCGGCGGTCGTCCGCTCCTCGAGCGCTACGGGCGATATGTCCTCATCAGCGCGCACGATCTCGAGACCGCGGATCGGTGGTTTCAACGTTGGGGCGACCTCACGGTGCTCTTCTCGCGCATGCTACCCATCGTTCGCACGTTCATTTCGGTACCGGCCGGCGTTGCGCGGATGCCGCTTTGGCGCTTCACGCTCTTCTCGATCGTCGGCGCGGTGCCCTGGGTGATGCTCCTGGTCTGGGCGGGGATGCTCCTCGGCGATAACTGGCAGGACCTCAAGCATCAGCTGCGCGGCCTCGACTACGTCGTCGCCGGGGTGATCGTCGTGGGGATCGCGCTCTTCATCTGGCGTCACGTTCGCACGCGTTGAACGACATCCTCGGTGCGCTCGGCGCATTCGACACGCAGCTCTACCTCGCGCTGGCGGCGCAGCGGAACGTCGTCACGTCGGTCATCGCGGTCTCGCTCACCTATCTGAACTGGAACGGCTTCTTCTGGTGGATCCTCGCGTTCCTCCTGCTTCGCTCGCGTGGTCTCACGCGGCGCGGCATCACGGCCACGGCGACGGCGGTCATCGGCCTCGTCGATGCATGGGCTTTTGCGGAGATCCTGAAGCTCGTCGTTCGGCGGCCGCGACCCTTCGACGCGATCCCGAACGCGCCGGGGGGCCTTCCCGCGCCGGAGACGGTGGTTGCCCATCCCTCTTCGTTCTCGTTCCCGTCCGGCGACGCGGCCCTCGCCATGGGTGCGGCGGTGGCCTTCGCCTACGTCACGCCGCGCTTCCGCGTGCCGATCCTTCTACTAGGCGTGGCCGCTTCCCTCGCCCGCCTCGTGGTCGGCGTCCATTACCCGTTCGATGTTCTCGGCGGGATGACCATCGGGATCGTCTCGGGACTCGCTGCGCCGAGGGCGATCGCCCTCCTCCGGCGCCGCCTCCGCTGGCGCGCGTTCGTCATCCCGCATACACATTGGGATCGCGAGTGGTACGAGCGGTTCGAGGGCTATCGCGCGCGACTCGTCCCGATGGTCTCGCGGCTGCTCGACATCCTGGAGCGAGACACCGAGTTTCGCTCGTTCACGTTCGACGGACAGACCATCGCGATCCAGGACTACCTCGAGAAAAGACCCGCGGACCGGCCGCGCGTCGAAGCGCTCGTGAAGGGGGAGCGTCTTCTCATCGGCCCGTGGCACGTCCTCGCGGACCTTCTCCTGGTCTCGGGGGAATCGATCCTGCGCAACCTTCAAGAGGGACTGCGCAGCGCCGGAGAGCTCGGGCGCGCCGCGCGAGTGGCCTACGTCGCCGACCCGTTCGGCCATCCCGCCCAGCTCCCGCAGGTCCTCCGCGGGTTCGGATACGACACCTACGTCTTCGCGCGGGGCATGGGCGACGAGGGCGAGTCCGTCGGGAGCGAGTTCTGGTGGGAGGCACCCTCCGGCGACCGGGTGCGGGCGGCCCATCTCGTCGACCACTACTCCAATGCACTGGCTCTTGTTGGTCCGGCGGACGAGGCGCCGGCGTCGCTGCGCCGGCGCGTCGCCGCCCAGACGGCTCGGATCCTCGACCGTCTGACCCCATACGCGAACGGCGACGCGCTCCTCCTGATGGTGGGCGACGATCATGTCGACGCGTACCCCCGACTGCCGGAGGCCGTCCGCGCGATGCGGGAAGTCTTCCCGAACGTCGACTTCCGGATAGCGAGCCTCGAAGAGTACGCGACCGCGATGCCTCCGCTCCAGCACGCGGTGAGCGGCGAGATCGCGAGCGGCCGCTACCGCCCGATCCTGCGCGGCGTCAATTCAACGCGTGTGTGGATCAAACAGGAGAACGTCGCTTGTGAGCGCCTGCTCCTCGAGCGTTGCGAGCCGCTCGATGCGCTCACCGGCGGCACCGCGCGCGACGAGCTCCGCGAGCTTTGGCGAATGCTCCTGCAGAACCATCCGCACGATTCCATCTGCGGATGTTCCATCGACGCCGTTCACGAGATCGACATGGCGCCCAGGTTCGCGTACGTGCGTCAGCGCGGTGAGGCGCTTGCTGCCCGACTCGCGGCACGGCTTGCGGGCGTCGGGGACGTACCCATGCTCTGGGATCCGCTTCCGTGGCCCCGTGAGGCGGTCATCGAGGTCGACGGACGGCCGACGCGTGTCCAGACCGGCGGGCTCGGCGTCGCTCCCGTGGTCCGCCCGGCCGGCGCTGACGTCCGCGTCGACGGTGATGGTGCGATCCTGAACGACCACCTTCGGGTCGAAGTCGAGCCAGACGGCAGCTTCGTCATCGTCGATCGCGAGATGGCCCGCAGGAGCGGCCGCATGAACGTGATCATTTCCGAGGGCGACCGAGGGGACGAATACACCTACTCGTACGCGGGGCCGACCATGGGCTCGCGGGGGATCGTCGGTAGCCGGAGCGCCACCGTCTCAGGCGATCGCGCGACGGTGACAGTCGATCTCGTTCTTCGACTCCCCGCCGGGCTACGCGACGACCGTCTCGCTCGGTCACCCGATCTCGTGGACTGCCCGGTGCGTGCGGCGATCTCGCTCGATGCGGACGAATACCGAGTCGATGTGTCCCTCACGGTCAGAAACCAGGCCCGCGACCACCGCCTGCGCGTGCTCTGCGAGACGGGGACGCGGGCGCTCACGCATCATGCCGGCGCGGCGTTCGCGACGATCGAGCGGCTGAACCGGTTTCCCGTTCGCCGAGGATGGATCGAGCCCGCGAGCGCCGAGGCATGCCTTCACGACTTTGTGGCGGTGAAGGGCGGGACGAGCGGCCTCGCCGTCGGGGTCGACGGCCTTCGGGAGTATTCGGTCCTTCACGACGGCGGGACGATCGCCATTACGCTCCTTCGAGCCGTGGGCTTCCTCTCCCGCGGCGATCTGCCCGAGCGCCGCGGGCACGCGGGTCCGGAGCTGGCCACGCCGTCGGCGCAATGCATCGGGGAGCGGATATACCGCTACACGCTCGTGCCGCTGGATGAGGACCTTGACATCGACTCTGCCGCGGCAACGGTTCGTGAATGGCTGTCTCCGCCCTGGCTCGTCCGTGGCGACGGCGCCCCACGCACGCTCATGTCGCTCGCGGATCCGTACAACACGCCGGTCGTCTTGAGCGCGCTTCGCGCGGGTCCTGACGGAAAGCTGGTGATCCGTCTCGTGAATCCGCATCCCAAGGAAGCACGCGCGGAGGTTCGCTTCGCTCGGCCGATCCTCTCGTCGAGACCGTTGGACCTGCGCGAAGGCGAGACGAACCTCGGAAACACCGGGCTCGACGTGATGCGAACCGCCGCACCCCTCGAGACCGAAGGCGACCTCGCCCGAGTCCAGCTCCAGCCGTTCGAGATCGGCACGTGGCTGGTGCAGCTGGGCTGAGACAGGGCCACGCACATTTGTGCGACAGCGTGCGCACGAATGTGCGACGTGTTCGCACGAATTGAGGACAGACACGACGCGCGTGCTGGGGTACGGTCCGCGCGTGCGAAAGCTGTTGCTGATCGTCGTCTGCGCGGTCGTGCTCGTGCAGCTCGTCGCGCTCCCCGCGGTCGCGGACGAGGACGGGCGGTTCAGGCGGACCACCCCGCGCGGTTCGTTCGGCCGCGACGGACCCGCGCTGCTCGTCGGCGTACCTGCCGGACGCGCCTGGGGGATCGAAAGCGAGCTGAGGCCGGTCCCGGCCGATCCCGTGAGCTTGCGCGCGACGATCGAGGTGCGTGACCCGGCGGTGCGCGAGGCCTTCGTCCGCATCGCGTGGTACGACCGCAGCAGCGGCCGTCCTCGTCAATTCGCGCTGAGCGACGCAACGCTAGTGCGTGCCGGGGAAAGGGTCACATTCGAGATCGCGCTCGACCCACCGCCCGGCGCGGTCGCCTACCGCGTCCGCGTGCTCGCCCGGCTGCTGCCGCCGGCCGAGCTCTCGGCCGGGGACGCCGTCCGTGTGCGTCTGTCGGCGCCGTTCAGCAGGCCGGGGAGGTATCCGATGACCCGACTCCTCCCGTGAGAGATACTTTCGGGCGGATGGCCACCGTTACCTACGATCACGTCTTCAAGCGGTTCGGCGAGGTCGCGGCCGTGAAGGACCTGAATCTCGCCGTACGCGACTCCGAGTTCCTCGTGCTCGTCGGACCGTCCGGCTGCGGGAAGACCACCGCGCTCCGGATGCTCGCGGGACTCGAGGAGCAGACCAGCGGCGACATCCGGATCGGCGAGCGCGTCGTGAACGACGTTCCGCCGAAGGACAGGGACATCGCGATGGTCTTCCAGAACTACGCGCTCTATCCACACATGAGCGTCTACGACAACATCGCGTTCGGACTGAAGCTGCGCGGCATGCCGAAGCAGGAGATCGAGCGGCGCGTGAACGAGGTCGGTCAGATGCTCGGGATCGGCCAGCTTCTCAAGCGCAAGCCGAAGGAGCTCTCAGGTGGGCAGCGGCAGCGGGTCGCCGTCGGCCGCGCGATCGCGCGTGAGCCGGCGGTGTTCCTGATGGACGAGCCGCTCTCGAACCTCGACGCGAAGCTGCGTATCCAGACCCGCGCCATGCTGCAGAAGCTCCACCAGCGGATCCGCCGGACCACCATCTATGTCACGCACGACCAGGTCGAGGCCATGACCATGGGCGACCGTATCGCGGTGATGAGCGACGGCGTTCTACAGCAGTTGGACACTCCCGAGAATTTGCACGAGCGGCCGGCCAACCTGTTCGTCGCGGGCTTCATCGGCTCGCCCGCCATGAACTTCTTCCCGGCGAGGGTCACCGGATCGCCTGGTAGCGCCGTCGCGGATGCTGGCTTCTTCAAGGCGCCGCTCACCGGGAAGGTGGCGGAGGCGGTGGGCAAGGAAGTGATCCTCGGGGTCCGGCCTGAGGACATCGACGACATGGCGCACGTTCGGGCGGACGGGCATCTTGCCCTCCAGGCGCGCGTCGACGTCGTCGAGTTCCTCGGTAACGAGCTCCAGCTCCTCCTCGCGGCGGATAGCCAAACGTTCGTCGCGCGCGTCTCCGTCGAGACCCGCACGAAACCCGGCGACATGCTGCAGGTCGGCTTCAACCTCAAAAAGCTCCACGTCTTCGACAAGCAGACGGAGGCCGCGCTGCGGTGACCCTCCGCGGCTCCACGAGCGAGTTCCCGCTGGAATCGGTCGTCGGCCTCCTTGCGGGAACGAGCAAGACCGGCGAGCTGCAGATCCGTGGCGGCGGCAAGGTGGGCGCGCTGGGATTCGCCGGCGGCCGCCTCGTCGCGGCGGTTATGGACAACGAGGGTGGCGAGGCCGCGCTCGGCGCGATCTTCGCGGTGTCCGAAGGCGAGTTCGAGTTCACCCCATGGGCCTCGGCTCCGGAAGCGAATCTCGAGGCCGGGGATCTCGTCGCGTTGCTCAAGCGGGCCGCGGAAGCCCGCGACCGTCTCGCGGCGATCCGTCAGCAGATCCCCGACGACCACGCGCGCTTCAAGCTCTCTGAGAAGGCGGCGGATTCGGGTGCGGTCACGTTCACGCCGGACCGCTGGCGGGCGCTCCTCGCGGTGAACGGCGAGCGCGACGTCACCGCGGTCGCCGAACAGCTACGCCTCGGAAAGATGGAGACCCTGAGTCTGCTCGCCGGCCTGGTGAGGGACGGCGTCATCGAGATCATCGCGCCGCGCGGCCCCGCGGAACCGCCACCGGCTCCCGCTGAGACGCGGCACATCACGCCAGCACCCGAGCCCGCGCCGCCGCCTGCGCCCGTCGAGGCCGCGGCACCGCCTCCGCCAGAGCCTTTAGTGGCGCCGCCTCCGCCGGAGCCCGAACGGCACGCGACGCAACCGGTGCAGGAATGGACGCCTACCGTGCCGGAGGAGAGGCCAGCCGAGCCGCCCCCCGCGCCACCCGTGCAGGTGCGCCCGGACCTTCAGGCGGAGCTCGCCGAGCGCTTCATGGAAAGACCGCCACGCGAAGAGGTGGCCCCGCCGCCGCCAGCGGAGCCCGTGCCGCCCGCGGTCGACGACCGGCTTGCATCGTTGACCGGCATTTTCGCCCCCGGCCCCGCGGCGAACGCGCCTCCGGCGCCGCCGCCAGCCTCCACCGCTGAGTCCGCTCCGCCGGCGGCGCCGGCGGACCCGTGGGGCGCGCCGCAGCCACCGCCGTCACCATCGTCGACGGCCTCGTGGATGACGCCGTCACCTGCGTCAACGGAGGCACCGTCGAACGCCTGGGCGCCGACTGCGCCGCGCCAAGCGCCCGCCGCGTCGGAGCCCTGGTCGAGCGGATCCGCACGCGCGCCCGAGTCACCGGCGGCGCCGGCCGGACCCCGCGGCGGAGAGTGGACCGCGCCATCCGCGGAGGCTGCCGCCGAGAAGAAGCGCGGCGGATTCCTAAGTCGCTTCCGCAAGGAGGAGCCCGCCGCCGTGGTCACGCGCATGCCGGCCGCGTCGGTCGCGAGCAAGGGCGGCCTTCTCGCGTCTCTGTCCAACGCGCTGCTCGTGGAGTACGGCAGTTACGGGAAGGGCAAGATCGAGACACGCATGGCGAATCTGCTGATGCGTGTCGATGAGCAAGCCGATCCGATCGATCGGCCTTTGCCTATCGTCGACGACCTCATCGATGCGACGGCGCTCGAGCGCGAGGGCTTCGCCGAGGAGCAGTCGGTGCCGTACCTCGCGACACTCGTTCGGCAGATCTATGAAGACGCCGAGCGGGCGTTCGGCAAGGACAAGGCGAAGAAGGGATACAAGGCGGCGCAGCAGCAGGTGTTCGGCAACGGCAGCGCGCTATCGCCGGACCTCGCCGGCAAGCTTCCCAAGGTCTGAGCCTCTTCCTCGGCATCGATCTCGGCGCATCGAACATCCGAAGCGTCATCGCGCGCGCAGACGCGCCCATCCCTCGGCTCGTCGCGCGCGACGAGCGGGCGACGCCACGTACCGGAGCGGATGACGTCGTCCAGGCGATCGCAGAGAGCGCGCGGGCCGCGCTCGCGACGGTCAACGCGTCGGCGCGCGATCTCTCCGGCGTCGGATGCTCGGCACCAGGACCACTCGACCACCGGGACGGGATCGTGCACGAAGCGCCGAACGTCGTTGGCTTCATCGAGTTCCCGCTCGGGCGGCGTCTCGCGGGCGCACTCGAGCTCGATGCGATCTACCTCGATCGCGACACGGTGATGGCCGCCGTGGGCGAGGCGGTCGCCGGCGCCGCGAGGGGCGTACGCAACTTCATCTACATCACGATCTCGACGGGCATCGGCGGCGCGATCGTCAGCGACGGCCGCCTCCTGCGCGGTGCGGCCGATACGGCGGGGGAGATCGGTCACATCCCGGTGGCGCTCGAAGGCCCGCGCTGCGGATGCGGCAGCTACGGCTGCGTCGAGTCGCTCGCGGCCGGGCGATTCATCGCCGAGGCGTTCGGCGTCGACGACGCGGCGCAAGTGTTCGCCGCGGCCGCGGCGCACGACCCGCGTGCGGAGTTGATCATCACCCGCGCTGAGAAGGCGCTCGGCAATCTTGCAGTTGGCCTTGCGAACGCCATCAGCCCGTCGCTCATCGTGGTCGGGGGATCGATCGCGGAGCATGAACCTTCCCACACGATCGAAGAGATGCGCCGCGCGATCGCGGCGCGCGCGTTCAAGGTCGCGGCCGCGGCGGTCCGCGTGGTGCCAGCCGCGCTGGGCCGCGATGTCGGCATGCTGGGTGCAGTCATCTATGCACGGGAGCGGCTCGCCGGTCGCGACGAGTGGTTCCGCTAGCGCCGGATTAGTCTTTAGACCGATCCGCGCTGCAGGGGAGGCGTATCCGTGACGAAGATCGCCATCAACGGTTTCGGTCGTATCGGACGGCAGTTCTTGAAAGCCTTGATCGAACGTCACCCCGAGGTCGAGATCGTTGCGCTGAACGACCTCGCCGATCCGAAGATGAACGCCCACCTTTTCAAGCACGACTCGAACTACGGGAAGTATCCGGGCGAGGTCTCGGCAACCGCGGACAGCCTCATCGTCGATGGTCGCCGGATCAAGGTCCTGGCGGAGCGCGATCCGGCGAAGCTCCCCTGGAAGGACCTGGCTGTCGACATCGTCATCGAGTCGACGGGTTTCTTTACCGACGCCACGAAGGCCAAGGCCCACCTCGACGCGGGTGCGAAGTACGTCATCATCTCCGCTCCGGCGAAGAACGAGGACAAGACCATCGTCCTGGGCGTCAACGAGAAGGAGTTCGACCCGGAAAAGCACCACATCATCTCGAACGCCTCGTGCACGACGAACGGGCTCGCGCCCGTCGCGAAAGTGCTCAACGACGAGTTCGGCATCGACAAGGGGTTCCTCACGACGATCCACTCGAAGACCCTCTCGCAGAGACTCCTCGATACCGTCGCGCCTGATCCCCGCGACGCGCGCGCGGCGTCGGAGAACATCGTGCCGTCTGAGACCGGCGCGGCGCGCGCCGTCGCGCTCGTCATCCCTGAGCTCAAGGGCCGCTTCACCGGGATGGCCTTCCGCGTCCCGACGCCGACCGTCTCGGTCGTCGACTTCACGGCGGTGCTCAAGCGTGATGTCACGAAGGAGCAAGTGAACGCCGCGTTCAAGCGCGCTTCAGAGGGGCCGCTCAAGGGGATCATGGATTACACCGAGGAGCCGCTCGTCTCGAGCGATCTCAAGGGTGACGAGCACTCGACGATCGTGAGCGGCATCGACACGATCGTGCTCGGCAACATGGTGAAGATCATCGCCTGGTACGACAACGAGTGGGGCTACGCGTGCCGCCTCGCCGACATCACCTCGTTCGTCGCATCCAAGCTGCGCGAGCCTGTCGCCGCCGGCCGCTAGCCGCGGGGTGACCTTCCGCAAGCGCACGATCGAGGACGTCGATCCTCGCGGGAAGCGCGTGCTCGCCCGAGTCGACTTCAACGTGCCGCTCGATGGCGACAGAGTGGCCGACGACACGCGCATCCGCGCCGCGCTGCCGACCATCCGCGCGCTGCTGAAGGGCGGCGCGGCGATCGGTCTCGTTTCGCATCTCGGCCGGCCGACCCGACGCGATCCGAAGCTCTCGCTGGCACCCGTCGCGAAGCGGCTCAGGGAGCTGCTCGGACGCGACGTACCGCTCCTTCCAGATTCTGTCGGGCCCGAGGTGAAGGCCGCGCTGCGCGCGCTCAAGCCCGGCGATCTCGTCCTTCTCGAGAACATCCGCTTCCACGCCGAGGAGGAAAAGAACGATCCGGCGTTCGCGCGCGAGCTCGCGGATGGTTTCGACATCTACGTGAACGACGCCTTCGGCACGGCGCATCGCGCGCACGCCTCGACGGAAGGCGTCGCGCACATCCTTCCCGCGTACGCCGGCCTGCTCCTCAAGAAAGAGCTCGAAGCGCTCGGCGGCATCCTCGAGGATCCGGCGCGCCCGTTCCTCGCGATCATCGGCGGCGCGAAGGTGAGCACCAAGATGGACGTCCTGCGCTCCCTCGTGCCGCGCGTCGACGCGCTCGCGATCGGCGGCGGGATGGCGAACACGTTCCTCCTGGCGCGGGGTCTCTCCGTCGGCCGGTCTCTCGCCGAGCCGGACAAGGAGACCGAAGCGCGCCTCGTCACCGACGACGTCGAAGGCAACGGGAAGCAGCTGCTCCTTCCGGTCGACGTGGTCGCCGCGCCGAGCCAGGACGCCGACGGCGCGGCGGGTGCGGCGGTCTACGACGTCGACGAGGTCCCCGGACACCTTGCGATCGTCGACGTTGGCCCGCGCACGATCGATCGCTACGCGCAGGTCATCCGCCGCTCGAAGACGATCTTCTGGAACGGTCCGCTCGGCGTGTTCGAGGTGCCCGAGTTCGCGGCGGGTACGCGGCACGTCGCCGAGCTCCTTGCCTCGAGCGGCGCGGTGACCGTCGTAGGCGGCGGCGAATCGGTGCAGGCCGTCGAGGAGGCGGGACTTGCCGACAAGATGACCCACGTCTCGACCGGTGGCGGCGCGGCCCTCGAGCTGATCGAGGGAAAGAGCCTGCCGGGCGTCGCGGCCATCCCGGACCGATGAGCGACACCGCCATCGCCTCCGTCCGCGCACGCGAGATCCTCGATTCGCGCGGGGATCCGACCGTCTCGGTCGATGTCACGCTCCGCGGCGGCGCGCGGGCGACGGCCATGGTCCCTTCCGGTGCGTCGACGGGCGCGCACGAGGCCGTCGAGCTGCGGGATGGCGACAAGCGGCGTTACCGCGGAAAAGGGGTGCTCAAGGCGGTCGCGAACGTCAACGACGTGATCGCGCAAGGCCTCGCCGGCCGGGACGCGTCGGACCAAGCCGCGATCGACGATCAACTGCTCGCGCTGGACGGGACGCCCAACAAAGCGAAGCTCGGCGCGAACGCGATCCTCGGG